>NZ_JBXASO010000006.1:0-198921 GCF_058809375.1 Brevundimonas sp. GW821-FHT10E09 | reverse complement strand
AACTGATAGGACATCACCAGACCCGAGACGACGCCCATGCCGAAGGCGACGGCGAAGATCTTCAGCCAGTATTTGAACAGGTTCAGATAGAGCTCGCGCCCCGTCTTCAGCCACAGAGCCTCCAGCACAGCCAGATAGCTGGCCAGGCCGATGGAAAAGGCCGGAAAGACGATGTGGAAGGCGACGGTGAAGGCGAACTGCATCCGCGCCAGGATCAGGGCGTCAAAATCCATGGTAGAGTCTCAACCGATCAGGCCGAGCGCGCCGGCGCTGCGGTAAAGCATATAGAAGGCGACGACGAAGATCAGACCCGCAAAGACGGTGTTCAAGACGCCTTTTTGTCCCGACAGCGCCTTGGCCAACCGAGCTCCAACCAGGCCGCCCAAAACGCCGCCGCCAATGAAAACCGCCGCCAGGGGCCAGTCGACCCAGCCGTCCAGGGCGTAGTTGAAGGCCGTGGTCAGGCCGAAGGCGGTGACGCCGACCAGAGACGAACCAACCGCATAGTAGATCGGCATGCGGGTCGAGAACATCAGGCTGGGCACGATCAGGAAGCCGCCGCCGATGCCGAAAAAGCCCGACATCACGCCCGTGGCCAGACCCGTGCCGACGAGCTTGGGTGCATTGCGGCGATCAAGCTCGACGTTCGGGTCGCCGCCGGCGGAGCGACCCCGCAGCATCAGCACGCCTACGACCAGCATCAGGACGGCGAACAGCGCCAGAAGCTTCTGGCCGTCCACGGCCTTACCGAGGCTCGAACCCAGAAAGGCCCCGAGCACCCCGGCGACCGCGAACAGACTGGCGATCTTCCATTTCACCGTGCCGTGGCGGGCGTGATTGATCACATTGGCGAAGGCGTTGGCGGCCACGGCGAAGGCGCTGGTGCCGATCGCCAAATGCGGCTCCTTGACCCCGACCAGATAGACGATCAGCGGCACGGCCAGGATGGACCCGCCGCCGCCGACCAGGCCGAGGGTGAAGCCGACGAGCGAGCCGGCGCCGGCGCCGAGGCCGTACTGCAGCGGAGACAGGTCCATGATCAGGCTCAGGCGACAGCAGGGCGAAGCTGGGGGGCGGGTTCGATGTGGTGGGGGCCGGCCAGCCATTCGCGACCGCGCAACATCCCAAGCCAGTAGATTTCGGGCAGGGCCTGGGCCTTCAGATGCCAGGCCAGACGGGTCGGCTTGGTCCCGTCGAGCATCCATTTCGGGAAGCTGGGCAGGAGCTTGCCGCCATAGCCGAACTCGGCCAGCACGATCTTGCCGCGCTCGACCGTTAGCGGGCAGGAGCCGTACCGATCGAATGCTGTCTCCCCGGCGGGAGCGGCGGGCCTGACGCAACTCATGCCCGCGACAGCGCGGGAGCTCGGCGTCGAGGATCGCTTCGACCCGGTTGAGAACCTGCGTGGCGGAGCGGACTATCTGGCGCGCCAGCTCAGGCGTTTTCAGGACGTCAGGCTAGCCCTGGCTGCGTTTAACGCCGGGCCGGCCAGAGTAGCCTCCCTCGGGCGCGTTCCTCGCATCAGGGAGACGGAGGAATATGTTGAATCTGTTATTGAATGCTATCTCGCCTTGAGCGCCGGCCGGGTCGTCGTGAACGCCCGGCAGTGTCGGCGGGAGGGCGCGCCATGATCCCTGATGCCTCGGGCGATGACGCCATGGTTCCGCAGGGCGACGATGATCTGCTGACGCGTGCGGAGGCCTCGGCCTTCCTGGCGCTTCTGGGGATCCGGCTCAAGCCCGCCACGCTCGCGCGCCTCTGGTCAACGGCGTCCAACGGTCCGCCGTGCCGCCACATCCGCTCCAGGCCCTTCTACCCGCGCGGACTGCTGCGGGAATGGGCGAGGGCCCAGATCACCGAGGTGAGGACCGGCGCGCCTCCGGCGGCGAGGGGCCGCGGTCGTGCGTGAGATAGACAGCATCGATCATACGACGCTGGACCGACTGCTCGCGGATCCGTCGACGAGCTTCGCCCTGAAGGCTGTGATCGAGACATGGGCTGACCGGGATTGCCTGGATGCAGAGCATGACGCCCGTCTTCTGCATACGGCTCTTGTCAGGAAGGTCGACCATCGCCTGGGTCTGGCGCCATGAACTTCCGGGTGGATGGAGAATCCATCGAGTCAGGAGGGCCGGAGGACCGGTTGCTGCCCTGGAGGCGTGTCCAGGATATCGCGGGCATCAGTCGGTCCACGGCCTGGCGGATGCAGCGGATCGGAGAATTTCCGACGCCCGTGACCGTTTCGCCGGGCCGGGTGGGATGGTGGGAGAGCGAGTTGACGGCCTGGAAGGGCGCGCGGGGGACGACAAGGGCGCTGGTCCCGCCTTCGAGGCCTCGGCTGCCTGGCATGCCGCGTCGGGCGCCCGGACGTTCCTCACCGGCGGCGTCGAATGGAGGGTGCG
The DNA here is from genome assembly GCF_058809375.1 of Brevundimonas sp. GW821-FHT10E09. NCBI lineage: Bacteria > Pseudomonadati > Pseudomonadota > Alphaproteobacteria > Caulobacterales > Caulobacteraceae > Brevundimonas > Brevundimonas sp. GW821-FHT10E09. The sequence continues at coordinate 196,519 of NZ_JBXASO010000006.1, read as the reverse complement.
AACGGGAAGAAATTTCAGAGAGCCTGGTGAATGGGCCGGTGCGGCGGCCTGAACGAAAACGGCGCGCCCGCCCGGTCCACGTCGATCAGATCGACTTCGGCTTCTAGGCGAACAGGCTTTGCCTTAAGAAGACAATGTGGAGGCGACCGACCTCGCCTCCACGGACAGTTCGGACCGTCTCTCGCCGAGCGGGCCGAACTGTCATGCCCGGTTGTGCGACGCCATCAAGAGTCTGGCGCCTCTCGCGATAGCACCGCTGAATGACACGCGGACCCTGTCACAGCGGAGCCTGCGAGAACGGTCAGGACAGTCTTGCTGGTCTTCCACGCTAATCTGGCAGCAGTGTTGGATGAGATTTCGCGGTTCTGATGGCTGCATCAACGGCATCGACGCTGAAATCGAAACGACCGGCGTCCTGTCCGGCGCAGAGCATCTGCCATGCTCCGTCACATCGAACCACAACGATGCGAGTGACGCCGGGTGCTGTCGACATAGAGACTCCGCGAAGACGCTCTGGAACATCGGTGGGAGGCGCGCTCAGGATCAGGCGGGTTCGGACGAGTCCGACTGCAGTCACTTCTAACTACAGAAAGGTGCGGAGTTCGGGTCCAAGGGCCCTGGTCAGCGCGGCGGAACTTCGACGAATAGTCCGCGTTCCGTGGATTCCTCCCCCCAGGTCGGGAGGGCGACGGTCCGACCATCGCGCCTTTGGCCCCCCTGTTGGCGCGCTGGTCGGACCGTTTCTATTCGCTGCACATGTCGTTAAATCCGTGGGCGTTATTGGCCTGGCGGTAGCGTGGGGTCTCGGGGGTTCCGGGCGGCGGAGGTGATGGCGATGGCGAAGTATGCGCCCTTGGTGCGGTATCTGCGGCGGCAGCGGACACCGGAAGTGACGCTGACCTTTCGTGATATCGAGAGGATTGTCGGAGGCCTTCTGCCAAAAGCGTCCTCTGACCTGGAATGGTGGCGGGCGGAGGCTGCTGCTTCAGCACCGCCGCAGAAGCGCGCCTTTGCTGAAGCGGGTTTCACTCCCAAGCCAGAAATCAGATCCGAGCGGGTCTTATTCGTTCGCGCTGCCTCCACGTCCCTGCACGGATCTCAAGCCGCCGGATGATCTTGCTCCGTGGAGAAGATGTTCGTAGCGCCTGAGGCTCGAGCCCGAACTTCAGGGGGCGCCGGGACGCCCCTATATCGCCCATGGTTCACTTGAACCGGTCCAGACGTTCGCCGATCAACTTGATGTTGGTCCTGGTCACGCCATGGGCCTCGGCGAGGTCGGGCCAGTCGCGCACAGCTTCGCGCGTCTGGTCGATGATTTCGTTCACCGGCGCCTTCTTGAGCCCAGCCGTTTCGCCGAGCCGCTGCAGATGTTCGACAGAGGGGTTTCGGCCTTCGCCCATCACCATCGTCGTCTGTTCGGCCCCGGGACCGGAGGAGAAGGTCAGGTCATAGGCCGGCGATAGTCGCCATTCGCCTTGCGCATTCATGAGGAAGGTGAAGTTCTTGGCGTGATCGTCTCGATTGTGGGCGATGACGTTGAAGGCGGCGAGACGAAACATCTTCTCGACTTCGCGCACGTCGTGGGTCAGGCGCGTGGTCAACGCTACGAGGGCTTCGTAGTCCAGCGAAGGAATCCGGTGGTCGGCGTGAAGCAGGCCCGAGGCCGTGTGGGCGTGCAAACGCTGGTCCCCATCCCGATCAAAGCGACGGGTGGCGAAGTAGGCGGAGCCCCTGCCGGTGGTGAGGAGACGCGTCTCCGTCATCTCGACCCCGGCTGCGGTCGCCATGCGAGCGTAGGCGAATTCGATGGCTCCGGCGTCCTTGCCGTCATGGCTGTTGGGAAACTTGACCAACCAGTGATCATAGCCGTCGGGGAGTGATCGTGCGCCGTGCAACACCTCCCCCGATGCCGTGTTGAAACCGATCATCGCTTTCGGCCGCGCGCCCGCCGACGAGCCGTTAAGGGCGATAAGGTCGGCCAGAACCTCATCCGCCTGCCCCTCGAGCACCTCCTGGGCCTGGTCGGCGATCCGGTCGAGTTCGAGCGTCTGGGCGGCCGCCGCCTCCTCTGGCGTGAGGTCGGGCTCGTAAGTCAGGGCGCCCATGCCATGGGCGCCCACGTGAGCCAACCGGTCGAGCGGGCTGATCTGTTCCGGGAGAAGGCCCTGGACGCGCAAGGCGCGATCGAACAGGAGACGGCCCCAGCCGTCGGGCAGGCTGTCATTGAAGGCGCCCGGCAAGCCTTCAAACAGGGCGGTATCGGTCGTCTGCAGGCCCGGTCGCAAGGGCAGGCTGAGCGGTGAAATTTCGACGGCGTTCGCGATGAAATCGGCGTCGTACTCGAAATAGATTCTGCGATCGCGCGCGGCCAATCGGCCGACGCGGGTTGCGCCTCCGCCGAAATCCAGGCCGACAGCCACTGCGGCTACGGGTGAAAGGTTCATGTGCGCCATCCGTTCTTCCGCCTGGAGCGAGGGGCATCCTTCAAGACCTCGTCAATCGAGGCGAACGTCAACGCTTCTGGTTTGGCCGCCTCGATGGTCGCCTCAAGGCCGCCGACAATGGAGAGCAGCTTCACCAGAGCTTCAGTGGAGCCCAGCCCGGTACGCTCGAATTTACGCAGCGTCCCCAGAGGCACGCCGGATCGCGCGGAAAGACCAGCCTGGGTGAAGCCCATCGCCAGTCGGCGCTCACGGATATTCCCACCGAGCTTCTCAAGGGCGCGGACAGGGGTAAGAAGTGATATCATCATAACGATAATAGACGATTTTTATAAATAATGATATCATTCTATCACTATCCAAGGTGCTCGCGAAGTCGATCGCTGAAGCGGACCCGTATCCTGCAGTTCGATGCCTGTGAAACTGATCGCTGCAACACACTCGGCGAAGGTCCACTTAGCGGCAATGACCCAATGTCTGCCCCTGGCGCAGGCCGGTCGTCATTCGCTGAAGATTCAGTTAGGAATTTTATTGCAAGTCGCTCGCAATTGCATTTAAGCGGCGGGGCCTTCTTCAGGAGCCCCCATGCCTCTCTTCTCGTCCCTTCCGCCGCTGCGCCGATCCTCGGGCCTTGTCGCCGTCTCGGTCCTGCTGGCCGGGACCGCCTTCGCCTCGACCGCCGCCGCCCAGACGGCGCGGCAGGAGCAAGCGGCCAGTTCCGTCGAGGATGTGGTGGTCACTGCGGCCCGGACCAATCTGCCGGCCAGCGCCCTGCCGATGACGGTCGAGGTGATCGACCGCAAGGCCTTGGCCGAGCAGGTGGCTATCAGCGGTTCGGTGATCGACGCCGTTGCGACCCTGTCGCCGTCCTTCTCGCCGACGCGGCAGAAGCTGACCGGCTCGGGCGAGAGCCTGCGCGGCCGGTCGCCGCTCTTCGCCATCAACGGCATCCCGCAGTCGACGCCGATCCGTGACGGTTCGCGCGACGGCTATACGATCGATCCCTTCTTCATCGACCGGGTGGAGCTGATCTACGGCTCCAACGCCCTGCAGGGCATCGGGGCCACGGGCGGGGTGGTCAATCAGGTGACGGTCGGAGCCCCGACCGAAGACGGCCTCACGGGCCGGATGCTGGCCCAGGTCTCGAGCGCGGGCGGGCCGGAAGGCGACGGCGTCGGGGCCAAGTTGGGCGGTCTGGCCGCCTATCGCCACGGTGACTTCGACGGTGTTTTCGGCGTGGCTTTCGACCAACGCGGCGCCTTCTATGACGCCAACGGCCGCCGCGTCGGCGTCGACAACACCCAGGGCGAGGTGCAGGATTCCAAGGCCCTGTCCTTCTTCGGCCGCTTCGGCTGGAACCTGACCGATACGGTGCGCCTCGACCTGCTCGCCAACCGTTTCGAACTGAAGGGCGACGGCGACTATGTGGCGGTGGCGGGCAATCGCCTCATCGGCCGTCCGACCAGCAGCGTGCGCGGTCAAGTCCAGGGCGAGCCTGCCGCAAACCGGGTCGAGACCGTCTCGGCCTCGCTGACCGACAGCGATCTGGCCGGCGGCGACTTCAGCGCCCAGGTTTTCTTCAACCGCACGCGCGACACCTTCGGCGGCGACCGCTCGGCCACCTTCCAGGACGCGAGTATCGCTCCCATCGGGACCCTGTTCGACCAGTCGTCGAACCGGTCGCGCAAGCTGGGCGCGCGCGCCAGCTATGAACGGGCCGTGCCGGGCGTGCCAGGGCTGACCGCGACCCTGGGTCTGGACGCCATGAAGGACCGCACCGAGCAGTTGATGATCGCCACCAACCGCGCCTGGGTGCCGCCGACCGAGTTCCAGAGCGTGGCGCCCTTCGTCCAGGCCAATATGCGGCTGTTTGACGGCCGGGTGCGCCTGGCCGGCGGCGTGCGCCAGGAAAACGTCGAACTGTCGATCGACGACTTCACCACCCTGGCCTCCTATGGTTCGCGCCGGGTCACGGGAGGCAAGCCCAAGTTCGAGGCCACCCTGGTCAACGGCGGCGTGGTCTATGAACCGCTGGATGGCGTGCGCGCCTATGTCAGCTACGCCGAGGGCTACACCGTGCCTGACGTGGGTCGCATCCTGCGCTCCATCAACGTCGACGGGGTCACGGTCGAGGGCTTCCTCGACATCAGTCCGGTCGTCTCGGACAATCAGGAGATCGGGCTGGAGGTGAAGCGCGGTCCGTTCGAAGCCGGGGCGACCTACTTCTGGTCCTCGTCGGACCTGGGTCAGTTCCTCGTTCGCAACGCCGACGGCGTCTATGACGTCCAGCGCCAGGCCGTCGAGATCGAGGGGCTGGAGCTCAACCTGCGCGCCCGCACCCCGATCGAGGGGCTGACGGTTTCGACCGGCTACGCCCGCCTGCGCGGCCAGACCGACACCAACGACGACGGCCGGGTGGACCGGGACCTGGACGGCGCCAACATCTCGCCGGACCGCATCAACGCCGCCGCCGTCTACGCCAACGGCCCGCTGTCGGCGCGCCTGCAGGTCCAGGCCTATCTGGCGCGTGATTTCGAGGGCGGCGACGTGCGCAACAATTTCGAAGGCTACACCGTGGCGGACGCCTACCTGCGCTATGACTTCGCCTTCGGCGGGGTGTCGCTGGCGGTGCAGAACCTCTTCAACGAGGACTATGTGACCTATAGCTCCGACACCAGCAATCCGGCCGACAACCTGCGCTACTTCGCCGGTCGGGGCCGTTCCTTCACCCTCGGGTGGGACCGTCGCTTCTGATGCGTCTGGTTCGACTGGCGCATCGCTGGACCGGGGGGCTGATCGGCCTGCTGCTGTTCGTCCTGGGGCTGACCGGGACGGTCCTGGTGTTTAAGGACGACTGGCTGCGCCTGGTCGTACCCCACGCCGCAGAGGCGCGGGTTTCGGACCCAAGTGCTATTGGCGCGGCGCTGGATCAGGCGTTCGCGGCGCCGGACCGTCCGCGTTCGGTCATCCTGGCCTCTGATAGTCTGGGCGTCCTCCGACTGAACTATGAGGACAAGACGCGCGGCGCCTACGCCGCCCAGTCGGGCGCGGTCGTAGCGCGCTGGGAAAGCCTGTGGGCGCGGCCGGAGCTGTGGCTGTTCGACCTGCACCACTATCTGCTGATCGGCGACACGGGAAAAACCATCGCCGGGATCGCGGGCCTGGCGGGTCTGGGCTTTGTCGTCACCGGGGTGATCCTGTGGTGGCCCACGCGGCGCACCTTCGTCTTTGCGGTCATGCCGAGGGCGTGGAAGCGCCCAGGGATCGTCAAGCATCATCGCGACATGGGCGTGTGGAGCGCGCCGGTCCTGGCCGTCGTCCTGACGACCGGGGCGATCGTGGCCCTATCGCCCCTGTATGACGGATTGGCCCAGGCCTTGTCGCCGGGCGCCGACCTGAAGGCGGTCATGGCCCAGCCGGAACATGAAGGGGGGGTGTTGTCCGCCGATCTGGACTGGCCGGCTATGATGACGGCGGCCCAGGCCCGCTTCCCTGACGCCGAGGCGCGCATCGTCTCCCTGCTAACCAAACAGGGCGGTCTGATTGGCCTGCGGATGCGGCGGACGGCGGAATGGCTGCCCAACGGCCGGACCCAGGTCTGGTTCGATCCCGCCGATGGACGGATTGTCGGAACACGCGACGCCATGGGGCTGCCTCTTGGGCTGCGGGTCATTAACGCCCAGTACCCGATCCACGCCGCCAAGGTCGGGGGGCTGGCCTATCGACTTGTGGTCGCCGCCTCCGGGTTGGCGCTGACCCTGCTGGGATCGCTGGCGGTCTTCACCTTCTGGTCCAACCCGAGCGGACTGCCGAAACGGCGACGCCCAAGCCCAAGTGCGCGGCGTGTCTAAGAGGTTGGGGCGGGAAGAGGTTCGCCAGACTGACACGGGCAGAGGAGAGGATCCTACGGTGAGGGTCTATCTCGCTCGAAGCGACGGTCCGCCTCCAGGCGTTCAGCCAATGTCCGCTACTGGCGGATACTGTTGAAAAAGTCCGCGAGCCGGCCGTGATCGGCCTTTTCGGCTCGATCTGGAGCCGTCGCGGAAAACTAAGCGATTGATTTCATTGGGGCGGAATTTCGGGACCCGCCCGTGGTTTGCGCCGTTTCAGCGGTCGCCGGACTTTTTCAACGGTATCGGCGCTTTGCCGACCTAGGTGGCGGGCGACGGACAAAGATCGTCCGAGTGACGGGATGGGGCCCGCGCGGTCGTGGGTTCAGGGAAGCCCGAGAATGGGTGAAGCTCGTGCGAGAATGAGTCGGAGACGGATGATGGCGAAGCGGACCGGGCGACTAGCAGGTTTCGAAGTCTATCGCGGCAAGGGCCGGCGCGCGCGTCGCGTGGGCGTCGCCAAGGGGGGGATTCTGTTCAATCTCTATATGACCTGGCTTCGTCGAGGCGAAGGCGTGGGGGCGAAGCCATCTGGCATGATCAAGCGGAGAGCGGCGCGGCCTCAAGGTCTTTGAAACACCATGGCGCCACCTGAACAGCCGTGAAAAGGTGGGATTCAGGCGTAGAGTTTTTGATGGGTGGTTTGATGGGTGAGGCCCCCGAGTGGGGAAAAGTTCAATGAAATCAAGGCCGGTGGCGGAGAGGGTGGGATTCGAACCCACGGTACCCTTCCAGGCACGCCGCATTTCGAGTGCGGTACATTCGACCACTCTGCCACCTCTCCGCGGTGCATAGTCGCTTGGTCGAGCGAGCGGCTTCTCTAATGGCAGGCGCGCCGCATCGCAAGCGGTCTGTGAAAGAAATCGGACGCTATCTTTGCGCAGGTAGGGACAGGCCCGGCGCGGCGCCCGTCTGGGGGTCGACGCCCTTGAATCGAAACAGTTCGGCGGGGCGTCCGCCGGTGGTCGAGGACAGTTGTCCGGTGGGTTCGACCAGGCCTGTGCGTTCGACGCCGCGCCGGAAATTCTGCTTGTGCAGTGTCAGGCCCGAGACGGCCTCGGCGGCGGCCTGGAGTTCCGACAGGGTGAAGAGGCCGGGCGTCAGGTCGAACAGGACCGGGCGGTATTTCAGCTTGCTGCGCAGCCGGCCGAGACCTGTCGCCAGGATGCGCCTGTGGTCCGATCCCATGGGCGCGCCGGGCAGCAGGGCGGAGGCCTCGGGCGGCGTCTGGCGCACGTCGCGCCAGGCCTCGGCGACCAGTCGCGCCTCGTACAGGAGCTCATAGCGTTCCAGCACCCGTTCCTCGTTCCAACGGTGGTCGGGCGTCAGGGCGAACAGGGCGCGGGCGCGGGCCGTGCGGCGGTCGTCGGCGCCCGACCAACGGGTCAGTCCCTCGACCAGGGCGGCGTGCAGGGCGGGGTTGTCGGCGCGACGATCCTCCCACGGGAAGAAGTCGAATACGGCGTCCCAGTGCGCGTCATGGGTCTGGCCCTGGGCCGCGTCCGGCGTCAGGGCCAGATAGCCGACCGAGACCTCGCGCCTCTGGTCTGGAGTGGGTGTGGCGCGGGGGGTGGCGCGGCCCGCATCGCCGAAGGTGTAGAGCTGTTCGACGAAGCCCAGGCGGAAGCCCGTCTGGTCGGTCACGAAGTCGCGCAGAGCCCGTTCAAACGTGCGGTCGCGCACGGGATCGAACGGGCCGAAGGGCAGGGCGCGGGCGCCGTCCTCGGCCTGGGTCGTCAGGACCACGGCCCGACGGTCCTTCAGCGCCATGACGACGACCGACAGGCCGATGCGCACGCCCTGATCCGCCGGTCCCGCCATGCCTATTCCGTATGCCAGGCGTCGTCGGCGGGCAGGAGGCCGACCGCCTTGGCCAGGACCTGATAGCGTTCCAGATAACGGGCCTGGGCGATGGAGGCCGGCTGGGGTTCGATGACCAGGCTGTAGCCCGGCGGGGGCGAGCCGAAGATGCCCAGGGATTCCTTTTCGTTGAATCCGGCCAACTGCGTCGCCTCGAAAAAGGCGCAGGCCTTGTCGGCCTTCTTGATCAGGGTCTTGATGGTCTGCGGCGTCTTGGGCGGCAGGCCGTAGCGGACGTGAATGGCCGCCTCGAGCCGGGCCTCGAAATCCTTGTAGCCCGAGCCCAGGGCCGCCTTGAACGGCGAGATCATGTCGCCGATGACGTATTCCGAGGCGTCGTGCAGCAGGGCGGCCAGGCGCCATTTCGGGTCCAGGCCCGGCTTGATGTGGGCGGCGATCTCCTCGACCACGACACTGTGCTGGGCGACCGAGAAGGCGTGCTCGCCGATCGTCTGACCGTTCCAGCGCGCGACGCGAGCCAGGCCGTGGGCGATGTCCTCGATCTCGATGTCGAAGGGCGAGGGATCGAGCAGGTCCAGGCGTCGGCCCGACAGCATACGCTGCCAGGCGCGGACTTCGGTCTTCTTCTTGGGGCGCTCGGCCAAATCGTCGATCCTGATGGCTTGTGGGCTGGTCAGGTGACGCAAAGCGGCGCGGGGATCAAGGCGGCAAGGGCGAATCGGATTGATCGGCGCCGCATCCAGCGTGGAAAACCGTCAGTTCCCGACGTTCAGAGCGACCAGATCCTTGGCGGATTCGAACACCCGGTCGTTGGTGGCCTTGGACCGCACAGTGGCGATGACCAGGGGGCCGCCGACCGGACCGCGCGCCACGAACCCCACCTGACGCCAGGCGCCGGCTTCGACATTGTCGTCGGCGAGCAGGAAGGTCATGCGGGTGGCGTCGCCGGGCGCCTGGGTGCGGACCTGGGTGGTTTCGCCGTTGGACTGGACGCTGACGTTGCTGGTCTCCGTCCGCACGCCCTGGCCGTCCTTGGACTGGATGTTGATGCCGGCGATACGGACGGAGGCGTTGTCGCCCTGGGTCTCTATGTGGATGCCGGGCAGGCTGACGGTGGCGTCTTCGCCTTTGGTCCTGATGTTGACGCCCGGCGCCTCGACCGAGGTCTTGTCTTCGCCCGTCTGACGCTCGCGGGCGTCGATCCGCACCGCCGCCTGCGGCATTTCATCGGACAGGCGGCGTTCGTAGTCCCGCAGCACCTGATCGGCCGAACGACCGTCCAGCTTGACCAGATAGAGAACCACCTCGGACCCGCGCGGCCCGCCATAGGTGCAGGATCCCCCGCCGGGGCTGGCCGATCCCTTGCGGGTCAGGACGTTCAGGGCGTCCGGGCATTGCAGGCCATCCACCACCTTCAACACGCCCAAGGGCGTGTCGTCCGGCGAGGTGGTCGTGGTGGTGGTGATGCGAACCGCGTTTTCGCCGTCGCACGCCGCCAGGCCGGCGCTCAGGCTTGCGGCCATCAGGCCGGCGGTCAGAAGACGATACGGGGCGGTAACGCTCATGTTTGCTATTGTGGGCGCTGGGCGGCGTCGATCCAGTGAAATCGCGGTAATGCCGATCAACCGCCCGATCAACTGCCCGGTCAACCGCCTGGGCGGCCGCCGTCGCGCCGACCCAGGAAGGCCAGCCGTTCGAACAGGTGGATGTCCTGTTCGTTCTTCAACAGGGCGCCGTGCAGGGGCGGGATCAGCTTGTTCGGCGTCTTCTCCCTCAGGGTCTCGGCGTCGATATCCTCGACCAGCAGCAGCTTCAGCCAGTCCAGCAGTTCCGAGGTGGACGGCTTCTTCTTCAGACCCGGCGTGTCGCGGATCTCGTAGAAGGTCTTCAGGGCTTCAGCGACCAGGCGGGGCTTGATGCCGGGGAAGTGGACATCGACGATGGCCGACAGGGTCTCGGCGTCCGGGAAGCGGATGTAGTGGAAGAAGCAGCGGCGCAGGAAGGCGTCCGGCAGCTCCTTCTCGTTGTTTGAGGTGATGATGACGATGGGGCGGATTTCGGCCCGGATCGTCTCGTCGATCTCCTGGACATAGAATTCCATCCGGTCGAGCTCCTGCAGGAGGTCGTTGGGGAATTCGATATCGGCCTTGTCGATCTCGTCGATCAGCAGCACGGGGCGGGCCGGGGCGGTGAAGGCCTCCCACAGCTTGCCCTTCTTCAGGTAGTTGCGGACGTCGTGAACCCGCTCATCGCCCAGCTGGCTGTCGCGCAGGCGGCTGACGGCGTCGTATTCATACAGGCCGTTGTGCGCCTTGGTCGTCGATTTGACGTGCCAGGTGATCAGGGGCGCGTCGAAGGCCTTGGCGATCTCATAGGCCAGAACGGTCTTGCCCGTCCCGGGCTCGCCCTTGATCAGCAGAGGCCGTTCCAGCGCCACGGCGGCGTTGACCGCGACCTTGAGGTCAGCGGTGGCGATGTAGCGATCGGTGCCTTCGAACCGGCCCATGAAAAACCCGCTCCGTGAATGTCACGAAGCGGGTTAGCGGATCGGATCGGGTATGAACAGCGATCAGGTGATGTGTTTGGCTGATACCGGGTCGCTGGCGGGGAAGGTCTCTTCGACGCCTTCGTCCACCAGAGCCTCTTCGCGGCTTTCGGCCTCCTGCACCTTGTCCTTCAGCTGGTCCGTCTTGCCCTCCTCGGCGACGATTCGTTTCGCATAGGGAGTATCGGTGGATGCGTCGGCCTTGGCGTGGGGATCGTTCATGTCGTCTCCTTAAGGATTGGCGGCTCAGGGCGCCGGATCAGGGGTTTGATCGGGCGCGTAGCCCAGTTGTTCGATGTCGTCGTCGTCGAGACGTTTGGATTCCCAGTGGGCGGCGCTGGCCTGGGCCCCGCGCTCGTTTTCCATCAGGCCGGAATAGACCAGCTCGACCTCATCGTCCGCGCGCAGATTGTTGCTGTCCGCGTCAGACTGGCTCAGGGTTTCGCCATCCACGCCCAGCAGTGCGTCGGCCTCGCGCGCTATCCCGTCGAGAGCGAGTTGATCGTCGATGTCGAGATCGTCCTCGTCGAACTCATCCTCGTCGGCGTCGCCGTCCGCCTGGGTGACGTCCAGCACCTGTTCGGCCTCGTCCAGCAGGATGTCGCCTTCGCCCTCGTCGTCGACATGGGTTTCGTCGAAGACTTCCGACTGCTCCTGGTCGTCCTGGTAATCGTTGTCCGGCATGTGCGCCTCCTCTGCGAAGAGGAAACGTCAGCCGTGGTTAGGTGTTCCAGCGTACGGGGGGACAAGAGATGGTTAACCCTCTCGCGTTAAGGTTCGACTCATCAGGTGCGGTCCAAGATTGACCGGTTCCGACCTATTGGGGAGTTCGGTCGTCCATGGCGTTGAAGCTGTCGTTGAAACCCGGCGAGCGGTTCGTGTTGAACGGCGCGGTGGTCCAGAACGGCGACCGTCGCGGGGTGCTGATTCTTCAGAACCGCGCCAGCGTGCTGCGCGAGAAGGACATCATGCAGGCGGAGGAGGTCACCACCCCCGCCCGCCGGATCTATTTCCCGATCATGATGATGTATCTGGAAGAGGCCTCTGCAGCGAAATTCTACGACGAATTGGCGCTGCGGATCTCCGAGTTCATGGGCGCGACCAAGAACCCCGCCATTCTCGCCGAATGCGTCTCCGCCTCGCGTCACGTTCTGGCGCGCGAATACTACAAGGCCCTGATGGCGGCCCGTAAGATTGTCGAATACGAAGAAAAGGTTCTGAATGTCGCTTCAAGCTTACAAAGCGGCGACGTCGCGGGCTGAGACGCCGCGCGACCTGGAGTACCGGCTCTTCGGCCAGGTCACGCGCGCGCTTGTGCATGCCTCGACGGTCGATGAACGGGATCTGGCCACGCGTATCGATGCGCTGGACTGGAACCGGCGTCTGTGGTCGACCTTGGCTTCGGACTGCGGCGATCCCGCCAATGTGCTGCCGGCGTCCCTGCGCGCGCAGATCATTTCCCTGAGCCTGTTCGTCAATCGCCATTCCTCCGCTGTCATGCGTGGAGAAGAGACGTTCCAGGACCTGATCGAGATCAACCGCATGATGATGCAGGGGCTGGCGCCGGGCGCGCAGCAGGCGGCCTGAGCGCGCCTGACTTCACGAAATCGCGAAGCCTGTTGCTGCAAGCTGTTGAACCGACCTACCTTTCAGATCCCTGTTGAACAGTCGAAAGGAGGTGATCCAGTGTCTCATTGTCATCAATCGCGTGCGGTGGCCGCGACCCTGGTCCTCGGAGAGGTCCGGGCCTGACCTTTTGGTTGGCGCTAACGCCCGTCGGGCCGTTTGAGCGCTGTTCAGGCTGAGTGTTGCGGTCCGGCCGTTCGCGGTCAGACAATGAAGGGCCGTCGCGGCGACGCGGCGGTCCTTTTGTCTGGCCTCAGTGAAAGATCTGGGCGAGCCAGCCGGCGGCGTGGTGGGCCACTTCGAAAACCGTGCGCCAGATCAGGAACAGATACAGAGCGCAGCCCCCGGTCGCGAGCGCGCCCAGCAGGATGGCGATCCCGTCCCTCTGCATCATGCCCAGGGCGAAGAAGACCAGGGCGATGCCGGGCAGGGCGTCGCCGAACGGGATGGGCAGGGCCATGATCAGCGCCAGGATCACGCAGATCAGACCCGTGACCGTGTCGGCGACCTCGCCGGTCAGGAACGGGATGCGCGGTCGGGTCAGGTTCTCGACGTAACGAACCGTCTTCATGATTCGCGACACCCCCGCGCGATAGGCCGCACGGCTGATGGAGGTGCGGAGCGCCCAGCGTGGGAGCCAGATCGAACTGCGCTGGAAGGCAAGCTCAAGCGACATCAGTATGATGGGGACCGCGAACACCGCCTTGCCCCCTGGCGGCCAGGGCAGCAGGGCCAGCATCGAGAGAATCAGGATCATCGCCCCGAAGCCGCGCTCGCCGAAGGCCGCGACCAGCTCCTCGAGCTTCAGCTTGGGATCGTCGCCTTCGCCTAGCTCCTCGATCACGTCCGAGAAGAGCCGCAGGTCGTCGTTCGGAGGCGGTTGGGCGGGCATCAGCGCGGCTCGGGAAAGGGGTTCGCGCCATCTAGGCGCACAGAGGTTTCACCGCCACTTACCGAACGGCAACAAAGCCGAATAATCGCACCGGCGGCGCCTATTTCTTCGCCGCGTGCTCGGGCTTGCCCTTCCGTTTGGTGTGGGCGAAGTCCTCGAGCTGTTTCTCGGTCATGGACTCGACCATCGACTTGGACGCGCCCTTGAGTTCGGACTTGGGCGTATCGCCGCGCTTGGCCGACAGGGCGGCGCCGGCGGCCTTCTGCTGGGCTGCGGATTTTGCGGGCATGGGTGTCTCCTTCCGCCCGGAAGAAGCCGTCAGCCGCCCAGCAGTTCCCGACCGATCAGGAAGCGCCGGATCTCGTTGGTGCCGGCGCCGATGTCGTAGAGCTTGGCGTCGCGGACCAGGCGTTCGACCGGCCATTCCTTGGTGTAGCCTGCGCCGCCCAGGGCCTGGACGGCCTCAAGCGTGACCTTCACCGCGTTTTCGGACGCCAGTAGAATGGCGCCGGCGGCGTCGTAGCGGGTCGTCAGGCCGGCGTCGCAGGCGCGGGCGACCGAATAGACGTAGGCGCGGGCGCTGTTCAGGGCGACGTACATGTCCGCCACCTTGCCCTGCATCAGCTGGAATGATCCGATCGGTCGGCCGAACTGCTGGCGGTCGCGGACATAGGGCAGGACGATGTCCAGGGCGGCCTGCATGATGCCCAGCGGGCCGGCGGCGAGGACCGCGCGCTCATAGTCCAGGCCGCTCATCAGAACGCCGGCGCCGCCCCCCACCGGTCCCATGATGTTCTCCTCGGGCACCTCGCAGTCCTCGAACACCAGTTCCGCGGTGTCCGAGCCGCGCATGCCCATCTTGTCCAGCTTCTTGGAGACGCTGAACCCCTTCATGCCCTTTTCTATCAGGAAGGCGGTGCAGCCCTTTGATCCGGCGTCGGGATCGCTCTTGGCGTAAACGACCAGGGTGTCGGCGTGGGGGGCGTTGGTGATCCAGAACTTGGTTCCGTTCAGGACATAGCGGTCGCCCTTTCGGTCGGCCCGCGTCCGCATCGACATCACGTCCGAGCCGGATCCGGCCTCGGACATGGCGAGCGCGCCGACATGTTCACCGCTGATGAGTTTGGGCAGATATTTCCGCTTCTGCTCGGGCGTGCCCCAGCGGCGGATCTGGTTGACGCACAGGTTGGAGTGGGCGCCGTAGCTCAGGCCGATGGAGGCCGAGGCGCGGGACACCTCTTCCATCGCCACGACATGTTCCAGATAGCCCAGGCCCAGGCCGCCGTAGTCTTCTTCGACCGTGATCCCGTGCAGGCCAAGTTCGCCCATCTCGGGCCAGAGCTCGCGCCTGAAGGTGTTTGTCGCGTCGATCTCGGCCGCCAGGGGGGCCAAGCGATCTGCCGCCCAGCGGGCGGTCGTCTCGCGAATCGCGTCGGCGTTTTCGCCGAGGCTGAATTCCATGGATTGCGGCGCGAAGGGAATGCTCATGCGCAAAGGGGTAGCATCGCGCATCCTCTTTCGCAAAACAGTCTTAGGCGCGGTCGGCGCGGCCCCAGCGTTTGTAAAGATTGTAGCCCGACACCCCGACGCAGGCGAGGGCGATGACGGCCAGCACCCAGCCGATCAGGAGCGTTTCGTCGCTCGAACGGGAGGATTGCCGGAAGGCGGCCATGGCGGCGCCGAACGACAGCATGCCGATGCCGCCCATCACCAGAAAGGTCGCCGTTTCGCTCCAACCGGCCTGCTGAGCGGTGGGCGCGACCGGAGCATAGTCGGCCTGGATCTCTTCATCGATCGCGGAATTCTCTTCCGTCCCGAACAGAGGCGTCTGGTCAGGATCGACCGCCTCGCGGCTCTCGGGCCATGCCTGGCGGGCGTTCGACGATTCCTGTGGCGAGACAGGATCAGCCGTCAGTTCAAGCGGGATCGGATCCTGCGGCGGCGCGGCGGCGGCGAACACCGGGACTTCGACCGCCTGCTCGGCGATCATTGGCGGTTGTTCAAACGTCTCAGGCGCGTCTTCTGAAGTCGCAGGTTCTGCAGCCGGCTCAGGCGTTGAAACCTCCTCGCCGGCGACCGCTGTTTCGCCTGGCGAGGGGTCGGGCAGGGCCGCGGTCGGGGTGAATGAAGTCTGTACCGCACGGTCTTCCGTCGCCTCGACCTCGACGTCTTGCGCAGCGAGGTCATTGGCGGCGGCGGCGGTCGCCTCCGGCTTCGCGTTCACGCGTCCCGCTCCAAAGCCGAGCAGCGGGCCGTGGGCGCGCACGGCGTAGGGCGAGTAGAAGGCGGCGACGCCGGCCGTCTTGTCGATCTGAGGTGCGGGCGGCGAAGGGCGCGGCTCCGGTTCTTTCGCCGGTTCGGCCTCTTCGGCGACGTCTGTCTCGATCAGGACGTCCGGGGTCGATTCCTCTTCGACCGGCGCGACTTCAAGCGCCGGAGGCGTCTCGTCGGCAGCGACGGGAAGCAGACCGTCCTGGTCTTCGCCCAGCAGAACCGCGACGGCGGCCGCTCTCGTTAGGGTCGCCGAGGGCAGGGCCGGGAAGGGCGCGACATCCGCGTTTTCGAACGTGCCCCCCTCAACCGGCGTCTCGGGTTCGACGGTGCGTTGCACGAGGGTGGCGGCCACCGGCGGCAGGGGCGCGGCGAGAAGGTCGGCCAGCGAAACCGGCGCGTCGGGATTGGCGACGAACAGGGCGCGTTCGGCGGCGCGGCGGCGCGGCGGCGTGACGATCTCGGTGTCGTCCGACCAGCCGCCAAGGGCCTCGGCGGCTTCGTCAGGCGCGCCTGCGTTCAATCGGGCCAGGACGTCGGACGTCGTGAAACGATCCACCCCCACCGAGAAGGCGAAACTGGCGAGGGCGTCGAACTGATGCTGGTTCAGCGGCGCATGGACGGAGCCGATGGCGCGAACCACCGGGATCAGGTCGTACTGCAACAGCAGTTCGGCGTCGCTCTCGGACACGCTCAGCCCTTCGCGGGCGGAACGGGTATGGCCATAGCCGATCGTCCAGCGGCCGTCGGCGCGCTGAACGGCTCGAGGGCGGAAACCCTCGAAGCTCTTGATCAGAATGATCCCTTCGCGAGAGATCTTGGTCGGTTTCGGCGTGTCAGACACAGGTGTTGCCCCAAAGCGAGACGGCGGCGCGGCCCAGGGCCACGTCTCAGCAAACATGGGGCCAGGCTTCTACAGCAAAACCATGGTGGCCAGACCGAGGAAAATCAGGAATCCGAAGAAGTCGGTCGTGGCCGTGACGAACACCGCCGACGAGACGGCGGGGTCGAACTTCAGCTTTGACAGGGTCAAAGGCGTGAGCACGCCGATACAGGCGGCCACCAGCAGGTTCAGGATCATGGCCGCCCCGATGACCAGACCGATCCGCCAGTCCTCGTCGCGGAACCAGAATCCCGCCGCGACCCCGATCAGGGGGGCCAGAACCAGCCCGTTGGCGACGCCGACCGCCAGCTCGCGCAGGAAGGTCCGCATGGCGTTGGCCGAGTTCAGTTCGCGGGTCGCCAGGGCGCGGACGGTGACGGTCAGGGCCTGGGTCCCGGCGTTGCCGCCGATGGCCGAGACGATGGGCATCAGCACGGCCAGGGCGACGATCTGCTGGATGGTGCCTTCGAACAGACCGATGACGCTGGCGCCCAGCGCGGCCGTCGCCAGGTTGATCGCCAACCAGGGCACGCGACCGCGCACGATCTCGGACACGGACGAGCCGCGATCCTCGTCGGCGACACCGGCCAGACGCAGGATGTCCTCGCGGTTCTCTTCCTGAATGATGTTGACGATGTCATCGACGGTGATCTGGCCCACCAGCCGACCGGCCGCGTCCACGACGGGGGCCGAGATCAGGTGATATTTCTCGAAGATATAGGCGACCTCTTCCTGGTCCTGATCGACGGCGATCTCGTTGACCGGCTCCATCAGTTCGGCCAGGGCCGCGCTGCGCGGGGCGCGCAGCAGGCCGCTGATCGGCACCCCCCCGACGGGGCGGTTGAGCGGATCGACCACATAGATGTCGAAGAACAGCTCCGGCAGGTCGTCGCCCTGTTTGCGGATGTGGTCGATGGTGTCGCCCACGCTCCAGAACTGGGGCGCGGCCATCACCTCGCGCTGCATCAGGCGGCCGGCGGACTCCTCATCATAGCCCAGGCTGCTCTCGATCGCGGCGCGGTCGACGTCCGGCATGGCCGCCAGAACGCGTTCGCGCTGGTCGTCCTCAAGGTCCTCGACCACGGCGGCGGCGTCGTCGGAATCCAGTTCCTGCAGGGCCTCGGCCAGGGTGCCGTGCGGCACCCGCTCCAGCACCTCTTCCCGAATCCCGTCGTCCAGTTCGGGCAGGGTTTCCGCCAGCAGCTCCGGCGGCAGCCACAGCACCACGACGGCGCGGTGTTCCGACGTCAGGAAGCCCATCAGGTCGGCGACGTCGGCGGGGTGCAGATCCTCCAGCAGGGACCGCAGCCGCATGCCGTCGCCGTCGTCGGCGGCGTCCACGACTTTTTCGACGAATTGAGGGGTGAGGACATAGTCCTCATCCAGGGCGGCGTGGTCTTCGTTATCAGGCGCTTCGGCTGGAGCGAAGGCGGAGTCCGTGGTGCTCACGTGGTCGCCTCCCTTGGTAGAATGTCCAGCCGTAGTTAGCCGATGAATCGCCCTGTTTAGCCAGATGGTGCGGTCGAGAAGACTCGAACTTCCACGGGTTGCCCCACAGCGACCTCAACGCTGCGCGTCTACCAATTCCGCCACGACCGCTCGCATCGGAGCGGCGGCGAATAGACGAAGCCGCCGGAAAAGGAAAGGCTCTCTTTTCAGCCCTGTCGCGCTTTGTGCGTTTCAGCTTGTGGATACGTCAGGCCGAACCGGCCATGAAGTCGTAGAGGTCGGCCGATCGGGTCACGGTGATGGCGATCCGGTCGTCGCGAATCTCGATCTCGCCGCGCGCGACCGGGTGATTGTTCGCCAGGATCCAGACCTCGTCGCCTTCGGAGGCGTCCAGCGGAATCACCGCGCCCCGACCCATGCGCAGCAATTGCGACATCGGCAGCACCATACGGCCCAGCACCACTGAGATTTCGACGTCGACGGCGTTGATCTGGGACACGGGCGCTCTCGTTCACTATGAGGTCGTCCCTTGCGGAAACGCCTCAAGCTGCACATTGAAGCCTTATGCTTGCCGAGCCGTTAAGTCCTGAACTTCAGAAGCTGCGTCGCGACGACGATCGCCCCGTCGAATGGGCGGTGGCGACCCGCCCTGTCGATTACGCCGCCGCCGAAGCCTTCATGGAGGCGCGTGTCGCCGCCATAGCGGCGGGCGAGGCGGGGGAGATGGTCTGGCTGCTGGAACATCCGCCCCTCTATACCGCCGGGGTGTCGGCGCGGGACGAGGACCTGCTCGACGCCGGCCGCTTCCCGGTTCACCGGACGGGGCGGGGCGGGCAGTTCACCTATCATGGGCCGGGCCAGCGGGTGGCCTATGTCATGCTGGACCTGAACCGGCGCGGGCGGGACGTGCGCGCCTTCGTCAGGGGGCTTGAGCAATGGCTGATCGGCGGCCTGGCCCAGTTCGGCGTGACGGCCGACGTGCGCGAGGGTCGGGTCGGGGTCTGGGTCGAGCGCAAGGGTGCGGGCTGGAGCCGTGAGGACAAGATCGCCGCCATCGGCGTCAAGGTGCGCAAATGGGTCAGCTTCCACGGCGTCAGCCTGAACGTGGAGCCGGATCTGGATCATTTCGGCGGCATCGTGCCCTGCGGCATCCAGGAGCACGGGGTCACCAGCCTGGTCGATCTGGGCGTTCTGGCCGCCATGGACGAGGCGGACGCGGCGCTGAAGACCAGTTTTCATCATCTTTTCGGCGCGACCGTCGAAACGGCTTCCCCCCTCTGACCTGCGCCGCTTCGCCGCAATCGGTATGACATTTGGGCGAAAGGACGGCGGCGGGGGTTGGCAAGCGTGGGAGGCATAAGGTTTAACGACGCGCCAGCTTATCGCCCAAGCCCAGGAGCCTCCATGAACCGCCTGATCGCCGCCGCCTCGGCCGCCGTCGTGTCTCTGACACTGGCCGCCGGCGCCGCCTCCGCCCAGGATTTCCGCGCCCTCGCGCAGCAGGACCTGCAGACGGTCCATGACGTCCTGGCCGCCAACCACCCCGCCGCCGTCGTGCCCGGCGCGCCGGGCGAGGCCTTCCGGGCCTGGATCGACACCGGCCTGGCCGACGCCCAGAGCAAGGCGGGCCGCGTCAACAGCGGCGACAGCCACGCCTATCTGCTGCGCTATTACGCCAACGGTTTCCGCGATTCGAACATCGCGACCCGCCCGACCTACGAAGGTCTGGGCCCCTATTTCGCCATCGGCTGGCCGGGTCTGACGACGGCGTGGCGCAACGGCGAATATGTGGTCTCCTATGTGAAGCCCGGCGTACGCAGCCTTCCGCCGGTCGGCTCGACCCTGGTGAAGTGCGGCGACAAGACTGCGGCGCAATTGGCTGACGAACGCCTGGACCGCTGGGAAGGCGATCTGACGACCGAGGCCGGCCGCGTCCGCACGGCGCCCTATCTGCTGTGGAACCGCAACAATCCGCTGACCAGCGGCGTGCCGTCGCTCTGCACCTTCAAGGTCGGCCGTCGGGAGCGTGAGTTCCAGATGCAGCCCCAACCCGTCGAGGCCGGGGCGCTGGAAACCGCCTATCGCGCCACCGTCTATATGCCCCCGGCCAATCCCCTGGCGATCGAGACGGTCAACGGCCGTCCCTGGGTCCATGTCCATAGTCTGGTCGACGAAGCGGGCTGGGACGCCTTCTATGCCGCCGTCGAAGGCCAGTTGGCCGCCCTCCGCGGGCCTCAGGGCTTTGTCATCGACCTGCGGGGCGCCAATGGCGCGTCGCTGAACGCGACGGGCCGGGGCTATGGCCTGGCCAACCGGATCTGGACGCCCGAGTTCACCGTCAGCCGCCAGCCCGAGGCCGGCTCCATCACCTATCGCGCCACCCCGGCCAACCGTCAGTGGTTCGTCGACACCCTGAACCGCATGCAGGCCGATCCGCGCTTCGTGCAGGAATCGGGCGCAGTCATCGAACAGACCCAGGCCATCGTCGCCGCCTTCGACTCGGCCCTGGCCGCCGGTCAGGCGACCTTCACCCTGCCGGGCCGCCCGTCGGTTCCGGACGCCGGCACGGCCAATCCGGTCGCCGGTCCGGTCATCGTTCTGGTGGACGGCGGCTGCACCAGCGGCTGCCTGGACACGCTGGACCTGCTGACCCGTCTGCCGAACGTGCGCCTGGCCGGATCGGTGACGGCCGAGGACTCGATCTTCATCGAGCCCACCGTCCTGCGCCTGCCGTCCAACTATGCGGACCTCAGCTATGGTCACAAGGCCTGGATGACCCGCCAGCGCGGCAATGACATGCCCTTCACCCCGGCCCAGGGCCTGGCCTACGCCGGCGATCCGACCGACGAGGCCGCTGTCCGCGCCTGGGTGGGAACTCTGTTCCAGTAAAATCGTCCGGATCGAACGGACTGCGGGGGCGGGCAGGGGTGGAACCTCGGCCCGCCCCTTCTTATTTGGGAGGCATGACCGATCTCGCCCCCCCGTCCGACCGCCTGCGCTCGCCCTCCGGCTATGACCTGACCCCGCCGGACGACACCGAACGCGCCCGGCTGGAAGCCGACCTGAACCCCGAGGAGAAGCGCGTCCTGCTGTCGCACGGCACCGAGGCGCCCTTCTGCGGCACCCTGCTGGGCGAGAAGCGGGCCGGGGTCTTCTGCTGCCGCGAATGCGGCCTGCCCCTGTTCCGCAGCCGCACCAAGTTCGAGAGCGGCACCGGCTGGCCCAGCTTCACCGAGCCGGTCGATCCGGCCCATGTCCATGAAATCCGCGACACCAGCTACGGCATGGTCCGCATCGAGACCCAGTGCGCCCGCTGCGGTAGCCACCAGGGCCACGTCTTCCCTGACGGCCCGCCGCCGACCGGCAACCGCTACTGCATCAACTCGGTGGCCCTGAGCTTCGTGGCCGAGGGCGAACCCCTGCCGGATCCGTTGCACCGCGGCGACGGTGACGCCTGACCTTGGCCGCATTCGCTGTGCTAGGATGATTTCGAACGGAGGCGGCGCATGCTGATCGCAGGACTCTTGGCGGGTATGGCTCTGACGATGCCGGGCGCGATGTCGGGCGGCGATCCCGACGGCGTGGTCACGACCGCGCCCTCGAACGCTCCGACCCTGGCCCAGGCCATGGCCGCCGCGCCCGAGGCCGCCGTCGCCGCCCCCACGGCCCAGGACGCCGCGCCCCACGGCCTGACCACCGAACAGCAGATCCAGCACTGGATCGACAGCCGCACTCCCGGCGCCAGCTTCGACGAAGCCCCCGCGCCCGGCCCTCAGGACGACCGCCAGATGCACGGCATGGTCGAGGCCGGCATCGGCACGGGCGGCTATCGCAGCTATGGCGCGGCGGTGTCCCTGCCGGTCGGCGAGAACGGCCGTCTGGACCTGGCCTATCGCGAGGGCCGCAACCAGCCCTGGGGTTACGGCTACGGCGGCGGATACGGCCTGCGCGGGCCGGGCTTCTATTCTCCCTACGGCGGCTGGTCCGGCCGCGGCTACGGCGCCGATTCGACCAGCAAGTCGCTGTCGATGGGGTTCAGCTGGAGCAAGGACAAGGACGCCGATGAGCGCGATTCGTGGCGGCGGGGGCTGTCGGCCTACGACTGACGCGGCTATCGCATCGTCCAGTTTTAGGCTGAGCGCCGAGGTCGCAGATCGACCGAGGCTGTGTAAAAACTCGGAGCAACCGATTTTCCCGGCAATTATTTAGCTCTTATTTTCTGATAGGGAAGCAGTATCGAAACATACCGCCAGATAGCCTCGTCTGATCGACAGGATTTTGCCGCCAGTTTTCGCAGAGACGAGTTTTTACACAGCCTCGACCCATGGCGGACCCTCGTGATGTCCGCTTGCAGGCGAGAGGATGAAGGGCCGGTTTATGCGCGGTCTGTGGTCATTTCAGCAGTCGGGAGGCGCGCCCTGCTTTTCCGCCGCGTAGGCGCGGAGACGCTCGCACCCCACCTTACGAGCCCAGGCGGGATCCAGCTTGGCAAGGACGTAAGGGTAAGCCTCGGGGTCATACGTGGGCTCTTGTAGGGCGCGCTCGATGCGGGCTTTAGCGGCCTCCACCTCAGGCGCGACACGCGCGCGCACTTCGGTCCAGGTTGGATCACTAGCCGGCGGAGCCGGCTCGCGCGGGGACAGACGCCAAGCATTAACAAGCAGGCGAGCAGGTGCTGCGTCGGGGGCCTCCACATTCTCGGCGTGTGGACCAATGGTCCTGACCGGTCCGAGCCAAGCTCCAGAGCAGCCGCCGGATGCGCCACACCCGAAGACGGGCAACGGTATCGGACCCGGCAGGCTAACCACGGCCGTGGTTAGGGTGCGGGTGACCTGGCCTGGGCGAGCCACTGATAAAGACACTAGGCGAGCCCGGCTCATGCCTCGCTCTTCCAGACCTATCTCGGCGCGCAGCCGGACGGCTGCCGTTGGGGGTGAGGCAGGGACGTAGACCATACAACTGTCTTTACCGTGCGCGATTATGTCGACGCGGTTCGGAATAGGAACGTCGCAAAACTCCTTCGGTGCCAGGAGCGCTTGCGCATCCCGCCCGTCGAACCGATTCCACTTCGCAAAGGCTGCACGGATCCGATAATGCTCAAGAAGCCAGGCACCCGCTGCCGTGTCCGCATCCACGTCGTAGAGAGCGTCGCGTGACGGGTCGAAAGGAACGTCAAAGGCGGCGTTGCGCCGTTCGATATCGGCTTGCCAGCGATAGAAGTCGAGCCAGGCAAATCCGGCAGCAATGAAGTAGCCGCCGTATAGCAACATAGGTAGCATCAAAAGCGTCTTTGGGAGGTGCCCGCGCGTGGCGTCCCAAGCGACACCCAGCAGCGCGACATTGAGAAGTATTGCCAAAGGGAGGCTAAGGCCGAAAAACGCGAACAGAAACCCGAAGGTCGGGGCCAGGGCTGACGCCGCTAAGGCCAGGGCAGAGAGCCCAAAGATAACGAGCCAAAACGAGATCCGACGACCGTGCTTCTCGTGCTGCTGCTTCGGCGGACCATAAGTCGTCATTTGCGCTTCATCGTCCCCACGGCAAATCGCCAGCGGCGGACAACAGCATGCCAAAGCCGAGCTTTGCAATCAGAACGCAGCGCTTACTACCTTGCCATGGCAGGCCTCACCGCGAGCGTCCGCCTTCCACCGAGGCTGTGTAAAAACTCGTCTCTGCGAAAACTGGCGGCAAAATCCTGTCGATCAGACGAGGCTATCTGGCGGTATGTTTCGATACTGCTTCCCTATCAGAAAATAAGAGCTAAATAATTGCCGGGAAAATCGGTTGCTCCGAGTTTTTACACAGCCTCCACCCTAAGCTGACGTTCTCGACGTCCGTTCCTACACTTTTAGACCAACCCCTCCGTCGGATCGCCCGTCTTGCGAACGAAAGCCCATCCCACCGTCGTCGCGGCGAAGAAGGCCAGGGCGATGCCCAGGAAGGTCCAGCCCGACATGACGACCGCCCAGCCGCAGAAGCCCAGCCCGCCCAGGGCGGCCAGGCGCGCGGGCCAGCGGTCGCTGAACCGGAACAGGGCGGCGCAACACAGGCCGTAGACGATCAGGAACAGCACGGTGGTCGCGCCGATCAGCAGGCTGAACTGGCCGGCCAGGCGCGGCTGGGCGCTGATCAGGACCATCAGGGTCATCAGGCCGCCGTGGATCAGCGGATTGGCGGGCGGGGTCAGGGCGCCCCGGCCGAAGACGCGCGGTAGAAAGCCCTGGCGGGCCCCGGCGCGGGCGGTCTCGCCGGTCAGCATCATCCAGCCGCCCAGGGTGCCCAGGGTCTTGGCGATGGCGCAGACGGCGACGAAGCCCGCCGCGCCGCCGCCGATCACCCGTGCGGCGACATCGGCGAAGGGGCTGCTGGATTTCGCCAGTTCAGCCGCCGGAATCACCCCGAAGATCGCCGCGCTGACCGCGATATAGATGACCGCCGCCAGGCCGACCCCGGCGAAGGTGGCGCGGCCGACGTCGCGCTCAGGATTCTTAAGCCGCTGGGCCACGACCCCGGCGCTCTCGAAGCCGAGGAAGGCCCAGAAGATCAGGGCCATCGAGGCGGGTACGCTGGCCGCCAGCCCGGCGCCGTCCGGCGACCAGGAGGCGGCGAAAATCTGGGGATCGAAGGCCAGGGCGCCGGCGACGGCGGCTATGGCCAGGGGAATCAGGCCGATTCCCAGCGACAGACCGCCGAAACGCGCCACGGCGCGCGGTCCGGCCATATAGAGGAAGGTGGTCAGCCACAGCAGGGCGATATTGCAGATCGCGCTGGGCCAGCATTCCGCCAGCACCGGGAAGAAATGCGCCAGATAACCGGTGGCGGCCACGGCGATGGCGACATTGCCCAGCCAGTTGCCGACCCAGTAGCCGATCGAGGCCTGATAGCCGAAGAATCGGCTCAGTCCCTGTTCGGCATAGCCCGACAGGCCGTCGGCGGCGGGCAGCCGGCGCCCCAGGCCGGCAAAGACCCCGGCCAGCAGCAGGGCGCCGATTGCGGCCACGACCCAGCCGACCATGCTGGAACTGCCGACCGAGGCCAGGGAGGCGGGCAGCAGATAGACCCCCGAGCCGATCATGTTTCCTGTGACGAGCAGGGCGGCCAGCGCCCAGCCCAGCTTGCGCGGCTCCGTCTTCCGCGTGTCGATCATGCCGGTCTTCTCCTGATCGCGCATAACAAAAAGGCCCGGCTTGCGCCGGGCCTTTTCAGTCTCAGATGGTGCCGCCGGGGGGAATCGAACCCACGACCTCAGCCTTACCAAGGATGCGCTCTACCACTGAGCTACGGCGGCCCCGACTGAGGAAGCGGCCGTATAGCCAAACCCTTCCGGGGAGGGAAGCGGCTTTTTGACGATCTGAAAGAAAGTTTGGACACGGCTCCTGATCGCGGCATGATCCGGACATGACTCGTCCCCCGCCTGACGCCGACACGCCGCCCGCCGCCGCTGCGGCCTCGCCCCCCGAGATTTCGGCGCCGTCGGAGGTCGAACGGGCCAAGGCGGACCGGGCCATCCGCCTGGCTTCGGCCCTGCGCGCCAACCTGAAGCGTCGCAAGGCGCCGGCCCGCACGCCCGCCCCGCCAAAAGACAGCAACTGAAAGTCATCGGCCCGCGCCCGTTCCGCCCTTTGGCAAGCGCGCGCCGGCTTGCTAGAGAACCCTCCCCCCGAGGCGTTTACTTCGGGCGCGCTTAAGGACGTCATGGACAGCATCGCCATTCAGGGCGGCGCCCAGCTTTTCGGGGATATTCCCGTCAGCGGCGCCAAGAATTCCGCCATCAAGCTGATGGCCGCCTCGATCCTGACGGATCAGCCCTTGCTGCTGACCAATATGCCGCGTCTGGCGGACACCCGGTTCCTGGGCCAGCTGTTGCGCCAGTTCGGCATTGAAGTGACCGAGCGTGACGGCGCGGACGGGCAGGAGAGTCTGTTCCACGCCAAGGCCCTGACTTCGACCTTCGCCCCCTATGATCTGGTGCGGCAGATGCGGGCCTCGTTCAACGTGCTGGGCCCGCTGCTGGCCCGCACGGGCGAGGCCAAGGTGTCGCTGCCCGGCGGCTGCACCATCGGCGCCCGTCCGGTGGATCTGCACCTCCAGGCCCTGACCGCGCTCGGCGCCGAGATCGAGCTGGATGAAGGCTATGTCACCGCCAAGGCTCCGTCCGGTCTGAAGGGCGCGGAGATCGAGTTTCCCTTCGTCTCGGTCGGCGCCACCGAACACGCCCTGCTGGCCGCCGTGCTGGCCCAGGGCACGACCGTGCTGCGCCGAGCCGCGCGCGAGCCGGAGATCGGCGACCTGGCCCGCTGCCTGACGGCGATGGGGGCGAAGATCGAGGGGATCGACACCGACGTCCTGACCATCACCGGCGTCTCGTCGCTGAACGGGACGACCTGGTCGGTGATTCCCGACCGAATCGAAATGGGCTCCTACGCCGTCGCCGCCGCCATGGCGGGGGGCGAGGTGCGTCTGACCAAGGCGCGGGCCGAGCTGATCGGGGCCCTGACCGACAAGATGATCGAGGCGGGCGTCGACGTGTCGCCCACCGCCGACGGCGTGTTGATCAAGCGCGATCCGAAGGTGCGGTTGCAGGCGGTCGATATCGAGACCGCCATCTATCCCGGCTTCGCCACCGACCTGCAGGCCCAGTTCATGGCCCTCATGACCACGGCCGACGGCGTCAGCACCGTGCGCGAGACCATTTTCGAGAACCGGTTCATGCATGTGCCGGAACTGGCCCGGCTGGGAGCCGAGATCTCGGTTCACGCCGGCGAGGCCCAGGTCAAAGGGGTCGAGGGGCTGCACGGCGCCCAGGTGATGGCCACCGACCTGCGGGCCTCCATGTGCCTGGTCATCGCCGGCCTGGTCGCCGAGGGCGAGACGACGGTCGGCCGGGTTTATCATCTGGATCGCGGGTTCGAGCGTTTGGAGGAGAAACTGGGCGCGTGCGGGGCGGATATCCGACGGATTAAAGGAACAGGTGATGAGCACTGAGATCGACGGCGTCGTCACGGAAGCCAAGGCGCCGGTCGAACCGCTGCGCCTGCTGGCCGAGGACGCCGACGATCTGCAGATCATCTCCGCCGCGCTTCAGGACGCCATTCTGCGGCCGGTCGACATCGTGTGGGAAAAGGGCGCCCGCACCCTGACCATCGCCTTCAGCCGCTTCTGCTGGGAGTGCGGCGGGACGCGGGTGATGTGCGCCATGCAGTTCGGGGACGTGCTGGCGGTCAAGAGCCGGCGCCTGTCGCGCAGCCCCGACGCCTCGCTGGAACTGCTGGCCCTGGATTTCATGCCGACCGAGGCGCCGGGCGGACGGGTGATCCTGATGTTCGCCGGCGGTGGCGATCTGAGGATCGACGTCGAATGCCTGGACGCCGTGGTGACCGACATCTCGGAGCG
This sequence comes from Brevundimonas sp. GW821-FHT10E09, assembly GCF_058809375.1. Classification (NCBI taxonomy): domain Bacteria; kingdom Pseudomonadati; phylum Pseudomonadota; class Alphaproteobacteria; order Caulobacterales; family Caulobacteraceae; genus Brevundimonas; species Brevundimonas sp. GW821-FHT10E09. The sequence continues at coordinate 169,311 of NZ_JBXASO010000006.1, read as the reverse complement.
CTGGCCGGCGCGGATCGCCCCGACGCATCTGGATGCGGTCCCTCTGAACGCGCCTGAAAACGATGAAGGGAGCGCGGCATGAGCGGCGTCCACAAGCTGGTCTCGGTTGAGCTGGACACGGTCACGCTTCCCGCCGCCACCGCCGAGATCGAGCACGAGCGCCGCGTCGCCATCTTCGACCTGGTCGAGAAGAACAGTTTCGAACCCGTCGGCGCGCCTGACGATGCAGAGGGGGGCGGACGATATCGGCTGAAACTGTCGCTGCAGGACAACCGGTTGGTGTTCGACATCGACGGCGGAGGTTTCACCCGCACCTACGCCATCAGCCTGACGCCCCTGAAGGGGGTGCTGAGGGACTATCTCATGATCTGCGACAGCTATTACGAGGCCCTGCGCGGCTCGTCGGCCAGCCAGATCGAATCGGTCGACATGGGCCGGCGCGGCCTCCACAACGAGGGGGCCGAACAGCTGAAGACGCGGCTGGATGGCAAGATCATCGTCGATCACGAGACGGCGCGACGGCTGTTTACGCTCTTGTGCGCCCTCTACCGTCGCGGCTGACCTCGACTATCTCTGCATTTTCGGGCATTAGGCCCCTCCATTCCGCCCCTCGCGCCCGCCCGGCGTGGGGTCGAACGCATATTCAACGGGCGTGAGAGGCCGCATGGCTAAGGAAGAACTGCTCGAGTTTCCCGGCACCGTCAGCGAATTGCTGCCGAACGCCACATTTCGCGTGACGCTCGAGAACGACCACGAGATCATCGCCCACACGGCGGGCAAGATGCGCAAGAACCGCATCCGCGTGCTGGCCGGCGACAAGGTTCTGGTGGAAATGACCCCCTACGACATGACCAAGGGTCGCATCACCTATCGCTTCAAGTAGGGGACGGCTCGTATGAGCCGGCCTGAGCTGGTGCTGGCCTCGGCCAGCCCGCGCCGCATCGAACTGCTGGCGCAGGTCGGGATCACGCCCGACCATATCGATCCCGCCGACATCGACGAGACGCCGCTGAAGGGCGAGACGCCGCCGCGCCTCGCCGAACGTCTGGCCACGTCCAAGGCCCAGGTGGTTGCGGCGCGACGGCCCGACGCGGTGGTCATCGCCGCCGACACGGTGGTCGCCGTGGGACGACGTTTCCTGGAGAAGGCGGCGGACGAGGCTGAGGCGACGCGGTTCCTGAAGCTGCTGTCCGGCCGCAATCACCGGGTCTTCACCGGCGTGGCCGTCGTGCGCGACGGCAAGCTGTCGTCGCGGGTCAATGAGACCCGCGTCAGCTTCAAGCCCCTGTCGGACCACGAGATCGCCGCCTATGTCGCCACCGGCGACTGGCGCGGCAAGGCCGGGGGCTATGGCATCCAGGGCCCGGCCGGGGCCTTTGTTCAGCGAATCGTCGGCAGCCATCCCGCCGTCATGGGCCTGCCCCTCTATGAGGCGGTGCAGTTGCTGCATGGCGTCGGCTGGCGGGCATGAGCGGCGAGATCGAGGTCTTCCTCGATGAAGCGCCGGGCGAGACCCGCGGCGCCGTCCTGCGTGACGGCCGCTATACTCATCTGCTGATCCATCGTGACAGCGATCTGCCCCAGCATCGCCTGGGCGCACGGTCCGTCGGCCGGGTGACCGAGATCAATCCCGGCCTGCGCGGCGCCTTCGTCGATCTGGGCGCCGGCGCGCCGGCCTTTCTGCCCTTCCATCGCAATGAACGTCTGACCCAGGGCGAACGGCTGGAGGCGACGGTCGTCGCCGAGCCGCGCGCCGGCAAGGGCGCGGTCCTGCGCCGCCTTGGGCCGGGGGAGGGGGCGCCCCGCCTGCTGGAGGCCGCGCCCAGCATCGCCGCCCAGCTGCGGGACCTCGCCGGAGGCGGGGGCTTGACCACGGGCCTAGCCGCCATCGACGCGGTGACGGAGGCGGAGGAAGAGGCTCTGGCGTCCCGCCATGTCTTCAGCTCCCACGGCGTCGACCTCGCCATCGAACGCACCCGCGCCCTGATCGCCGTCGACATTGATCATACGGCCGGGACGGGGCGTGATCCGAAACAGGCGCGGGCGGCGGCGAATCGCCTGGGGCTGAACCAGGCCGCGCGGCTGATCAGCCTGCGGAACTGGGGCGGGCTGATCGTCGTCGACCTGGTCGGCGATGCGGAGGACGCGGCCGCCGGGGACAAGGCGGCCCGCGCGGCCTTCTCCCACGAACCCCAGGCCGTGTTCGGTCCGATCAGCCGGTTCGGATTGTTGCAGATGTCGCTGCCCTGGCGGCGGACCCCTATAGAAGAGATCCTGTTCGAGGCCGGCCGCCGGCCGTCGGTCCAGACCGAAGTCCTGGCCCTGGCCCGGGCGCTGCGCCGACGACTGTTGTCCGACACCCGGTCTGCGCGCGTCGTCGCGCGCTGTGCGCCGGACGAGGCCGCGCTTCTTGGCCCCCTGGCCGCCCGGATGGGGCCGCGCGCGTCGGTGCGGGCCGACGCCGATGTGCGGCGCGGGTGTGGACGTATCGAAGGACCTGATCGATGAGCACCTGCCCGATCTGCCGCAAGGCCGACGCCGATCCCAAGTACAAGCCGTTCTGCTCGCGCCGCTGCTCGGAAGTGGATCTGCAGCGCTGGTTCACGGGCGGCTACGCCATCCCGGCCGCCCTGGACGAGGGCGCCGAAGATGATGGCGAAAAGGACTGAAACGACGCTGGACAGGCGGAAACGGCTCGCCTATAGACCCGCCTCTCGCGACGCCGCGTCGGCGCCTGGATAGCTCAGCTGGTAGAGCAGCGGATTGAAAATCCGCGTGTCGGTGGTTCGAACCCGCCTCCAGGCACCATCTTTCGTCGGCGCGCCGACCTTCCCTGAAATGACCAAGCCTAAGCGTCTCGTTCCATGGAACGACGTCATCTGAAACGATGCTGATCGACTGCTTTGGGGGCGGATGATCTGAGAAACGCTCTCAGAGGAGTAAAAAACTCCTCCGGATTATGGCTTTCGAACAAGCTTGCGCTAATCGCGGCGAAATCATCACAAAAGTGTCGCTTTCCGGCCTGCTGGCGGTCGAAAGGAGCAAGACTTGCTCGAACTTCGCCCGGCGGGTGAAATCCGGCTGTTCTCCCTTGACGCTCCGGTAAGGGTTCGCCAAAGGGGGTAGGACGTCCTCCCACAAAGGCGTCAGACGGATTCTTAGGAGACGTGTTCTCCGGCGGTTCGAATACGGGGGCGGTGCGGGAAACCGGATGCGTCTCCATCAAAGAATTCAGCGCCTGGATGATCCCGATGGGACGCGGGGCGTTGAAGGAAACATTTTCAGGTTGGGGGGCGGCTCTTTGACACGGCCGCACCTTTGGTTCCACGAGTCAGACCAAGCAGGAACTGGCGAATTATGCTGAACAGCAAAAAGACGAACATCCTTCTCGCCATGGCCGGCGCCGCCGTGCTGATGGCGAGCTCGCCGGTCCTGGCCCAGGCCCCGGCCGAGCCGACCCCGGCCGCTGCACCCGCAGCAGCCCCGACGGCGATGGCTCCGGCCGCCGACGCGGCCAACCCGCAAACCATGAACGAGTCCGTCGGCGGCGGACACGGCGCCGGCATCACCCCGATCTCCATGTTCATGGAAGCGACCGTCATCGTTAAGGTCGTCATGATCGGCCTGCTGCTGGCCTCGATCCTGTCCTGGACCCTGCTGCTCATCAAACTGTTCGAGTTTGGCGCGCTGAACCGCAAGACCGACAACTTCCTCGAAAACTTCCGCGGCGCCCGCACCATCGCGGACATGCGCGCCGTCTCGACGCAAGAAGAGTTCGACGGCAACCCGCTGGCCGACATGGCCGCTGCGGCGACCGAAGAAGTCGAAATGTCGCGTCAGGCCGGTCTCTCGGTCACCGGCGATCACCTCGACTCGGCCCTGGGCCGCGCCCAGGCCGCCGTCGCCGCCGTTCAATCCGGTCTGGCCCTGCGCCTGTCGGGCGGCCAGCAGTTCCTGGCTTCGGTCGGCTCGATCGGTCCGTTCGTCGGTCTGTTCGGCACCGTTTACGGCATCATGAACTCCTTCATCGGCATCGCGGAATCCAACACGACCAACCTGGCCGTCGTTGCTCCGGGTATCGCCGAGGCCCTGCTGGCCACCGGTATCGGCCTGTTCGCCGCTATCCCGGCCGTTGTCTTCTATAACTACTTCAACACGCGCATCGCCGCCTACGGCACCCGCGCCGATGGTTTCGCCGCCGAGCTGCTGAACGGCATCTCGCGTCAGCTCGACAAGGGGGCGTAAGACGGATGGCCGCCAAGATTAAATCGGGCGGCGGCGGCAACAAGGTCGAGGCCAACAGCGATATCAACGTCACGCCTTTCGTTGACATCATGTTGGTCCTCCTCATCATCTTCATGGTCGCGGCTCCGCTCGCTTCCGTGTCGGTGCCGGTCGAGTTGCCAATCGCCGTCGCTAAGGCGGCTCCGAACCCGCCCAAGCCGGTCTATATTTCGATCCAGAACGACGGCGACGTCTTTGTGGGCGACTTCCCGACCAGCGTCGGCTCTCTGGGCGAAGATCTGCTGAAGCAGATCGGATCCCGGAACCCGGCCGATGAGCGGATCTTCATTCGGGGCGACCAAAACACCCGCTATGGTGATTTCATGCAGGTCATGAACGCTTTGCAGGATAACGGCTTCTACAGCGTTGCACTGGTCGGCGAAGACCAGGCGACGAGCTAGAGTGCGGAGATAGAATGACAGACGTCGCATATCATCGCAGTCGTTACGACGTACCCAAGAAGAAGGGCTTCATGGGGGTTTCCTACCCCGTACTGATCGTCTGCCTTCTGATCGTCACCCTCCTGTTCGCCCTGCTGATCTTCTTCCTTCAGCAGTCGAAGTTCAAACTCAAGGAGTTCAACTACGTCGACGAGTCCGTCGAGGTCGAGTTGGTCGAGCCGGTTCCGCCGCCTCCGCCGCCTCCGCCCCCGCCGCCTCCGCCGACGGATACGCCGCCTCCGCCCAAGCTTCAGGTGCGGGTGCCGGCTCCGGTTCCGAACGTGACGCCTCCTCCGCCGGTGAACATCACGCCGACGAAGAAGGAAGACCGGGTCGAGTACACGGGTCCGCCCGTGAACATTCCTGGACCGCCGCCGCCTCCGGCTCCGCCGGCTCCGCCGCGTCCGTCCACGATCACGAACGTGCAGTGGTCGCGTCAGCCGCGTCCGACCGCCGACGACTTCCCGGCTCGCGCTTTGGAACGGGAAATCAGCGGATCGGCCACGGTCGAGTGCACCGCTCGGTCTAACGGCTCTCCGGCGAACTGCCGCGTGGTGTCGGAAGAGCCTGCGGGTATGGGCTTCGGTCGGGCCGCTGTCCGCGTGGTTCAGCGTGGACAACTGTCCCCGCGTACCGTCGATGGCGCGGCTCAGGACGCCACCTTCCGCGTCCGGGTGCCCTTCACCCTCGGGTAAGGCGCTCCGTCGAAGAAAACAGACGCCTCGGAGAGCGATCTCCGGGGCGTTTTTCTTTTATGCCGCGCGGTGACGAAATCTGATGAAGCCGCTTGATCCCCTGCCGCAGTCCCGGTAGAGAACGCGCCTCGCGATGCGCGGGCCGCCTTAGCTCAGTTGGTTAGAGCGCCGGTTTGTGGAACCGGAGGTCCTCAGTTCAAGCCTGAGAGGCGGTACCATCGCGCAGCGCGGCCGGGCTTGCGGCCCGTCGCTGCAGTGACCATCTCCTGATCGTCGGCGTCTTTCAGCGCTGATCCCCCACATCGACAGGAGAGCGCAGATGAAGACGCGCAAGTTGGGCCTGAACGGTCCTGAGGTTTCGGCCATAGGCCTGGGCTGCATGGGCATGAGCGCCTTCTACGGCGGCGCGGACGAGGGACAGTCCATATCCGTCATCCACCGCGCCCTCGACCTGGGCGTCACCCTGTTCGACACGGCCGAGATGTACGGCCCGCACACCAATGAGATGCTGGTCGGCAAGGCGCTGAAGGACCGGCGCGATCAGGCCTTCATCGCCACCAAGTTCGGCATCAACTACAACGCCGACCGCTCCAAGCTTCTGGTCGACGGCAGTCCGGCCAATGTCCGCCGCGCCATCGAGGGCAGTCTTCAGCGTCTCGGCGTCGATCACGTCGATCTGTACTACCTGCACCGGGTCGATCCCGACACGCCGATCGAGGAGACGGTCGGGGCGATGGCGGAGCTCGTCAAGGAGGGCAAGGTCCGCTTCCTGGGCCTGTCCGAGGCCGCGCCGGACACCCTGCGCAAGGCCCATGCGACCCATCCGATCACCGCCCTGCAAACCGAATATTCGCTGTGGACGCGGGACCCGGAAGACGAACTGTTCGCGGTCGTGCGGGAACTGGGCATCGGCTTCGTGCCCTACAGTCCGTTAGGTCGAGGCTTCCTGTCCGGCGACATCAAGTCCATCGACGATCTGGAGGCGGACGACTTCCGCCGCACCAATCCGCGTTTCATGGGCGAGAATTTCCAGAAGAACCTGGATCTGGTCGAGGCAGTGAAGGCCATCGCCGCCGACAAGGGCGTGACCGCCGCCCAACTGGCCCTGGCCTGGGTCCTGGCCCAGGGCGAGGATCTGGTTCCGATCCCCGGCACCCGCCGCATCGCTACTCTGGAACAGAACGCCGCCGCGACGGACATTGTCCTGACGCCGGAAGACCTGGCGCGCATCGATGCGGTCTTCCCCAAGGGCGCGGCCGTGGGCCACCGCTATGCCGAGGCGGCGCGTGTGGCCCTGAACCGCTAGGGGCGCAGGCCACCCGAGGCCGATCCGTCAAGCCTGACGGCAGGCATGAAAAGGCCCGGCCGGAGCGATCCGGCCGGGCCTTCGTCTGTCTGGGTCGGGCCTACTGGATGCGGGTCCAGGTCTGGGTCTTGCACAGGGGGGCGACGACACAGCCGCGCAGGTTCAGGCTGTTGTCGTTGGTCATGGTAATGGTGCCGCGATAGGTGCGGCCGTCGGCCGGGTTATAGACCGAGCCGTTGCGCCATTCGGTCGGGCCGCCGGTGAAGCCGGTCAGCATCGGCAGGTTCCGCAGGGTGCGGCTACGCAGGGCGGTGTCGCGATTATGCTCGTCCCGGACGTCGGCGTCCGCCCGGATATGGTTCGACGTCACCAGGGTTCCACACAGGGCCTGGCCGCAACGGGCGATCCGCACCTGGCCGCCGTTGGTCGGGGTCTGCCACAGGCCGGTCGGATCCGCGGCCAGGGCGGGAGAGGCGAGCGCAGCCGCCAAGGCGGCGGCGGCCAGCATGATCTTGGTCTTCATGGTCGTTCCCTTTTCTCGGGCCGGTTCGGCGACCCGTTGATATGCAGGGTGATCCGGGTTTCGGTTCAAAACAAGGCTGAACTGATCCCCTATCGCCAATGAAAACCGGACCTTAGGGAAGCTTTCGTGGCGTTCAGCCGGGTCGCCTTGACCTTGTGGCGCGGCAAGCGTCTGATCTGGCGAAACAAGCCTTGGGAGACACCATGGGCGATCGGCCAGGAAACGATCACGGAAGCCTGATCAAACAGGCGCTCGACAACGGCGCCGAGCCGGCGCGTTCGGCCCTGGCCGCATCCTGGCGTCGGTCCATGTCGCTGTACGGCCTGGATCCCGAGGACGGCGGCCGTCCCCAGACCCTGACCGAGGCGCAACTGCATGAGGCGCGCCAGGCCATGGAGCCGATGACGCGGGCGGCGCAAGGGGTGCTGGATCGGCTGTTCCTGGCCGTCGGCGACACCGGCTGCTGCATCCTGCTGACCAATGCCGACGGGGTGCCGCTGGAGCGCCGGGGCGCGGCGGCGGATGACGACATCTTTCGCCGCTGGGGGCTGTGGCCCGGCGCCATATGGTCCGAGGCGGTCGAGGGCACCAACGGCATCGGCACGGCCCTGGCGGAACACCGGCCCCTGACCATCCATCGGGACCAGCATTTCCATACCCGCAACACGGCCCTGAGCTGCACCAGCCATCCGATCCACGATCATCTGGGACGCCTCGCCGGTCTGCTGGACGTCTCGTCCTGCCGGGCCGATGCGACCGCGGGCGTGCTGGGCCTGATCGCGGCGGCCGTGGCGGATGCGGCGCGGGCCATCGAGGCCCAGACCTTTCGTCAGGCCTTCTCCCAGGCGCGGATCGTCCTGGCCGGGGATCCGGTCGAGCGGAATACGGCGGCCCTGCTGGCGGTCGATCGGGACGACCTGGTGATCGGCGCCACCCGCGCGGCCCGCCTGGCCCTGTCCATCACCGACGAGCGGATCGCGGCCCAACTGGCGGCGTCAGAGGTCCTGGGGGCGGGCTGTGTCGAGACGGAGCTGCTGGAGGCCGAGCGCGGGGCGGTGCGTCGCGCCCTGGCGCGCAGCGGGGGCAATGTCTCGGCCGCCGCGCGGGCCCTGGGGATCAGCCGTGCGACCCTGCACCGCAAGCTGCACCGGCTGGGGCTTTCGCGCGAACCTCACTGAGCCGACTGTCGCAGGCGTGCGACAGGTTTGCGCTGCACCATGAACGGCCCGTCTGGCGGATCGGCCGGGGCAGGCAGAGCTTCCCGTTCCAACGACGTCGGCAATCGACGCCCGAGGGAACGTTAGGAGTGTTTCATGACCAAACCCGAATTCGCGCGCGCCGCGACCCCCAAGTTCAAGACGCGCTATGACAATTTCATCGGCGGCCAGTGGGTCCCGCCGGTCAACGGCCGCTATTTCGAGAACACCTCCCCGGTGAACGGCCGCGTCCTGTGCGAAGTCGCACGCTCGGACGCGGCCGACGTCGAACTGGCCCTGGACGCCGCCCATGCCGCCAAGGACGCCTGGGGCAAGACCAGCGTCGCTCAGCGCGCCGTCATCCTGAACAAGATCGCGGACCGGATCGAAGCCAATCTCCAGGCCGTGGCCGAGGCCGAGACCTGGGACAACGGCAAGCCGGTGCGCGAGACCCTGGCCGCCGACATTCCCCTTGCCATCGACCATTTCCGCTATTTCGCCGGCTGTATCCGCGCGCAGGAAGGCGGAATCTCGGAGCTGGACCACGACACGGTCGCGTATCATTTCCATGAGCCGCTGGGCGTGGTCGGCCAGATCATCCCGTGGAACTTCCCCATTCTGATGGCGACGTGGAAGATCGCCCCGGCCCTGGCGGCGGGCAATTGCATCGTGATGAAGCCGGCGGAACAGACCCCGGCCTCGATCCTTCTGCTGATCGAACTGATCCAGGACCTGTTGCCCGCAGGTGTGCTGAACATCGTATCCGGCACGGGCGCCGAGGTGGGCGAGCCCCTGGCGACCAATCCGCGGATCGCCAAGATCGCCTTCACCGGTTCGACCGCCGTGGGTCAGAAGATCATGGAGTATGCCACCAAGAACATCATTCCGGTGACGCTGGAGCTGGGCGGCAAGTCGCCGAACATCTTCTTCAAGGACGTGATGGACGCCGACGACGCCTTCCTGGACAAGGCGCTGGAAGGCTTCGCCATGTTCGCCCTGAACCAGGGCGAGGTCTGCACCTGCCCGAGCCGGGCCCTGATCCATGAAGACATCTATGAGGCCTTCATCGCCAAGGCCATCGCCCGGGTCGAGGCCATCGTCCAGGGCGACCCGCTGGACCCGGCCACCATGGTCGGCGCCCAGGCGTCGGAACAGCAGCTGAAGAAGATTCTCAGCTATCTGCAGATCGGCAAGGACGAGGGGGCCGAGGTGCTGACGGGCGGCGAACAGTCGCTGCTGCCGGACGACCTGTCGGGCGGCTATTACGTCAAGCCGACCGTGTTCAAGGGCACCAACGACATGCGGGTCTTCCAGGAGGAGATCTTCGGTCCCGTCCTGGCCGTGACCACCTTCAAGACCTTCGAAGAGGCGATGGAGATCGCCAACGACACCGAATACGGCCTGGGCGCCGGGGTTTGGTCGCGCGACATGAACACCGCCTATCGCGCGGGTCGTACCATCCAGGCCGGTCGGGTCTGGACCAACTGCTATCATCAGTACCCGGCGCATGCGGCCTTTGGCGGCTACAAGAAGTCCGGCATCGGGCGAGAGAACCACCGGATGATGCTGGACCACTATCAGCAGACCAAGAACCTGCTGGTCAGCTACAGCCCCGACAAACTGGGCTTCTTCTGATCTGCATCAAGGATGGCCGGTTCCGGATCGGCCATTCTCCGATCGCTCTCTGATCCGTCTGTCCGGAGAGCTAACTCCCAGGCGGGCGGGCCGGTGTCCTGCTTCCGGTCCGCCCGTTCCCCCAAATCGATGAGGATGTTCCATGTCCAGAACCATGAAGGCCGCAGTCGTGCGCGCATTCGGCCAGCCGCTGACCATCGAGGAGGTGGCGGTCCCCGAGCCGGGTCCGGGCCAGATCCAGGTCAAGATCGAGGCCTCTGGCGTCTGTCACACCGATCTGCACGCCGCCGAGGGCGACTGGCCGGTCAAGCCGAATCCGCCCTTCATTCCGGGCCACGAGGGCGTCGGCTATGTCTCGGCTGTGGGGGCGGGGGTCACTCTGGTCAAGGAGGGCGACCGGGTCGGGGTGCCGTGGCTCTACTCGGCCTGCGGCCACTGCAAACACTGCCTGGGCGGCTGGGAGACCCTGTGCCACGACCAGCAGAACACCGGATATTCGGTCAACGGCGGGTTTGCGGAATACGCCATCGCCGACCCCAACTACGTCGGCCATCTGCCGGCCAACGTCAGCTTCACCGACATCGCCCCGATCCTGTGCGCCGGGGTGACGGTCTACAAGGGGCTGAAGATGACCGACACCAAGCCGGGCGACTGGGTGGTGATCTCGGGCATCGGCGGCCTGGGCCATGTGGCGGTTCAGTACGCCAAGGCCATGGGGCTGAACGTCGCCGCCGTGGACGTGGACGACGCCAAGCTGGACCTGGCGCGGCGGCTGGGCGCGACCGTGACGGTCAACGCCAAGACGTCCAACGACCCCGCCGCCGACATCAAGGCCCAGACCGACGGCGGCGCCCAGGGCGTGCTGGTCACGGCCGTCTCGCCCAAGGCCTTCGAACAGGCGGTCAACATGACCTCGCGCGGCGCGACCGTGGCCCTGAACGGCCTGCCGCCCGGCGACTTCCCCCTGTCGATCTTCGACATGGTGCTGAACGGCACCACGGTGCGCGGCTCCATCGTCGGCACCCGTCTGGACCTTCAGGAGGCGCTTCAGTTCGCCGCCGACGAGAAGGTCAAGGCCACGGTCTCGGTCGAGCCGCTGGAGAACATCAACAGCATCTTCCAGCGGATGCGCGACGGCCAGATCGAGGGCCGGATCGTCATGACGATCTGAGATAGACTCGGTCCACTCCAAAAAATGGAGTCTATTTCGTCTAATTCGTCTAATTCCGACGTTCAGGGCCGGTGCGTCGGGGCTGTCCGATCGCGATGTCAAAGACCTGGGCGGGATCATAAGCCCGTCTGCGAACGTGACGGATCAGGGGCTTGAATCAATTTCAAGCCCCTGATCCAGCGACGGTTTTGTTGCGGAATTAGGAGGGCTGGGCCGTCCCAGCCCTTGCATCAGGCGGGCGACCGCGCGGTTCGCTCCGCCTTCTGCGGCTTCACCCCCAGCAACAGGCCCAGCCATCCGATCCGGCGCGCGACCTCGTAGGCGAGGAGGCAGCCCAGGGCGGTGATCAGGATCAGCAGACCGGCCTCCACGCCCAACGGCAGGTGGAGTGCGGCCAGATTATAGGCCGCCACGACCGTCACCGTCTGGTGGACGATATAGAAGGGGAAGACCCCTGCCGAGAGATAGCGCAGCGCCGGAGCGTCCCGGTTCAGCCATCGCGCGCCGAAGCCCAGAATGGCGGCGATGAAGCCCGCCTGATCCAGCGCATAGACGATCCGCATCGCCTGCCTGAGCGGCTCGGACGGATTGACGTCGCCGCGATAGACCCAGGCATAGGTCGCCCAGGCCGCCCAACTGCACAGGGCGATGATCAGGGCCGGCCAACGCATCCGCATCAGGGTCTGACGCGCCGCCTCGGACCGGGCGATCAGATAGCCGAACAGGAAGGCGCCGAAGCTGAGGGCGTGGTTGTACCAGTCGTCGGTCAGGGCATGGGTGATCTCGAACCGGGGCGCCAGGAACCAGCGGATCAGGATCAGATACAGGATCGGCCAGACCACCAGACCCCATCCCCGAAAGACCCGATCGCCCGCCGCCTGAAGGGCGCGCCGAACGGTCGGCAAGGCGATCATCGCCGCCAGCAACAGGCTGTAGGGCAGCAGATAGGCGATGAACCACAGGTGGTTCCACGTCGGCGTGGTCAGGCAGCCGTCGGCGTCGCACCAGTGGCCGGTCGAGGTGACGTAGCGCAGCCAGAAGTCCTTGAGCACCAAGCTGTGCGCCGGGTCGGCCATCCCCAGGCCCTTCGCCGCTTCGACGATCTCGTAATAGCTCTGGGGCGGCACAATGACGAACATGCCGAACAGCAGCGGCGGCAAGAGGCGCAGGATGCGCGATCCGGCCAGCGCCCATCCGCTTTGCCCGCGCGCCTCGAACCCGTCCGCCAGAAACCGGGTCGCACAGCCCGAAACCAGGAACAGCAGGGTCAGCCGCCAGGGGTTCGTCAGCAGCATGATCGGCTCAAGCGCCTCGACCGGACGTGGGCTGTTCACATGGTAGTCCCAGGGCACGTAGAACATGCCGACGTGATAGAGGATCAGCAGCATGAAGGCGCCGACACGGATCCAGTCCAGATCGTATCGTCTGCCCTTCATCGCGGACGGCGACACGAGCGGGGGCGGAACAGACATGCGAGAACTCCATGGCGAATGATGCAGGCCCCGTCCTCGCGGAACGACGGACGGGTCAGCAATCGCCCGGGGCTGTGCGGTCGTCTGGCCGGGACGACGCCGGGGGCGCGGGGACGAACGGCGCGCGTATCGTGACGAGCGGATGGGCGCGTATAACGCGACGGCTGAACGGTCGTGACCTGTGGCGCTGCGCCCTGGCGGCTCTGGCCTTTTCGCTGATCAACACGCCGGTCAACATCCTGACGGCTCAGGCGGACAATCCGGATGTGGCCGCATGGATGCCCATGGTCTGGGAGGTGTCGAGCGCCATCACCCTGATGGCGGCGATCTGGATTCCCTGGCTGGCCGCCAGTCTGGCGCCGCCGGACGAGGCGGCGGGCGAGGGATGGCGGCCCAAGGCGCGGTTCGCCGTGATCCATCTGGCGGCGCTTCTGGCCTATTCAGCCCTGCACGTCAGCGGCTTCGTGGCGTTGAGGAAGCTGGGATACGCCGTCATGGACGCGGGCGCTTATCAGTTCGGCGAACGGTTCGGCTATGAGCTGCGCAAGGACCTGGTGACCTATGTCCTGCTGGTCGGGGGCTTCGTGCTGATCGCCTATCTGCGGCGGCGGCGGGACGAACCGGTGCGGCCGGTTAGTTTCGACATCCGCGACGGCGCCCGCATCATCCGCGCGCCCCTGGCCGACATCCTGGCCGTCAGTTCGGCGGGGAACTATGTCGAGTTCCTGCTGGCGGACGGGCGGCGTCCGCTGATGCGCGCGACCCTGGCGGCGGTCGAGGCCGAACTGTCGCGGTTCGGCTTCGTGCGGGTCCATCGCTCGTGGCTGGTCAATGCGGCGCGCGTCACCGGCTTGCAGCCCGACGGCTCCGGCGACTGGACTGTGGAATTGGGGGCGGTCAATGCGCCCCTGTCACGCCGCTATCCCGCCGCCCTGGCGACGCTGCGGGGCTAGCCGACCAAGGCCAGCCATTCGTCCTCGGTCAGGACCTGAACCCCGTGCTTCTCGGCGTCCTTCAGCTTGGAGCCGGCGCCGGGGCCGGCGACGAGGTAGTCGGTCTTTTTGGACACGGAGCCCGAGACCTTGGCGCCCAGGCTTTCGGCGCGGGCCTTGGCTTCGTCGCGGGTGAAGCGTTCCAGGGCGCCGGTGAAGACCACGGTCTTGCCGGCGACCGGGGTGTCGGACTTGGGCCGTTCCGCGTCGAGGATCTGGGTCAGCTCGGCCTCCAGCGCGGCGACGACCTGAAGATTGTGCGGCTCGTGGAAGAAGTGGGCCAGGGCCAGGGCGGCGACGGGGCCGACGCCGGTCACGCCGGCGATCTGGTTCAGGATTTCGGACGGGCCTTCCTCGCGCGCCACGCGGGCCAGTTCGACCAGGCCGGACCAGTCGCCCGTCATCGTCGCCAGAGACCGGCGAGCGGGGGCGGCCATGCCGGGGAAGGCCTGGCTGATCTTCATGTCCATGGTCGCCTCGGGCCAGGGATCGGCGGCGGGGGGCGTCGCCTCGGCCATCAGGGTCAGGACGCGGGGCGATATGGCGTGGGCGCCGGCCAGGGCGGTCCAGGCGTCGGACGGCACGCCCGAGGCGGCCTGGAGACAGGCGGCCTTCAGCGCGGGCCAGCTCTCGAAGGCGCGGGCCAGGACGATGGAGGTCTGTTCGCCGATGTCGCGTATGCCCAGGCCGAACAGGAACCGGTCCAGCGAGATGACGCGACGGGCGTCGATGCCGGCGACCAGGTTGCGGATGCTGGTCTCGCCATAGCCGTCTTCGCGTTCCAGCTCCTTCAGCCGCGCCTCGTCGCGCGCCAGGCGGAAGATGTCGGCCGGTTCCTTGATCCAGCCGCGCGCATTGAAGGCGGCCAGCTGTTTCTCGCCGAGGCCCTCGATGTCGAAGGCGCGGCGGCCGACGAAGTGCTTCAGCCGTTCGACGATCTGGGCGTCGCAGATCAGGCCGCCGGTGCAGCGGCGCTTGACCTCGTCGCCCTCGCGCACCGCCTCGGAGCCGCAGACCGGACATTTGTCGGGGAAGACATAGGGGACGGCGTCGGCGGGACGCAGGTCGGGGACGACGCCCAGGATCTGGGGGATGACGTCGCCGGCGCGTTGCAGGCGGACGGTGTCGCCGATACGGACGTCCAGACGTTCGATCTCGTCTTCATTGTGCAGGGTGGCGTTCCTGACCACGACGCCGCCGACGGTGACGGGGTGGAGCCGGGCGACGGGGGTCAGGGAGCCGGTGCGGCCGACCTGGATGTCGATGCCTTCCAGCACCGTGGTCGCCTGTTGCGCCGGGAATTTGTGGGCGATGGCCCAGCGGGGGCTGCGGGCGACGAAGCCCAGGCGGCGCTGCCAGTCGAGGCGGTCGACCTTGTAGACCACGCCGTCGATGTCATAGCCCAGGGTCGCGCGGTCGCGTTCCAGTTCGCGATAGACGGCGATCAGGCCCTCGGCGCCCTCGACCCGGCGCGAGCGGGCGTTGACGGGGAAGCCCCAGGCCTTGAGCTTTTGCAGGGCCTCCCACTGGGTCTCGGCGAAGTCGCTGGAGTGTTCGCCCCAGGCGTAGGCGAAGAAGTTCAGCGGGCGTTTGCCCGTGATCCGGGCGTCCTTCTGACGCAGGGAGCCGGCGGCGAAGTTTCGGGGGTTGGCGTAGGTGCGGCGGCCCTCGGCCTCGGCGGCGGCGTTGAAGGCGGCGAAGGCGGCGTTTGGGGCGTAGACCTCGCCCCGGATCTCGATCCGGTCGGGCCAGTCGTCCCCGGCCAGGGTCTGTTTCACATCGGCGATGGTGTTCAGATTGGCGGTGACGTCCTCGCCGGTGCGGCCATCCCCTCGTGTGGCGCCGAGGGTCAGCCGGCCGTCGACATAGAGGAGGTTGGCGGACAGGCCGTCGATCTTGGGCTCGGCGACGAAGGCGATGGGTTCGTCGGAGGGCAGTTTCAGGAAACGGGCGATCCGGGCGACGAAGTCGCGCACCTCGCCCTCGTCGAAGGCGTTGTCCAGCGACAGCATGGGCACGCCGTGGCGGACCTCGGCGAACTGGCTGGAGACGGCGGCGCCGACCTTGTGCGACGGGGAGTCCGGGCGGACCAGGTCGGGGAAGGCGGTCTCGATCGCCAGGTTCCGGGCGCGCAGGGCGTCGTAGTCGGCGTCGGAAATCTCGGGCGTCGCCTCATTATAGAGGGCGTCGTGGCGGGCCATCTCGGCGGCCAGCCAGGCCAGTTCTTCCGCCGCCGTCTCGGCGGTCAGGTCTTCGACGGGCGGGAAGGGGGGAATCGCGCTGGACATGTCGTCGTCTCATTACCACGGGCTGACGCCGGGCGATCCGCACGCTAGGCTGAATCATCGTTTACGGAGTCGTCCATGCTGTCCGCCGCCGCCCGATCCCTTCTGCTCGGCGGATGCGCCGCCCTGGCCCTGAGCGGCTGTGTCGAGCCCATCAGCCCGCCGCCGCCCGCGCCGATGCCCGCCGCCGACTATGGCTCGCTGCTGGACGATGTGCGGATCCTGTCGGTCGACGACATGGAGGGGCGGGGAACCGGCACGCCGGGCGGGGAGCGGGCGCGGGCCTATTTGGTGTCGCGACTCGAGGCGCTGGGCGTCGCGCCCGCGCCGTTCGGGCGGCTGCAGCCGTTCGAGGGGACGGGGCCTTCGCCGCAGGGGCCTGTCACCTATCGCGGGGTCAATGTGCTGGGCCTGATCCCCGGAACCCGGGTGGGCGACCGCTATATCGTGGTCAGCGCCCATTATGATCATGTCGGCATGCACGACGGCCAGATCTACAACGGCGCCGACGACAACGCCTCGGGGGTCGCCACGATGCTGGAGCTGGCCAAACGGCTGAAGGCCCAGGCGCCGGAGCACAGCGTGCTGCTGGTCGCCTTCGACGGGGAGGAGCGGGGGCTGCTGGGTGCGCGCGAGTTCGTCAAGGCGCCGCCCGTGCCCCTGTCGTCCATCGCCCTGAATCTGAACTTCGACATGACGGCGCGGGCCGAGACCGACGGGCATCTGTGGGTCACGGGGACATACCAGCACCCGAACCTGCGCCCGATCCTGGAGCCCCTGCCAGCGGTCGGCCCGGTCAGTTTCGCCTTCGGCAAGGACACGCCGCAGGACGAGGGGGAGAACAATTGGGTCTCGGCGTCGGACCAGGGCGCCTTCCACGACAAGGGCGTGCCCTTCCTCTATATGGGCATCGACTATCACCCCGATTATCACCGCCCGACCGATGACTTCGAGCGGATCAGGCCTGAGGTCTTCACTGCGGCGACCGAACTGGCCATCGCCGGCTTCCGCGCCCTGGACCGGTCGCTGGATCGGTGATGCGGCGTCTTTTGGCGCCAGCCCTGGTCTGTCTGGCGGCGCTTGCGGCTTGTGAGCGGCGCGAGGCCGGCCCGGCGTCCACGGCGACGGCGCCCGCCGCCACGGCGTCCTTCCGGCATCGGCTCGAAGGCGACATCTCGGGCGACTATCGGCCGGTGTCCGAACCGACCCAGGGGTGGCGGGTCGAAAGCCTGTTCATTGGCCAGGCCTCGGCCCTGGAGGCGTGGGAAGCGGCGCAGAGGGGCGGCGCACCCCTGATCCTGACGCTGTCGGGGCCGGACGGCGCGGTGCAGATCACGCCGCGCGCCTATGACCTGACCGACGAGCGCCTGCATTTCGTCGGCGTCATGCCCGATGGGCGACAACTCGTTCTGGACGCCCGCATCGATCCCGGCGCACTGGCCACCGCACGCCGCAATCTGGGCGACCGCACCCCGGTGATCACCGGCGCCATGACGGTGAAGGGCCACAGGATTCCGTTCAACCTGGGCTGGTGGAACGGCGACTGATCGGGCGAAGCTCGGCGTCTGCGCCTCTGCAACCACCGACAGCAGACGTATTCGATGTGGCGTATTGATCGGAAGGCAGATCAATCGTCGCAAAACAGATTCTATTTCTCCGCAAAACCTCCGCCGAACCTTCATGCCGAGGCGCATGCGCCGTCACACAGCATCCCTAATGACTGGAGCCGGGCAGGAGGGACGATCACGTCATCGCGGCCGGGCATGAGCTCGGTCGTCCCCTGTCATAGCTCTTTGACCAGACACGGTGGACTGACGATGACCGGCCTTCAGCTCAAGACCCTTCTCGTGACGGCGGCCAGCGCCCTCGCGCTCGCCGCCTGCGGCTCCGCCGAGGTGGCTTCGCCTGGTGAAGGCGATTTCGGCAACGGCGGCGGCGGCACGCCGACCACGCCGACGACGCCGACACCCGGCACCCCCGCCGCCGACTGCCCCACCGGCCTGACCAATGTCGGCACCATCGCCAACGGCACTCTGCGCGTCTGCCAACTGCCGACCCAGGTTCTAGGCAACCTGACCCTGTCGGTTCGCGCAGGCACCATCTACGCGATCAGCGGCCGCACCGAAGTCGGCACCGACCGTGGCGTCGATCCGGCCTCGACTACGGGCACGCAGGGCATCCTGACGATCGATCCGGGCGTGCGGGTGTTCGCCTCCAACGGCGGCGACTATCTTCTGGTCAATCGCGGTTCGCAGATCTTTGCCGAAGGCACCGCCACCAACCCGATCGTTTTCACCAGCCGCCAGGACGTCGAGGGCACGACTACGCCGACCTCGCAAGGTCAGTGGGGCGGCATCGTTCTCGCGGGCCGCGCGCCTGCGGCTAACTGCCAACTGACCGCGCCGGTCACCTGCACCGGTCAGATCGAGGGCACCAACGCCTTCTTCGGCGGCAACACCCCGGCCGATAACTCTGGCCGCCTGCGCTACATCCAGATCAAATACTCCGGCTTCGAAATCGCGACCGGCAATGAGCTTCAGGCCCTGACCCTGGCTGGCGTCGGCTCGGGCACGACTCTGGACCACATCCAGTCGTACAACAGCTCGGACGACGGCATCGAAATCTTCGGCGGCAACGCCAATCTGAAGCATATCGTCATCAACGGCGCCGACGACGATGGTCTGGACACCGACACCGGCTGGCGCGGCGGCGCCCAGTTCGGCATCGTGACCCAGCGCGCCCCGAACTCGACCAGCCGTTCGGCCGGCTTCGAGTTCTCGTCCGCCCCGACCTCGACGCCTTACGCCTCGCGTTATCTGTCGCAGCCGAAGATCGCCAACTGGACCCTGGTCGGCCGTAACTCGCCGACCGACGCCCACACGGTCATGCACTTCGACACCGGCACCAACCCGAACCTGATCAATATCGTCGCCACCTCGACCACGGGCTCGGTCGCCGGCTGCTTCGACATCGCCGACGGCGACACCCAAACCAGCTTCGACAGCGGTTCGACGCCGTCGCTGCGTTCGATCTTCATGTCCTGCTCGGTTTCGTATCGTCCGGCCAACGTCGCCCGCTCGACGGCGGTCTTCACCAACGCCCGCAACACCAATGTGACGGCGCTGGGGACCTCGACCCTGACCGCTCCGACCTCGGGCACGACCATCACCAACCAGAACCTGGCGTTCATCAACGGCGCCAATGAAAACGCCGTGACGGCGGTTGATCCGAAGACCCTCTACGGCTTCTTCGACAGCGTGACCTACATCGGCGCGGTGCGGAACGCTCAGGACACCTGGTGGCAGGGTTGGACCTGCGGCCTGACCTCCGGCTCGACCTGCTGACGATGACAGTTCCGGCGGCGACCATGAGGTCGCCGCCGGTTCTTCGCGTTTCCTGACCCCTTCAAGGCGCAGACCATGAATAGACTTACTCTGACCCTGAGCGGGGTCCTTCTCGCCACCAGTGCGCTGATCGCACCCGGCCTGGCGTTCGCCCAGACGGCCCCGACGACTTCCCCGACCGCGCAGACCCCGGCCGAACAGGTCGAGGAACAGGCGACCGAAGTCGGCGAGATCGTCGTCCTGGGCCGTTATATTCCCGAACCCAACCGCGAGAGCTCCGAAGTCGCGGCCTTCCTGACATCCGAGGACCTGGAGCGCACCGGCGACAGCAACGCCGCCGCCGCCCTGACCCGCGTGACCGGCCTGTCGATCGTCGAGGGCCGGTTCATCTACGTCCGCGGACTGGGCGAGCGTTATTCTTCGGCCCTGCTGAACGGTTCGCCCCTGCCCAGCCCCGAGCCGCTGCAGCGCGTCGTGCCCCTGGACCTGTTCCCCTCCAGCATCCTGGACGGCGTGACGGTTCAGAAGACCTATTCGCCGAACTTCCCCGGCGAGTTCGGCGGCGGCGTGATCGATCTGCACACCATCGACGCCCCGAACGAACCCTTCTTCAACATGAAGCTGTCGCTGGGCGGAAACACCGAATCCACCGGCAAGGAAAACCTGATCTATTACGGGTCGCGCACCGACTTCACCGGTTTTGACGACGACACCCGCGAAGTGCCCGGCGCCATCGCCATCGCCTTCGACCAGGGCAAGCAGATCAACAGCGCCAACTTCACTGCCGACCAACTCCAGACCATGGGGCAGTCGCTGGTCAATGCGCCGCTGCGCCTGCTGCAACGCGAAAAGACGCCGATCGACGGTGGTGTGGAACTGGCGGGCGGCTTCTCGCAGGACACGGGTTTCGGCACCCTGGGCCTGATCGCCGTCGCCGGATACGACAACAGCTGGCGCGCCCGTGGCGGCGTCCAGGAAGAGGGCCAGTTCCAGGGCGAAGTCCTGGTGCCGGTTTCAACCTATGACGTCGACTCGAACCAGAACGACATTCGCCTGAACTTCCTCGGCGGTCTGTCGCTGTCGAACGCCGACCACGAGGTCAAGTGGACCAACCTGTACGTCCGCAACACGACCAAGGAAGCCCGCTCGGTGGCCGGTCCGGACTTCGACGCCGGCGGCAGCGTCATCCGCAACGACTATACGGAATGGTTCGTGCGCCAGCTTTGGAGCAGCCAGCTGGCCGGCGAACATCAGTTCATGGATGGCGCGCTGGAGATCGACTGGCGCGCGGCCTATGCCAAGACGTCGCGGGACGCGCCCTATGAGTCGCGCTTCCAGTACGGCGTCAATGCGAACGGCGACTACATTCACAACGTTCAGGGCAATCTGATCTCGTTCAGCGAACTGGACGACGATATCGTCTCCGGCGGCGTGGACGTGGCCTACACCCTGCCGCTGTCCTCGGCGCGCGAAGCCGTCATCAGCGCGGGCGTCGCCACCCTCGACAACAACCGCGAAGCCAGCCGCCACGATCTGCAGTTCGAAGCCGTCAACGGCCTGACCGATAGCCAGCGCCTGTCGCGCATCGACTATCTGTTCTCGGACTACAATATCAATCCGACGACGCTGCAGCTGCGTGAAATCGCCGGCAGCAACGGCGCCAGCGCCTATGACGCCGAGCTGAAGGTCAACGCCGCCTACGCCATGGTCGATGCGGAAATCATCCCGCTGGTCCGCACCACGGTCGGCGTCCGCTTCGAAGACGGTCAGCAGAGCGTCACGCCGCGCGACGTGTTCGGCGGAACCTCGACCTACGAGGCCACCGAGATCGAAGAACAGTATTGGCTGCCTTCGCTGACCGCGACCTGGAACTTCGCCGAGGATCAGCAACTGCGCTTCGGCGTGTCGCAGACGATCGGCCGTCCGCAGTTCCGCGAACTGGCGCCCCAGGCCTATACCGATCCGGAAAGCGACCGCATCTTCATCGGCAACCCCTATCTGGTGGACACCGAACTGCTGAACCTGGACGCGCGGTACGAATGGTACTTCGCCCGCCAGCAGTTCATCACCGCCGGCGTCTTCTACAAGGACATGGACAAGCCGGTTGAATCCGTCATCGTCGAAGTGGGCAACCAGCGCCAGCAGTCGTATCTGAACGCGCCCAAGGCGACCATCATGGGCGCCGAGGTCGAGGTGAAGAAGTATTTCGAGTTCCCCGACCAGACCATGAGCTTCATCGCCAACAAGCGTTGGCTGGTGCAGGCCAACTACACCTACTCGGACTCCGAGGTTAAGGTGGGCGAGGGCGACACCGTCCTGACCCTGGGTGGGGCAGGTGCGCCGGAACAGGCGTCCTTCTTCATTCAGGACGGCAGCCGTCTGCAAGGCCAGTCGGACCATGTCGCCAACCTGCAACTGGGTTGGGAAGACGATACGGCGCGCTCGCAGGCGACGATCATCGTCAACTATGTCAGCGACCGGATCACCGCCCGCGGCGCGGGCACCGGCGCGAGCCGCGAGCCTGACTTCATCCAGGAGCCCGGCGTGTTCCTGGACTTCGTCTATCGCAAGGACTTCACCGTCATGGCCCGCGACATGGGCTTCGCCCTGGAACTGCGGAACCTGCTGGGAACCGAGTTCGACGAATACCAGGAACGGGGCAACAAGATCCGGGTCAACAACTACGACCTGGGCCAGAGCGCCTCGGTCAGCCTGACCGCCCGCTTCTGATCTTTGGAACAAGTGACGCGTTGCGACCGGGAGGCCTCGGCCTTCCGGTCGTTTTCGTTACTGAATGATCCGTATGGATCGCATCTGTCACCAGATGTTCTTCGTGTCTTCACACTTCGGTGCGGCCCGCATACGGACGATTAGTCTAGATCGCGGGATGGCCGTCGGGGTCGGAACAGGCATGGCGTCGTGATCGCGGCTATCCGTAGTTTTAACGTCTCTTCGGTGGCCGACCGTATGCGTCGTCTGCCGCTGCGTCGCATCGTCGAGGTCGTGCTGATCCTGCTGCTGCTGGTTCAGACGGGGCGGCTTGTCTGGCTGTTCGCAGGGCCTCAGCCGAAGCTCGAACCGCGCGGCGGCGCCGCCGCGGCGGCGCCGGTGGACATGAGTATTCTGTCGCGGTTCGACGCCTTCTTCCGCACAGGCGGGCAGGGCGCCCTGGCCGGCGCCTCGGGCGCGGACGCCAGCCAGATGCGGCTGTTCGGCGTGCGCGCGGGCGGCGTCGGCGGCGGATCGGCCATCATCGGTCTTGCGGACGGGCGTCAACTGTCTGTCGGCGTCGGCGAGGAGGTCGAGCCCGGCCTGGTCTTGCAGTCTGTCGGGTCGGATTTCGTCACCCTGGCGCGCGGCCAGTCCCTGAGCCGTCTGGAGTTCGCCGACACGCCCGCCGGGGCCGCTGCGCCGCCCCCGCCGCCGTCGACACCCCAGGTCGTGGCCCCGCCGACCGCCGCGCCCGCCTCGTCTCAGGGCGTGGTCGTCGATCCCCAAAGGCTGATGGCCCAGGCCGCGCTGCGGCCCCGGATCCAGGGTCTGGGCGTCAACGGCTTCACCGTCTCGTCGGCCGGCAATGCGTCCGAGCTGCGCAGCGCCGGGCTTCAGTCGGGCGACGTCATCCTGTCCGTCAATGGCGTGGCGCTGAACAGCCCTCAGGCCATCGGCGCCCTGCGTGGCCAGCTGGCCAGCGCCCCGTCCGCCGACATCCAATATGAGCGCGCGGGCGAGACGCGCACCACCACCATAAGGACGCGTCCATGACCGCCTCTCTGCGCAATCGCCTGAAGCGTTCCGGCGTCGGCGCCCTCGCCGCCGTCCTGGCCCTGCAGGCCCCCCTAGCCGCCGCGCCCGTCATGGCCCAGGAGGCGCGCCAGACCCTGAACGTCCAGGGCGCCGACATCCGCGCCTTCATCCAGGACGTGGCCCGCACCACCGGCCGCACCTTCATCGTCGATCCGGCCGTGACCGGGACGGTGACGGTGACCAGCGATCGGCCGCTGGGCCGCGCCCAGATGTTCGAGGTCTTCCTGTCCACCCTGCGGGCCAACGGCCTGGTGGTCACCCCGACCCAGTCGGGCGCCTATCGGATCAGCCCGGCCCAGGGCGCGGCCCAGGGGCCGTCGACGGTCGGGGCCGAACGTTTCTCGACCGAGGTCTTCCAACTGCGCAACATCGACGCAGCCTCGGCCGCCGAGACGATCCGGCCGCTGGTCGGGGCCCAGGGCCAGGTCCTGGCCAATCCCGGCGCCAACAGCGTGGTGGTGGCCGACTTTTCGGACAATCTGGCCCGTATCCGTTCCCTGATCGGCCGGATCGACGTGGACCGGTCCAGCTATGAGGTCGTGGCGCTGGAGAACGCCTCGGCGCGTGAGATCGCCGGGGTGTTGCAGCAGGTGATGGCGGCGCCGAGCGGCGGCGGGCAGGGGATGGTCACCGTCACGGCGGTGGAAAGCTCGAACTCCATCGTCCTGCGCGGCGACGGCCAGGCCCTGGCCCGCGTGCGCGGCCTGATCCATGACCTGGACGGCCGCTCGCGCGCCAGCCAGGACGTGAACGTCGTCTTCCTGGAACACGCCAACGCCGAGCAGCTTCTGCCGGTGCTGCAGCAGGTGGTGGGCCAGCCGGTCACGGCCTCGACGGGCGCGAGCCAGGGCTTGCGCACCGCCCCGACCGGATCGACGAACGGCGCGTCGAGCGGCCTGTCGCGCGCCGCCTCCAGCCTGGGTGGAGCGGACGCGGACCGCGGCGCCATCGGTTCGTCCACTGTCACCGCGACCGGACAGCGCGCCACCATCGCCCGCTTCCCCGGCGCCAACGCCTTGGTCATCGCTGGGCCGGCCGACATGCAGCGGACCCTGGCCGACGTCATCCGGCGGCTGGACGTGCGCCGCCAGCAGGTGCTGATCGAGGCCATCGTGGTCGAGCTGAGCGACAACGCGGTGCGCGAGCTGGGCGTCCAGTGGCTGTACGGCGGCGAGAACGGCGTCGGTCTGACCAACTACACCGCCAACGCCACCCCGCTGGTGAACATGGCCGGCGGCGCCTATGCCGGGCAGCTGGACAAGGACGATCCGCTGCGGGAACAGCTACAGACCCTGGCCCTGAACAGTCTGGTGGGCGCCAACGGCTTTATCGGCGGCGCCGGGGTCGAGGTCGGCGACGGCCTGTTCGGCTTCATCATCAATGCGGCCAAGACCGACAAGGGCTCCAACCTGCTCCAGACCCCGTCGATCATGACGCTGGACAACGAAGAGGCCACCTTCCTGGTCGGACAGGAGGTGCCGATCACGACCGGCCAGACCCTGCTGGACGGCAATTCCAACCCCTTCACCACGACCGACCGCAAGGACATCGGCGTTCGGCTGACGGTCAAGCCGCAGATCAACGCCGGCGGCTCCATCACCCTGACGCTGCGCCAGGAGGTGTCGGCGATCAACGGCGGGCTGACCCGTGGCGCGACAGACCTGGTGCTGGACAAGCGCGAGCTGCAGACGACCCTGGTGGTCGATGACGGCGACATCGCGGTCGCCGGCGGCCTGCTGGACCAGAACGACATCATCTCGACCGACAAGATCCCCGGCCTGGGCGACCTGCCGGGCGTCGGCGCCCTGTTCCGGTCGAACAGCCGTCAGCGCGGGCGGACCAATCTGATGGTCTTCCTGCGTCCCACCATCGTCCGCACCCGCGAGGAGGCTCAAGGGCTGGCCGCCGATCGCTGGGGCTATATGCGCGACCAGCAGCAGGCGGTGCAGCCGGATCGCGAGCCCAGCCTGGACGCCCTGGTGCGGGACTATATGCGGACCCAGGCGCCGGCCGCCCCGGCGACGGGCCAGCCGATGGTGATCGCCCCGACTGGCGTGACCGCCCCCGTCGCCCCGGTCGAGGTCGCGCCCCTGCCGCCGACCGGAAACTGATCCCATGATCACCCTGGTCAGCCCCAGCCTGCCCTATGGATTCGCCAAACGACACGGCGTCCTGCTGCTGGACGCCGGCGAGGTGGCGCGGGTGGGTCTGCGCGAGGGGGCGGATCCCAAGGCCCTGATCGAGGCGCGGCGCGTCCTGGGGCGCCCCCTCGCGGTCGAAGCCCTGAGCCAGGCGGCCTTCGACCGCCAACTGTCCGAGGTCTATGCCGGCGACCATCTGGCGGCGACCGACGGCGACGATCTGGACATGCCGGCCGGGCTGGACAGTCTGATCGACGACATCCCCGCGGCGGCCGATCTGCTGGACACGGCCGACGACGCGCCGGTGATCCGGCTGATCAACGGGATCATCGCCGAGGCGGTGCGGACCGGCGCCTCTGACATCCACCTTGAGACCTATGAGAACGCGCTGCTGGTGCGGATGCGGATCGACGGGGTGCTGCGCGAGGCCCTGAGCCTGAACCCGCGCATCGCCCCGCTGCTGGTGTCGCGCATCAAGGTCATGGCGCGGCTCGACATCGCCGAGAAGCGGGTGCCGCAGGACGGGCGCATTCCGCTGGCTCTGGGCGGCAAGACGCTGGACGTGCGGGTCTCGACCCTGCCGTCGCGCGGCGGCGAGCGGGTGGTGATGCGGATTCTGGACAAGGATCAGGCGGGCCTGACCCTGGACCGTCTGGGCATGGCGCCCGACGCCCTGGCCGCCTTCCGCGCCGCCCTGGCCGAGCCGAACGGCATCATCCTGGTCACCGGGCCGACGGGCTCGGGAAAGACCACCAGCCTGTACGCCGGCCTGGCCCTGCTGAACGACCAGACGCGCAACATCCTGACGGTCGAGGATCCGGTCGAATACGCCATCGACGGCGTGGGCCAGACCCAGGTCAACACCAAGGTCGGCATGACCTTCGCGGCGGGTCTGCGCGCCATCCTGCGCCAGGACCCGGACGTGGTCATGGTGGGCGAGATCCGCGACGTGGAGACGGCGGGGGTTGCGGTTCAGGCCGCCCTGACCGGCCACCTGGTCCTGTCCACCGTCCACACCAACGACGCGGCGGGGGCGGTGACGCGGCTGCGCGACATGGGGGTGGAGCCCTTCCTGCTGGCCTCGACCCTGCGGCTGATCGTGGCCCAGCGGCTGGTGCGGCGGCTGTGCGACCACTGCCGCACGCCCGAGATCGCCGACAAAAAGACGGCGAAACTGGTCGGCGCCAAGGCCGGGGTGCAGGTCTGGCGTCCGCACGGCTGCGCCCACTGCGGCAATACCGGCTACGTCGGCCGGGTCGGCCTGTACGAGGTGCTGAAGATCGACGATCGCGTGCGCCGGCTGATTGCAGCCGAGGCGGATGAGGACGCCGTGGTCGCCGCCGCCTTCGCCGGGGGCGGAACCCTGACGGAACGCGCCCGCGCCCTGGTGCTGGACGGCGTGACCTCGGTCGAGGAGGCGGTCCGCGTCGCCCGCCAGGAGACGGCGACCGATCCGGCGGAGGCGGCCTGATGGCGGCCTTCGACTATGTGGCCGTCGATGCGGCGGGGCGGACGGTGTCCGGCGCAGTCACCGCTTCGGACGAGGCGGCGGCGCGCGGCTGGCTGACCAAGCGCCGGCTGATGCCGCTGGAGCTGACGCCGGCCCGGATCGCGCCGCGTGCCGAGCGGACGGGCGGCGCCGGCCGGGGCGACCGCCTGAACGCCAAGACCCTGGCCCTGACGACGCGCCAGCTGGCGACGCTGATTTCGGTCTCGCCGATCGAAGAGGCCCTGCGCACCCTGGCGCTTCAGGCCGATCGGCCGGTGGTGCGGCGGGTGCTGGAAGGCGTGCATGCAGGGGTCATGGAGGGGCGTCGCCTGTCCGACGCCATGGCCTTGCAGGGCCAGGCCTTTCCGCCCCTGTACCGGGCCATGGTCTCGGCCGGGGAACAGTCGGGCGCGCTTCAGCCGATCCTGGAACGTCTGGCCGACGGGCTGGAGCGGGACCAGCAGGTGCGCGGCAAGGTGATCACCGCCGTGGTCTATCCCAGCGTCCTGGCCGTGGTCGCTCTGGGCGTGATCGCCATTCTGATGACCTTCGTCGTGCCCAAGGTGGTCGATCAGTTCGAGAGCATGAACCAGACCCTGCCGCTGCTGACGCGGCTGGTGATCGGGGTGTCGGATCTGATGCGGAACTGGGGTTGGCTGTTCCTGCTGCTGCTGGCCGGGCTGATCGTCGCGGGCGTGGTCGCGCGACGCCGACCCGAAATCCGCCTGCGTATCGACCAGGCGATGCTGAGGCTGCCGGTCATCGGCCGTCTGACGCGGGACCTGCATGGGGCCAGGATGGCGCGCACCCTGTCGACCATGATCGCCGCGGGCCTGCCGGTGCTGGAGGGCCTGACCATCACCGCCCGCACCGTGTCCAACATGGCCCTGCGTCAGGCGACGGAATCCATGGGCGAGGCGGTGCGCGAGGGCGGGGGCCTGTCGGCGGCCATGCGCCGCGCCGACGTCTTTCCCCCGCTGCTGGTCTATATGACCGCCTCGGGCGAGAGCAGCGGACGGCTGGAGCCGATGCTGGAACGGGCCGCCGACTATCTGGAACGTGAGTTCGCGACCTTCACCGCCGTGATGCTGAGCCTGCTGGAGCCGGCCATCATCGTGGTCATGGGCGGGGTCGTGGCGATGATCGTCCTGTCGATCCTGCTGCCCATACTTCAGATCAACACCCTGGCGATGGGGTGAGGAGAGTTTAGTGATGACGTCAGAAAACCAGAACAAGCGTAAGAAGCGTCAGGGTTTCACCCTGGTCGAACTGATGGTGGTCATCGTCATCATCGGCCTGCTGGCGACCGTGGTGGCGCTGAATGTCCTGCCCAGCCAGGACCGGGCCATGGTCGGCAAGGCCAAGGCGGACATCTCGGTTCTGGAGCAGGCGATCGAGACCTATCGCCTGGACAATCTGAACTTCCCCACCGACCAGCAGGGGCTCGAGGCCCTGGTGTCCGCGCCGGCCGGCCTGGCCCAGCCGGAACGCTATCGCCAGGGCGGCTATGTGCGTCGCCTGCCCGAAGATCCGTGGGGCAACCCCTACCGCTATCGTCGCCAGAGCGCGCACGGCCAGCAGTTCGACGTCTTCTCCCTGGGGGCGGACGGCAAGGAAGGGGGCGAGGGCAATGACGCGGACCTCGGCAACTGGCAGGGCTAGGCTTCAGCGTCGCCGTTCTGGATTCACCCTGGTCGAGCTGATGGTCACGGTGGCCGTCATCGGATTGGCGGCCGGGGCGGTCGCCCTGTCCTTGCCCGATCCCCGCCCGGCCGTGGGTCTGGAGGCGGAGCAGTTCGCCGCCCGGCTCTCGCGCGCCCGCGAGGAGGCGATCCTGACCAATCGGCCGGTGGCGGCGGATGCGGACACGGCCGGCTATAGTTTTTCCAGTTTCGACGGCGCCGTCTGGACGCCGCTGAACGGCGTCTTCATCGCACGCACCTGGGGCGAGGGCGTCGCGGCGCCGGCGGACCCTGTGCGCATCGTCTTCGATCCCACCGGCGTGGCTGACCCCGCCCGGGTCCGCCTGACCCGCGACAACCAGTCCCGCACCGTCACGGTCGACGGCGCGGGCGAGGTGTCGATCCATGATTGATTCCGTTCCAGCAGCGCGTGGCCGTCGGGCCGGCGGTAGGGCTCTACACGTCCGCGCCGGGTTTACTCTGATCGAAATGCTGGTGGCCTTGGCGGTGTTCGCCCTGGCGGCCATGGCCCTGTTGAACCTGTCCGGCGAGAGCACCCGTTCCGCCGTGCGCGTCGAGGCGCGCACCCTGGGCGGTCTGGTGGCCGAGAATGTCGCGGCCGAGGCCATGATCGCGCCCAGCCTGCCGGTGGGCGAAGTCAGCGGCGAAACCCAGATGGCCGGCCGCGTCTGGCGCTGGCGTCGCGTCGTCACCGGGACCGAAGTCGCCGGTATGGGCCGGATTGACGTGCGGGTCTTCACCGACGAGGGCCAGGTGGCCGACCGCGTCCTGTTCCGGGCGGCCGGGGCATGAGGGCGCCGCGCACGAAGTCACGGGAGGGGCGGGCGGGATTCACCCTGGTCGAGGTCCTGGTCTCGCTGGCCATCTTCGCCCTGCTGGCCGGGGCCGGCGCCCTGGTGCTGAGCCAGACCATCGACGCCAAATTCGCCATCCGCGCCGAGACCGACCGCATCGGCGATCTGCAACGGACGCGCGCCCTGCTGAAGGCCGATCTGGCCCAGGCGTCGCCGCGTCGCACACGCGGCCCGACCGGCCGGCCCCTGCCGCGCGCCCTGATGGGGCAGGAGACGCCCGGCGATCCCATTCTGGTCCTGGTTCGCAACGGGTGGTCCAATCCGGACGCGGCGCCGCGCCCGTCGCTGCAAAGGGTCGAATACCGGGTGGTCGAGGGGCGGCTGGAGCGGCGCGTCTCTCCCTATCTGGACGGCGCCCGCGCGGGGCCGCCCCAGGTGTTGTACCGCGGGGTCAAGGACGCGACCGTCACCTTCATCCAGAACGGGTCGGAGGCGCCGGCCTTCATCTCGACCAGCGACCGGCCGCTGCCGGACGCGGTGCGGATCGTCATGACCCTGGACGGTTTCGGCCGCCTGGATCAACTGTTCCTGGTCGCCGCCGCATGAGACGGCTGCGGGGATCGCGCGAGGGCATGGCCCTGCTGACCGTGCTGCTTCTGGTGGCGGTGATGGCGGTCGTGGCGGTCGCCATTCTGGACGATGTGCGCTTCTCGGTGCGCCGCACCACCAACGCCGAGACCCAGGCCCAGGCCCAGTGGTACGCCGCCGGCGCCGAAAGCCTGGCGCGGCGCCAGATCGCCGACCTGGTCAAGATCGATCCCGCCCGCACCCCGCTGGAGCCGCGCTGGAACGGCCGGGTGCTGGAGTTTCCGGTGGAGGAGGGCGCGATCCGCGCCGTCGTCACGGACGGCCAGGCCTGTTTCAACCTGAACAGCCTGGTCTTCGGCCAGAACGAGGACCTGTTTCCCCGCCCCGAAGCCACGACCCAGTTCGTCGCCCTGGGCGCCGCCCTCGGCCTGTCGCGCGCCCGGATGGCCGCTGCGGCCGCCGCCCTGACCGACTGGATGGACAATGACGCCGAGGCTTCCCCCGGCGGGGCCGAGGATGCCCGTTACGCCGGCCTGTCCACGCCGTATCGCACCGGCGGCGTCATCCTGGCGGACGTCAGCGAGATGCGGGCGGTGGCCAATATGGACGACGCCCTGTATCGGCGGCTGCGCCCCTATGTCTGCGCCCTGCCGGCGACCACCCAGACGACGCTGAACATCAACACCCTGAGCCCGGCCGAGGCGCCCCTTCTGGTCATGCTGACGCGCGGCGCCCTGGGGCTTCAGGGCGCGCGCGCCGCCATCGCCGCCCGCCCGGCGCTGGGCTGGTCCAGCGTCGACGCCTTCTGGAGCCAGCCGGCGCTCAAGGGCTTCACGCCCGATGATGAGACGCGCGGGCAAGTCACGCTGTCGACGCGCTATTTCGATCTTCGGGTCGATATCGACTATGGCGGCGCCCACGCCGTCCGCACCGCCCTGATTCACGCCGCGCCGGACGGCGGCGTGCGTACTGTCATTCGCCGCTGGACCCCTGAAGAATGAGCCAGACCCGTATCGTCATCATCCCCCCGGCGGCCTCGATGCCGGCGCCCTTCCTGACGTTCGACGCCGGGGGACGCGTGCTGCAACGCGGCTCGCTGCTGCTGGAAGACTCGGCCGCGACGCTCGATGTCCGCACGGTGGCCGTCGCTCCCGGCGCCGATGTCCTGGTGCGTTGGCTGGACCTGCCGGTCGGCGGGACGGCCCAGGTGCGGGCGGCGGCGCGCTGGGCGTTGAAGGACGATCTGGCCGGCGATCCCGAGCGCACGGTCGTGGCCCTGGGGCCGGTCGCGGGCGAGGGGCCGCGTCTGGTCGCCGCCGTGGGCGCGGGTCTGCTGGAGGCGTGGATCGACTATCTCGCCGCTCTGGGCGTGACCCCTGTCGCCATAGTGCCCGACTGTCTGATCCTGCCGGCGCCGGCCGACGACGCTCTGAGCGCCGCCGTCTTCGGGACCGACATGGGGCTGCGCGGCGCGCATTTCGCGGCCACGGTCCAGTCCGATCTGGTCGAGGCGGTGGCGGGCGGGCGCCCCCTGATCCGCATGGACGATCCCGAGACGCTGGAGCGGCTGCTGGCGGCCGCAGCGGCGGCGCCGGCCGTCGATCTGTTGTCGGGCCTGGAGCGCAAACGCGAGGTTCGGGCGGGCGGCTGGCGGCTGGCGGCCGGTTTGGCGGCGGCTCTGGTGGTGTCGCCCCTGATCCTGACCCTCGCCGTCGGCGCGCGCGATCAGGTCGCCGCCGACCGGGCCGAACGCCGGACCCTGGCCCTGATCACCGAAACCATGCCCGACGCCGCCCGCGCCAGCGATCCGATGGAGGCGGCGCGTCGCCAGATCGCCGTGGCCCCGCCGCCGGGCGGCCTGGCCTCGGTCAGCGCCGCCCTGTTCGCCGCCGTGGAACAGGTCGAGGGCGCGGAACTGGACAGTCTGAGCGCCGATCCCGGCCAGGGGGTGCGCGCGACCGTCAGCTATCCGGCCTTTTCGGACCTGGAGACCTTGCGGACCGCCCTGGCCGCCTCGGGCCTGTCCATGTCCGACGCCTCGACCGTCGAGGACGGCGGGCGGGTGGTCAGTGAAATCATCGTGGGAGGCGCCGCATGAACGGCCTGATGTCTCAAGCCGCCGCCTGGTGGGACGGCCGCACCCTGCGCGAGCAGCGGATGCTGACGGTGATGGGCCTGGCGATCGCCGCCGTTCTGGTCTGGCTGCTGATCGTTCGTCCGGCATGGGCCTGGCGGGCCGATGCGGCCGAGGCGCGAGCCGTGGCCGAGGCCGATCTGGCCCTGGTTCAGACGGCGACGGGTCGCATGGCGCGGACAGACGCCGCCAGCAGCGACGTCGATGTCGCGGCGGTGGTCGCAGAGGTCGGTTCGATCACTGGGGTGACGCCGGTCATGGGCATGTCGCCGGACGGCGGCCTGGGCTTCAACCTGACCAATGTCTCCAGCACGGCGGCCTTCGGCTGGTTGGCGGCCCTGCATGACCGCAAGGTCGAGGCCACGACGCTGAACGTCGTCGAAAACGCCGATGCGACGATCAGCGTCGAGGGCGTGCTGGCGCCCTCGACCTGAAGCCGGATCAGGGCCGGGCGGCGCGCAGGGTCTGGAGTTCGCGCTGGGCCTGGATGAAATCCGCCTGGAAGTCAGGGTCGGCCTTCAGGCTGGCCACCAGGGCGGCGCCGACGATCCGGCCGGCCTCGACGTCGCTGGGGTAGTGGACGCCGCAGATCACCCGGCTGTCGCCATAGGCTAGGCCGCGCGCCAGGATCTCGTCAGCTTTGTCCGGCGCCATTTCCGACAGGACCAGGGCCCAGGCCCAGCCCAGGGCGGCGTGGCCCGACGGATAGGAACCGCTGGCCGTCAGCCAGGGCTGGGGCGCGATACAGGTGGCCGCCGGCTCGGCGACGAAGGGCCGGGGGCGGCGGACGCCCTTCTTGACTGGGGTCTGGATCGTTTCCAGGTCGCCCAGCATCCGGCCCAGCAGACGGGTCAGGGTCGGCACGCGCTCGGGGTCGAAGGTCACGCCCAGGGCCGGGGCGAAGACACGCGGGGCCGAGGGGGTCTCGATCTCATTGTCCGCCTGAGCCATGGCCCAGCGCGCGCTGCCCTCCAGCGCGCGGGTCGCGCGATAGGTCTCGATATCGGCCTGTTCACGCAGGGAGCCGGCGGCGGGCGGCGGCGGCAGGAACCGGGCGGCGTTCGGCGCCGCGTCTGCGGACAGATAACCGTGGGGATGATCCTGGAAACCGGTCCAGAACACCGGCGCCGTGTCCGGTGTCGCGGCGCAGCCGCTCAGGGCCAGACACAGGACCGCCAGGCCGCGACCGGCCGAGGAAAGAAGGGACATTTAGACTACGCTTCTCAGACTGTGGGGAAATCAGGCGGCGACGGCGCCGGGACGGCCGTCCTCGACCACCCAGCTGTTCAGGGTCGAGACCGCTGCATGGGGATCGCGCACGTCGGAGATGGCGCGATAACGGGTGTTCATCCGATCGCGGTCCATGTCGATGGACATATAGCCCCGCACCCGGCTGTCGAAGAATTTGATCTGCGGGTTGTTCGGCATGTTCGCCATCAGGGCGTCATAAGGCGGACCTGAGGACGAGATCGAGGTGCCGACGAATTCGGTCGCCACCGTCGCGGATGACGGATCGGCGCTGACCCGCTTGACGTCATTGGTCCAGAACGAGTGGTAGTCGCCGCTCAGCACCACCGGATTGCGGGGCTTCAGCGTCGCCAGGGCGTCGGTCATCCGGTCGCGGGCGACGGGATAGCCGTCCCAGGTGTCGGTCCAGTAGCGGGTCTCGGCGTCGCCGTTTCCGAACCTCAGCCCCGCCATCACCAGATCCTGGCCCAGGATGTTCCAGCGCGCCTGCGACCGGGCCAGGCCGTCGTAAAGCCAGCGTTCCTGTTCGAAGCCCAGGAAGGTGCGGGCCGGGTCCAGCCGGTCGGGGCAGGCGGCGTCGGTGACCACCTGGCCCTTGCCGCCGTTGACGCCGTCGGCGCAGGCCTGTTTCGAGCGGTACTGCCGGCCGTCCAGCATGAAGAACTGGGCCAGCCGGCCATAGCGGACGCCGCGATAGATCGGCATCTGCAGCCGGGCGTCCAGCCGCGTGCGGCGAATGGGCATGGCCTCGTAGAAGGCCTTGTAGCCGGCGGCGCGGCGCAGCAGGAAATCATTGGGCATGACGCCGGGCGTCTTGGACCAGACGCCGGAATAGTCGTCCTGAATCTCGTGGTCGTCCCACACCGCCAGACAGGGGGCGACGGCGTGCAGCCGTTGCAGGTCCGCGTCCGTCCGGTGCAGGGCGTACCGGTTGCGATAGCCCGCCAGGGTCGTCGCCTCTTCCAGTCCGTAGGGCCGCACCACATTGGCCGCCTGGGCGCCCGTGCGGGTGTATTCGTAGATATAGTCGCCCAGGAACAGGGTCAGGTCCGGCGCCTCGTCGGCCATATGGCCATAGGCGCTGAAATAGCCCGACTCCCAGTTCGAGCAGGAGGCGACGGCCAGACGCAGGCGGTCGACGTCGGCGTTCGGGGCGGGGGCGGTGCGGGTGCGGCCGACGGGGCTCTGCTGACCCTGGGCGGTGAACCTGTACCAATAGGGGCGGTCGGGGCGCAGACCTTCGACCTCGATATGCAGGCTGTGGGCGTCGGTGCGATCCGCCACGGCCTCGCCCGAGGCGACGATGCGGTTGAAGGCCTCGTCCGCCGCCACGTCCCAACGCACGGCGACCGGGCCGCCCATGCCGCCCAGGCCGTCCGGCGCCACCGGATCGACCGCCAGCCGCGTCCACAGGACGAAACCATCGGGGGCCGGATCGCCGCTGGCGACGCCCAGCGGGAAGACATAGGCCCCGCCCGCCTGGGCCTGAGCCTGCCCGAACCGCAGCACCAGGGGCGCGGCGACCAGGCCGCCCAGCAGAAGGCGGCGGTTCATCGGAAGGGTGGGCTTCAGCAGCATGGGGGGCTTTCCAACGGGAGCAACGGATCGGGCGGACCGGCCTGAAGCCGATCCGCCCTGTCCTGGTCTTAGAAGTCCATCGTCAGACGGACGCCGACGGTGCGGCCCTGGTTCGGCGAACTGGTCGGACGAGCGCCGCCGTTGAAGTTGTTGCGGGTCTCTTCGTATTCGGTGTTGAAGAGGTTGCGCGCCCACAGACCGACGCGCCAGTTGGCGTTCTCCGGACCTGCGCTCAGATTGGCGTTCCACAGCCAGTAGCCAGGCAGAACCGAAGCCGAAGAGGCGTTGTAGATGCCGTCGCGCTGATTGTAGTTGGTCTCGGCCCGCAGGGCGAAACCGGCCATCGACCAGTCATAGGCGATGGAGCCGCCGTAGTTGAACTTCGGGAACTGCAGCGGTTCGCCCGAACGGTCGTTCGAGATGATCACGTCCCACGGTCCGTTCGCCGGATTGGCGGCGTTGGTCGCCGTGGCGTCGATGGCGAAATACTCGCTGTATTCGCCTTCCTTGTAGCCGTAGTTCTGGCTGATCGTGAGGCCGGCGAAGGGCGTCCAGGTCAGTTCGATTTCGCCGCCGTAGATTTCGGACTTGGGCACATTGGTGATCTTGCCCAACTGGCCGGTTTCCCGGCTGTATTCGGTGCCCTGAATCTGCTGGTTCTCGTAGTCGTAGAAGAAGACCGCGCCATTGACGCGCAGGGTCTTGTCGAACAGGTCCGACTTGATCCCTGTCTCGTAGGCGATGACGATTTCGGGCTTGAAGGGGGTCTGCGACTGACCATTGTAGGTGGTGAAGCCGCCCGACTTCACCCCACGCGCGACACTAGCGTAGAGCAGGGCGTTTTCGGCGAGATCGTATTCCAGGCCGAAGCGCCCGGTCCATTCCGACAGCGAGATATCGTAGGTCTTTTCCGGTCCGACCGCGACGTTCAGGCGACGCGTGCCGGTCGTGGTCAGGCTGCGGTCTTCGTTCTCGTAACGCAGGCCCGCGATCAGGCTGAGGCGATCCGTCAGGGCGAAGCTGTTGTGGGTGAAGACGCCGATGGCCTCGACCGACTGGTCGTAGGGGGTGTTGATCAGGTTGCGGTTGGCGCCGCGGAACTCGGTGTAGAAGCCGCCGTCGATGCTCTCATCGGCATAGTGGGCGCCGACCATCCAGTTCAGACGCCCAGCCTGGTTCGACAGGCGGGCTTCCTGCGAGAAAGCTTTGATTTCGTTGTAGAAATAGACGTCCGACTCCGCCGCCGGCGTGCCGTCCCAGTCGTTGTATTCCGAACGGCTGAAGGTCTGGTAGGCGGTGATGGTGTTCAGCGTGGCCCAGCCCAGGTCGGCGCGGACGCGGGCGCTGAGGTCCAGACCGTCGTTGTCGCGGCCCGGCTTGGCGTCCAGGCTGCGGCCGGAAACGCCGGCCAAAGCCTCGGAGATCTTCCAGCCGGTGATCCGGCGGGCGGTGTCGGCCGGATAGGTCACGCTGCCGTCGAAGACTGGATAGTCGCTGCGCAGGCGGAAGCCCAGGCCGTCGGACTTGTCGATGGAATAGGTGGCGGCCAGATCGACCGTGACGTCTTCCGAGGCGTCCCAGGTCAGGCGGCCGCGCACGGCGGTCTTGTCGACGTCGCCCAGTTTCTGGCCGGTCGTGCGGTGATACTGCCAGGCGCCGCCCTGTTCGGTGACGGCGGCCAGGCGGCCCAGGAGGCCGGGAACGATCTGACCCGAGACAAAGCCCTCGACCTTGTAGCGGTCATAGGAGCCGTATTCGGCGGTCAAGCCGGCGTGCCGGTCCGCCGTCGGGGCGTTGGTGATGATGTTCACCGCGCCGCCCGTGGTGTTGCGGCCGTACAGGGTGCCCTGCGGCCCGCGCAGCACTTCCAGCCGGGCGATGTCGAACATCGCGCCCTGGGTGGTGATCGTATAGGGGTGGGCGACTTCGTCGACGTAGACGCCGACGGTCGAGGCGTTGTTGCTGGAATATTCGCGGGTGCCGATGCCGCGGATGCGGAAGGCGGGCTGGCCGCTGCCGAACTGGCTGTCCACTTCCATATTGGGCACGACATTCTCGATGTCGTTGATGACCTGAACGCCCTTCTCGTCCAGGTCCTGGCCGCCGATGACGCTCAGCGCGAGGCCGACGTCCTGGCTGGCCTGGGCCCGACGCTGGGCGGTAACGACGATGTCCTCGACCGTCGCCGACGGAGCCGAGGAAGATTGGGCGGCGGCGGGCAGGGCCGCGGCCAGGGCGAGTGCGGCGCTCGAGACGCCGAGGAGCAGACGATGCATTGCACGATCCATTGCGGGCGGCGCGCGCAGGCACCCCCTGCCGCACGGGCCGATCTGTTGATGATGCTGTCGAACAGCCGTTCGGTTCGGCGATTTGACGGGAGCGGCCCCTGGCGATGGGGAGGAAGGCTGGAGCCGCTGGCGTCCCGCAGAAAAACAACTGTTCGACAACGGTTCGGCATTAGGCGCGCCCTGCTAAGCTTTTATGACGCTTGTAGGAAGACTTTCTGTCAGGCAGCGCCCTGGCAACCTGAAGCTGGAAGTAACGCCCGTTCTATGGCTCTTGCTGCGCCACAAGCTGGGTCGCGGCGGTCTTGAGCGTTGCGCCCGACAGCGGAATCCCCGTCGCCGAGGCGACCAGGGCCTGGCCCTTGATCCAGAGCGCGAACCGGGTGGCGGCCAGTCGGGTCAGGTCGAAACCCGTCGGCCAGACGCCGGCGCTGTTGTAGAAGGTGCCGCCGCCCTCTGGTCCGCGCAGGACCATGGCGAGGTCCTGAAGCGGCGGATCTCGGCGGGCCTCCAGGCAGATGCTGGCGATCAGGCGGGCGTATCGGGTGTAGAAGCCCTCGGCCTGAGGATTGATCGAGACGGTTGGCGTCATGAGCCTTTCCCAGGTCTCGAGCGTGGCCGCGGAAGGGTCCATGTCGGGGCGCCGCCTCGCCAGATAATGGGGCAGGTCGCGGAACACGCTGTGCCACACCGCATCCACGACGAAGCGACGCATGTCCGGCCAATGATAGGCGATGGTGGATGTGGAGGTGCCGGCCACCAGGCTGACCGAGCGATTGGTCACGCCGGCCACGCCGCCGGCCAGGATCTGGTCCGCCGCGATGTCGAGCAGTTTGAGCCGCATCGAATCGACCTCCAGTCCAGCAGCCGGCGCCTGGGGCAGAAACAGGTGTTCGCGATACCAGAAGGTGGCCGGGGCGGGGCCGTCGTCTCGGCCCAGGGCTCGGTCGACCAGGGCGCCCAGGCCCTCGGCGCTGATGACCTCATAGTCGGTGCGGCCCAGAAGGGCGCCGGCGTAGAATTGTTCGGTGACGAGACAGGCGGTCAGGGGCGCCGCGAAATCGGCGGCGTCGGGGACGGTCGCCAGATAGGTCCGCCAGGCCGCCTCGCGCATCGCCTCCCAGCGTCGCATCAGGTCATGGCGCGCCTCGCCCAGGTCCGTGTCCAGCAGCAGGGCCTCCCAGACCCGAACAAAGCCGGCTTCGGCTGCGGCGCGGAGCCTCAGATAGCGCAGAACAAGGGCGAGCAGGGTGTCGCGGCTCGCCGGCAGACCAGCCACGGCGCCGAAGAAGCGCTGATGAAAAACGGCGTCCGCCTCCAGCGCATGTTCGCCGACCGCCAGGACCAGGCCGGACTTGGCGCCGAACAGGTTGACGATGACGGTCGTGCTCTTGCCGACGGCCTGGGCCAGGTCGCGCAGGGTCAGTTTGCGGAAACCCTGAGCGATCACCAGGTCGATGGCCGCCTCGATGATCCGCTGCGCGTCGGTCGATCTGGGTGAGGCTTGTCGCTGAAGCATAGGCGTCAATGGTCTGGCGAAGCCGCGATGTCGAGACCCTATGGAGGTCGTCAGACCCTCAGCCCAGGGTCAAGGTCCGCAGGCGCAGAAGCCGGTCTCCGGCCGTGATGAACAGGCTCCGGCCGTCTTCGCCGAAGGTGCAGTTCGCCGCAGCCCCGCCGGTGTCGATACGGCCCAGGATGCGCCCCTCGGGCGTCAGCACATGTACTCCGCCGGGACCTGTGGCGAACAGATGGCCCGCGCGATCGACGGCCATACCATCCGGCAGGCCAGGATTGGACGGCCCGACCTGATCGGAGAAGTCCATCAGCACGCGCGGCTTCATCGCCTGCCCGGTTCGGCTCAGATCATAGGCCAGCAATAACGGGCGTTCGGGATCGGAGACCGCCACATAGAGGGTCCGCTGATCCGGCGACAGGCCGATCCCGTTGGGGAAGCTGAGACTGTCGTCCAACAGGGTCACGACGCCGTCGGGGTCCAGTCGATAGACGCCGTTGTACGCCGTCTCCTTCAGCGGCGACCGGTCCATGTCCTTCAGTCCATAGGGCGGATCGGTGAAGAAGATCGCGCCGTTGGAGGCCTGGACCAGGTCATTGGGCGAACTGAAGCGGGCGTCGCCATAGCGGGTCGCCAGCAGGGTCTTGGCGCGGGTGGCCAGATCGACGCGCGCAATGGCGCGGGCGCCATGATCGGCCATCAGGATCGAACCGCGGGGGCCGGCGATCAGTCCGTTCGACCCTGGCTCTCGAAAGACAGACGCGTCCGCCCCGTCATAGCCCGACGGCTCCATGAAGACCGAGACGCCGTCCCTCTCGGACCAGCGATGAATCCGGTTCTCGGGCACGTCGCTGAACAGCAGATAGCCGCCGTCAGCGATCCATACCGGGCCTTCGGACCAGGTGAAGCCCGAGGCGAGCGTCTCCAGCCGGGCGTCCGGGGCGATCAGGCGGTCCAGCGCCGGATCGTGACGGATCACGCGGGCGGCGGAGGCGGGGGCGCGGGCCGCGGCGCAACCGGCGCCGACGAAGCTTCCCGCGAGGCTTCCAGCGAGAACGAGACGACGAGAGAGGGTCAGGGCGAAACTCCGGGACAAGGGGGAGGGTTGGTGTGGTTTCAGGGCGAGACGGCGCGGCGCGCAGGCTTCATGATCATCGGGCTTGTTTCAATCTGAACGGCCGACGCGTTGCGGGCGGAGCGCAAGTACTGGAGCTTTTTCCTGTCGCGACAAGCCATCATCCTGTCGCATCATCGAAGCGATGGCTGTCGGCGCCTTCCATATCAGCGGCAAACGTCGGCGAGGCCGTCAGGCGGCTTGACGACTCGGGTCGGACCAAGGCTAGCTTTCGCCATGGCAAAAGTCGCGATCAAGACGCCCCAGGGCGATAACCTCAATCCCGTAGACCTGCACGTTGGCCGGCGTGTCGCCGAACGCCGCCAGGCGTTGCGCTACAGTCAGGCTCAACTGGCCCAGGCGGCCGGGGTCACCTTCCAGCAGATCCAGAAGTACGAGCGCGGGAGCAATCGGATCGCCGCCTCGCGTCTGTGGGAGATTGCGGAATTCCTGAACGTGGATCTGAACTACTTCTTCGAGGGTCTGGGTTTGCCCGATGGACCCGAGGCGCGCATGGGCGGCGCACCCACGAAACAGACGGCCGAGATCGCCCGGCGGGCGCCCGAGCTGTCGGTGCGAAACCAGAAGCTCGTTCTGGACCTGATCCAGCAACTGGCCCGGGTTTCTGCAGAGACCGGCGCGGAAATCGATGTCTAGACTTCGGCTCGCTGTCCGTTGCGGACGGCGAGCCCTTTCGCGGATCGGACGCTAGGCGATGGGGCGACTGACGCGGCGCGAGATCGAATGCGTGCAACTGGCCGGCCTGAGACTGTCAAATCAGGAGATTGCAGACGTGCTGGGCATCACGCCCAGCACCGTGGCGAACTATCTGCAAAGCGCCAACGCCAAACTCGGCACCAGTCACCGGCGGGCGGCGGCCCAGGCGCTGGGCATTCAATACCCAGGCGCCGGAATGACCGATGCCGAACTGGCCGAGCGGCTGCCAGAACGACTGCGTCCGGCCGTCTCGCCGGGCGTGGGGAACCCGATCGATGACCGGCCCTGGGCGGCGCGCTTCTGGCGACCGCCTCCGGCGAACCGGTTCATCCGTCTGGGCGTCATCGTCGGCGCGACGGCGCTCTGGCTGCTCGTACTGGGCGGTCTGACGTCTTTGGTGATGACGATCTTCTCGACGCTCGACGCATGGCGGCCCTCTTAGCCGGGATCCTCGCCATGAATCACAAGACCGACTTCGCCAACTTAATCGCCAGACGACTTCAGACCGCTGAACAGGCGCTCGATCAGGCGCTCGCCGAAATCAGCCTTCTGACCCACGACATGACGCGCCACCGCGCCGGCGCCCGGTTCGCCGCCCAGGCGGGCCACCAGGCCCTGGTCGACGTCCAGGCCGCGGCCGGGGCGCTTGTCGAGGGGCGGTCCCGGCTCGTGGCCAGTCACGATCGACTGGCGCGCATCGCCCGCACGCTCGGCATAATCGTCACAGCCGGCGGACCGCTGGAGGGCAAGGATCAGCCCGCCGGCGGAGCGACGGCGCTGGCGCTGGACGCCTGATGCTCCAGGCGGGGCTGC
This sequence comes from Brevundimonas sp. GW821-FHT10E09, assembly GCF_058809375.1. Classification (NCBI taxonomy): domain Bacteria; kingdom Pseudomonadati; phylum Pseudomonadota; class Alphaproteobacteria; order Caulobacterales; family Caulobacteraceae; genus Brevundimonas; species Brevundimonas sp. GW821-FHT10E09. The sequence goes on along the minus strand of NZ_JBXASO010000006.1, from coordinate 128,041 downwards.
TGATCATCAGTCTGGTCGCCCTGGCCGCCCCTGTCGTCTGGGGCGGTCGCGCCGACCGCTGGGCCGCCGTGCTTCTGCTGGCGGACATGGTGCTCAGCCCATTGGCGCAGCATCTGATGCTCGGCGATGTCCGCTGGGGCGTCGCCCTGGTGGATCTCGCCTGCGCGATCGGCCTGATCGGCCTGGCGTTGCGGGCGGACCGCTGGTGGCTTCTGTTCGCCGCTGGTCTGCAGGTCGCCGTCGTCCTGACCCATTTCGCCGCCCTGGGCCCCGCCTTCATCTATAACTGGACGGCCGTCACGGTCAGGCTTGCGACCTGGATCGCCTTGCTGATCGTGCTTCTGGCCGGCGCCTATGAAGCTCATCTGGTGCGCCGGTATCGATTGCTGCCTGGCGCGCCGGCCTAACTCACTCTTGTTGATTTCGCCGTCGCCAGGGGCTGACGGCGAGGAGATTCCCCCATGGCCGAGAGCCACATGCCGACCTTCGCCGACCTGTTCGCCGAATGGGACATCCTTCGCCGGTTCGACGGCTTCCTGCCCGATGAATTTGCATCCTACGAAGCCTGCTGCGCGGCCGAGCGCGATTTTGAGATGCGGCTTGAGCGGTGCGAGAGCCAGTTGCTCGCCTGCACGCCCACTTCCGAACGGGAAGCCGCCTGGCTGCTCGAGGTGATCAATACAGGCGAGGGGCTCACGCCTCAGACGTTCGCCACATTGAACCGCATCCAGGCGTGGATGATGTCGCGCGGCATGACGGCGGAGGGGATGGCTTCGACATCGCCGCGTCCCTCACAGATACGGTATGCCGCGTCCGCCGCAGACAGGGAGGCCGCCCCCAGGCCTTGAATCGTCGCGCACCGTCGAAGCCGAGGCTTGGTTCCCGGCGCGGGCAGAGCCTGCGTTGGGGCGCCAGGCCAGGCTCGACGGCGCCCGTCATTCGCGGATGCGAAGTCAAATCGACATCAAGATGTCGAATTTCCGTTACGCGCCGCTTCTATGTCGGCCCCTTCGGTAAGGGGCCGCCCAGTGAGTCACGAGCACGAAGTGGGGCAGGCGCTTGTGACGCACAATCGTGCGCTTCTCGCCTATGTGCGACGGAGACTGGCGTCGAGCGCCGATGCGGAAGACGTCGCGCAGGAGGCTATTCTGCGTGTGCTTTCCCGTGCGCGGGTGGCGCTGATCACGGATCCGCTGTCCTACGCGATGCGGGCCGCCCGCAATATTCTGATCGATCGCGCGCGCCGATCGGAAACCACGCCTTTTGACGATTTCGGCGAGACGGACCACCAAGCGGACGGCGCGGCGTCTCCCTTGGAAGCGCTGGACATGAACCAACGGCTGCGTCTGTGTCAGAAAGCCCTGGACGCCATGCCCGCCGTGCGCCGCGAGGTGTTCGTGAGACGCCGCGCCGGCGAGGAATCCTATGAACATATCGCCGGCGAATTGAACATGTCGGTCGAGGCGGTTCAGAAACACTATAGTCGCGCCGCTCAGACGCTTCGCAAGACGGCGGAGGGGCGTCATGTCGACTGAAACCTTTGACGCTCGTGACGACCGGGCGGCGGCCCTTTGGGCGGATGAAAAGCAGGGAGACGGCTGGACCCCGGCGCGGCAGGCCGCGCTGAACGCCTGGCTGGCGGGGCGGCCCGATCGACAGCGCCTGCTGGAGCAGCATGAGGCTCTGATCGCCGATCCGGCCGTCCTGTGGGTGGCGCGGCGAGCCGCTCACCGGACGGCGAAGCCGGGCCTGTTCGCCTCGACGCCGGCCTGGGTGAAGATCTGGGCGCCGGCGGGCCTGGCCGCCTGTGTCGCCTGCGCGGCCCTGTTCGTCGCGACCTCTTCCCTTCGGGGAGAGATGATCGTCGGTCGTCGCGGGGTTCCGCAAGCCGTGGCCCTGGCGGATGGCTCGGCGGTCCGGCTGAATGGCGCAAGCAAGGTGCGTGTCCTGCTGGGCGACACGGAACGGAGACTGCGACTGTACGGCGAAGGCTTCTTCGAAGTCGCCCATGACGCTGGCCGCCCCTTTACGGTGGAAGCCGAAGGGGTGCGGATCACCGCCGTCGGCACTCGGTTCAATGTGGACTCTCTCGAGACCCCTGACGGCCCGATGGTCGAGGTCGTGGTGTTCGAAGGCGCCGTCGACGTGACGCCGACCAAGGGGGGCGTCGTGAGAATCCGGGCCGGGGAGCGTGGTCGGGTGCTGAAGGCCGGTGTTCAACGCGCCAGCTTGCGACAACCCGAGGCCAAGACCGACCTTCCATCCTGGACCAGGGGGTGGCTGGAACTGGATGAGACGACCCTGACCAGCGTGATCGGCGATCTGAAACGGACCACGGGGGTGGAGGTCTCACTCTCTGATCCGAAACTGGGCCGTGCGCTCGTGAGCGGTCGTTTCTCGTATGAGAACCCCGAGAACGCCCTGGCCGCGATCGCCCGGCTTCATGGGCTCAGGCTGACCCGAAAAGACGCTGGCCACTATCTGCTGTCTGAAGCTTAGGTGACGGATAGAGCAAGTTTTCAAGACGGGTGTCAGGACCGCGATGTTCGTCGTCTTCCCCAATAGCGGCCAGGTTCGGCCGCGGGGAATCTATCACATGCGTATTTACAAGACCGGCCTCCTTGCGGCGGCCGCCGTCGCCGTCCTGACATCCGCCGCCGCCCCGGCCCAGGCCTGGCAGGCCGCCAGCAGCGCCGAGGCGCGCGCCGCCATCAACATCCCGGCGCAGGATCTGGGACGTGCGATCCAGACCCTGTCACGTCAGACCGGCCTGCAGATCGTCTTCGACCCTGAACTGACGCGGGGGCAGCGGGCTCAGGCCGTTTCCGGCTCCATGACTCCCCGTGAGGCGCTTCGCCGGATGATTGCGGGCTCCGGCGTCGAGGCGCGCGAGGTTCGCGGCGTTCTGACCCTGGTGCGCCAGACGGCCGAGGCGTCCATGCCCACCCCGGATGCGACGGTGCTGGAGGAGGTCCTGGTGGTCGGCTACGCCGCCGGCATGCGCCGCTCGCTGGACGCCAAGCGCGACGCCGACTTCATATCCGACGTCATCAGCGCTGACGACATGGGCGACCTGCCGGCCAACAATGTGGCCGAGTCCCTGTCGCGCCTGCCGGGCGTCAACGCCGTGCGCAACCACACCACGGGCGAGGGCGACCGGATCACGATCCGCGGCCTGTCGACCGAGCTGAACAACTACACCATGAACGGCGTCCGCATCGGCGGCACCGGTTCGCCGGACGACAGCTTTTATCGCGGCGTGCGGCTCAGCTTTCTGCCGCCGGAAGGCATCGACTCCATCACCGTGGTCAAGAGCCTGACGCCGGACCGCGACGGCGACGCCCTGGGCGGTTCCATTGACATCCGCACCCCTACCGCCTTCGACCACAAGCCGACCTACGGCGTCCTGTCGGCCTCGGCCGGTCTGCTGGACAAGTTCGACGACAAGACCTCGGGCGAAGTCTCCGGCTCCTTCGGCCGCCAGTTCAACGACCACTGGGGCGTGTTCGTCACCGCCAGCTGGTCGCGACGCAAGTCCCAGTTCGAACAGAACGGCGTCGATGGCGATAACCAGCCTCCGGTCTGGTACGAAGACAGCGAGAGCCTGGGCTGGGATACCAGTACTTTCGTTCTGCGCGGCATGAACCTGGCGTTCGGCGAGACCGAGGTCGAGCGCAAGGGGTTGAACGCCAGTCTCGACTATCGCGGCGATCACCACGACTTTCACTTTCGCGGTCAGTTCAATGAATACACCCAGGACGAGTTCGACAACCGGCTGAACTTCCGCAATGACACGTCGAAGAACTCCACGCGACTGACCCAGGTGGACAAGACCGCCACGGGCCTGGCCAACCCGGACGACGCCATCATAGGTTCAGGCGCCAAGGGCAATATCTATTCCTATACCACCGCCCAGATCGTCGACCGGGACGGCGACGGCGTCATCACCGATGCGGACCGATCGACCAAGTCCTACTACACGCTGAACGGCGCCTCGGGCACTTGGGATCCGCAGGGTTTCCGTCTGCGTCGGTTTTGGGAAGGCTCGCGCGAGACGGGGTCTCTGATGTCGCTGAACCTGGGCGGCGTCAGCCGCTACGGCGACTTCAAGCTCGACTACGATCTGTCCTACGCCAAGTCCGAGGACAATATCGACGACAGCTACGACATGGAGTTCCGCAGCGACAAATACGGCTGGCTGGGCAACAAAGGCGTCGATATCGTCAACTTCGGCGACAGCCGCTTCCCCAAATGGGTGCTGAACGACGCCGGCATGGCGGCGGTGCAGGACCCGGCGCAATACAAGTATGCGGGCCTGTCCGGTGAGGTCGGCGGGGCGCAGGAGGATCTGTGGCAGGGCCAGTTCAACGCCGAATGGCGGCCCGTTTCGCCCTGGCTCGACTCGGTAAAGGGCGGCGCGAAATTCTATTCCTCCAAACGCGCCACCTATAGCGGCGAGTTCCTCGATCTGGACGCGGAGGGGACCCTGGCGGACTTCTCGGCCTTCTACGGCAGGGAGGTCACCGACCTGTTCGACGGCGAATATACGGGCCTCTATCGTCTGGGCGTGATCATCGACAATCAGGCCATGTTGGCCGAGCTTCAGCGGGCGATGAACGGCGACAGCAGCTTCTTCGAAGGCTTCGCCACCGATCCCTCCAGCGCCAAGCTCAGCGGAGAAGACAGTTTCGAGTTCAAGGAAGACATTCTCGCTGGTTATCTGATGGCCACGGCCCGCTTCGGCGACGCTCAGATCATCGGCGGCCTGCGGGTCGAGAGTACGCGCAACGACATCTCGGCCTATGTGCTGGACGAGGTTCAGGGTGAGCGATTCACCACGGACAAGAGCGACTTCGTCAATGTCCTGCCGTCGATCCACCTGAACTATGCGCTGAATCGCAACACCAAGGTGCGGGCGGCGATCTGGACCAGCTTCGCCCGTCCCGACATCGCGCGCATGACCTCGGCCCGGGAATACAGCTACGACATCGATCCGGACGGCGACGGCGAGGAGAACCCCACCTCGGACTGGGTGCTGATCGGCATCGAACAGGGCAACCCGGATCTGAAGCCGATGAAGGCGATCAACTACGATCTGTCGATCGAGCGCTACAACGGCGACACCGGCGCCTATTCGCTGGGCCTGTTCTACAAGGATATCGAGAACTTCCTGTTCCGCTCGGCCTCCAGCAACATCCGCGACGGCACGGCGGGGGCGAACATCGGGCCGGACGGCGTCACCATCTCCATGCCCAACAACGGCAAATGGGCCGAGGTTTACGGCGTCGAGATGAGCGCCCAGCAGATCTTCTACTGGTTGCCGGGCGCCCTGTCGGGCCTGGGCGCCAGTGTGAACCTGACGCTGCAGCATTCGGAAGCCGAGACCGGGATTTCCTGGCACCCGGCGGGCTACACCCTGCCGCTGATGGAGACGCCCGAGGCCATCGCCAATGTACAGTTGTTCTGGCAGTACAGCGGATGGGAAGCCTATGCCGCCTACAGCTACCAGTCGGAATTCCTGGAGGGAATTCAGGACTTCGGCAATAATCCCTACGAACAGGACTATGAGTTCGTGGACCTGAACGTGCGGCGCAAGCTATGGGGCGGCGCCACCGCCTCGCTGCAGGTGCAGAACCTCTTCGACAACCACACCTACTGGTACACGGCCGGTTCGAGCACGGCCTCCAGCCGGGCCTATATCAAGAACGGGCGGTCGATCTCGCTCGGCCTGACCTACGTCTTCTGAGGGTGACGAAAATGATGTTTGTTCGCACCCTCATGCTCGGGGCCGCTGTCGCGGCCCTGGGCGTCTCCACCGGCGCCCAGGCCCAGGCACTGGCCCAGACGCAGCGTCCGGATCGCCCCGAACCAGCGCCGGTCCAGGCGTCCGAACGCCCGATAGCGCCGGCGACGGTGCAGCCGGAGCGGATCATTCTCAACCTGACCGCTGATCCGGCCCATCAGATGGCCGTCACCTGGCGCACCGCGCCGGGCCTGGACGGTCAGGTGGAGTTCGCCGAGGCCCAGGACGGGCCGGACTTCATCGCCTCCGCCGTTCGCGTGGCCGCGACCACCGACGACGCGGTCCTGGCGGTGCGCGAGGCGGCGGACTTCCGCGCCGCCTATCATTCGGCCGTAATGAAGGGGCTGAAGCCGGCGACGGTCTATGTCTACCGGGTCGGTTCGGGTGAGGCCTGGTCCGAGTGGCTGCAGTTCAGGACGGCCGCCGCGACGCCCGAGCCCTTCACCTTCCTGTATTTCGGGGACATGCAGAACAATATCCTCAGCGAGGCGTCGCGCACGCTCAGGATGGGGTTCCGCAAGGCGGGCGACGCCGCCTTCGTCATCCACGCCGGCGACTTGATCAACCGGCATGACAGCGACAATGAATGGGGCGAATGGTTCGCCTCGGGCGGCTTCCTGTACGCCCAGACGCCGCAGATGCCGACGCCGGGCAATCACGAATACGGCCGCGGCCCGATCCTGAACCCCCAATGGCGCCGGCAGTTCACCCTGCCGGAGACCGGGCCGGCGGGCGCCGAACGTCTGAAGGAAACCGCCTGGACCGTCGATTATCAGGGTCTGCGCCTGATCTCGATCGACGCCCCGCTGTTCCATGGCGACGAAGCCATGCGGGCCGAAATGGTGCGATGGCTGGATCAGGTCCTTGCCGACAATCCGAACCGCTGGACAGTGCTGTTCCTGCACTTCCCGCTGTTCTCGATCGACCCCGACCGGGACAACAGCCGCGTCCGCGATGCGCTGAAGCCGCTAATCGACAAGTATGGAGTGGACCTGGTGCTTCAGGCCCACGACCACGGCTATGCGCGCGGCGCCATAGGCGAGGGGGCCATGACCAACGCCGGCCCCGGCCACAGGTCGGACCAGGGCTCGACCTATGTGGTCTCGGTCGCCGGGCCGAAGATGTATCCGATGGCGGATCTGACCTGGGCCGACCGGACGGCCGCGCGGACCCAGACCTTCCAGACGCTGTATGTGTCGCAAGACGCGGTGGTCTATCGCGCCTTCACCGCGACAGGCCGAGAACTGGACGCCTTCCGCCTGACGAAGGGCGAGGAAGGGGTCGCCAGGATGGAAACGCTGGAGGGGGAAGAGCGGGGGGACTGATCCGCCCTTTTTTTCTGAAGCGCCGGAGGCTGGCGTTTTCCGGCCCGAGTCAGGGTGACGGGCTGGCCAACTTATGGTCCGGACCGCCTGCATGCGTTTGGCGGCGCCGGCCACATAGGCGGCGCGTCGTCGGATATCCTCCGCAGTCGAGGCGTCCGACGAGCGCCGTCAGAGCCGCAGAGTCTTGATATTGGTCAAGGCCGCCTCCCGGATATCTGCTGATCTGCCCAGCGCTCGCTAGGAGACGGCCATGACGCTCAGCACCGAGGACGTGATTCACGCGTTTGAAGAACGTGTTCACATCGAGCTCACCCGCAACTTTGGCCGCTTCGAGGGCGACGCCATCGACGCCTTCCTCGCGCGCCAGACCGGCGCGTCGAGCCTGGCTTGAGGAGTACGGCTATGACCCTGCGCAGCGTTATGTTCCACCTCGATGACGGCGACGCGCCGCTGCGCTTCGCGCCGCCGTTTCTGCAGTTCGCCCGGGACTACCAGGTGCGCGATCTCGTCGCCGCCGCCCCTGGGCGGCTGCCCGATCCCTTCGTCGCCGCAGCCTTTCCCCTCGCACAGGCGCAGGCGCGAGAGCGTGAGATGTACGACCTGATCGAGTCGCTCCAACAGGCCCTGTGCGAGGCGGCCGACGGGTTCGCGCTCGACTTCCGCAGCGCCGGGGTTCTCGATGTGACCGCCTTCCTGCTCGACCAGGCGGCGCGTTGCGACCTGATCGTGACGCGCCAGCACCGTGCGCTGGACACCGATCTGGGTCAGGCGGATCTGAGCCGTCTGGTCCTCCAGGCCGGCCGACCGGTGCTGGCCGTGCCGAGGTCCGCCGAGACCCTGCGGTTCAGACGGGTCCTGATCGGCTACAAGCGCTCGCGCGAAGCGCGCCTCGCTCTATCCGCCGGACTGCCGCTGATGTCGCGCGCCGACCGTATCCTGGTGGCGGCGCTGGGGGAGGGGACGACCGCACCCCAGCTGGCGGACGCCGTCGACTTCCTCAAGGGGTACGGATTGCCGGCGGAGGGCTGGCAGAATACAGACATAGCGGACGCCGATGCGGCGGAAGGCTTACTGCAGATCGCCGAAGACGACGACAGCGATCTTATCGTAGCGGGCGCCTATAGTCGCGGCCGACTGAGGGAAGTCGTGCTGGGCGGCGTCACCCACGCGCTGTTGCAGCAGACCGGACGCGCCTGCCTGCTCATCCACTGAGCGGCGCCGTCTCCGGGACGGCCGCCCTGTGACCAGGACTCCGGTCCTTCCCCGTGAAGTCGCCGGCCAGACGGGCCAGCACGGCCCACCCGCCGCCCAGGACTGCGACCGCGACTGCGGCGGCCAGAAGCGCAGGGCCGGGCGGCTGGAGGGTGAACATCCGGGCGAGGGGCGGCGCGGCGAAGATGAGGCTCATCGCCCCCGACATGAGCAGGACGATGACCCAGTAGGCGCGTCGCTGGCGCGCGAAGATGCGCGCTGAGGCGGCGGAATCGACCAGGCCGAGCATCAGATTGCCCCCGATCAGGGCCAGGAAGGCGGCGCCCCGCGCCTCGGCCTCGGTCGCCCAGGACAGGCCCCAGACATACAGGCCGAGGACCAGGACGAGGACGCCCGCGCCCTGGGCCAGGGCGGCGATCACCTGCCTCGGTCCGAACAGCGGCGATCCCGCCGGACGGGGGGGACGGCGCATGGCGTTCCGCTCGGAGGGTTCGGCCTCGAACACCAGGGCGCAGATCGGATCGACCGCAAGCTCGAGCAGAACGACATGGAGGGGAAACAGCAGCGGCGGCAGGCCCAGAAGGACCGGCGCGAGCGCGAGGCCGGCGATGGGCACGTGGATGGCCGTGACATAGGTCAGGGCCCTTTGCAGGTTCGCGAAGATGCGGCGTCCGAGCCGCACTCCGCCGATGATGGAGGCGAACCGGTCGTCCAGCAGGACGATGTCCGCCGCCTCGCGCGCGACATCCGTGCCCCGCTGTCCCATGGCGATGCCGATATGGGCCGCCTCCAGAGCGGGGGCGTCGTTGACGCCGTCTCCGGTCATGGCGACCACGCCGCCCGCCGCCTTGAAGGCCTGGACCAGCCGCAGCTTCTGGTCGGGCGTGACCCGGGCGAAGATGCGAACGTCCCTGACACGGCTCGGAAGGGCCTCCTGCGACAAGGCGGCGACGTCCTGGCCGGTCATGACGCCGGCCGTCTCGTCCAGACCGGCCTCGCGGGCGATGGCCAGAGCCGTGGCCGGATGGTCGCCGGTGATCATGGCGACGGCGATCCCGGCTTCGCGCGCGTCCCGCAGCGCTGCAGCCGCGTCGGGGCGCAGCGGATCGACAAAGCCCAGCAGGCCTTCGTAGACGAAGACGGCCTCCCAGGGATCGTCAGGAAAAGACTCCGAGGTTCGGCAGGCGGCGACGGCGAGCACGCGCAGGCCCTCGCCGGCGAGGCGGTCCACCGCGCGAAGCTGCGCGGCGGCCTGGTCCGGGGGCAGGCGGCACAGCCGGAACACGGCTTCCGGCGCGCCCTTGGCGGCCGCGAACGCGCCCTCCGGTCGGGACCAGAGCTGCACGACCACAGGCTTCTCCGGGCGCAGCGGCCAACTCCTGACCGGATCGGACTCCGACGCCGCGCTAAGGCGCAGCACCGCCCGATCCATGGGGTCGATCGACCGGCGCGCCGAGGCCAGGGCGGCGGTTCTCAGCACGGCGGCGCCGGAGGCGGGCAGGCCGTCGGCGATCGCATGGTCGACGCCGTCGACCGTCAGCCGGACCAGCTCCATGCGGTTCTCGGTCAGGGTTCCGGTCTTGTCGACGCACAGCAGGGTGACGCCGCCGAGCGCTTCAACGGCGGCGGGGCGGCGCACGAGGACATTGTGGCGCGCCAGCCTCCAGGCGCCGAGGGCCATGAAGACGGTGAGGATCATCGGGAATTCCTCTGGGATCAGCGCGATGGCGAAGGTCATCCCCGCCAGGATCGCCTCCATCCAGTCGCCGCGCGTCAGGCCGTAGGCCGCAGTGATCAGGGCGCAGAAGACCAGGGCGGCCAGGCCCAGAAGACGCACGAGCCGCCCGGACGACCGTTGCAGGGGCGTGGGCTCGTCGCCCATCTCGGCCAAGGCGCCGCCGATCCGCCCCAGCGCCGTGCGAGGTCCGGTCAGGATCACTTCGGCGACCGCGTGCCCTCGCACGATCAGGGTTCCCGCGAACAGGCGCGCATCGTCGCCCGCGCCGCCGGGCGTCCTCAGCACTGTGGCGGATTCCCCCGTCAGGGCGGATTCGTCCACGCCCAGCATGTCGCCCCCGAGGAGGCGGCAATCTGCGGGGAGTCTTTCACCCTCTCCGACGAGGACGAGGTCGCCGGGCACGAGATCCTGGGTCGGAATGCGGCGTTCGCGACCGTCCCGGATGACGCGCGCGGACGGCTGGGCGAGGGTCCGCAGCGCCGCCAGGGCGCGTTCGCCGCGAAGGTCCTGAACGACCACAAGGGCGAGGGTCACCAACACGCCGCCGATCAGGAAGAGGCCCTCGCCATGATCGCCGATCACCAGATAGAGAAGCGCCGCCGCGGCCACGAGAAGCAGCATCGGCTCGCGCGCCGCGTCGTAGACGCTGGCCCGTATCGTTCGGTTTTCAGGTTGCTGAAGGCTGTTCGGCCCGCCGCTCTCGAGACGGCGGCGCGCTTCGGCCTCCTCGAGGCCGCGCCTGTCTCGCGGGGACGCCGCGACGTCCCAGGCGTCGGCGAAGTCTGGCGGCATGCGTCCGGGCGAGCCTAGTGCGCGAGGAGCAGGCACAGGTCGCTCCGATCCAGAAGCGATCGGGTCACGCCTCCGAGAACCCACTCCCTCAAACGGGAATGACCGTAGGCGCCGGCGACCAGAAGGCCGCAACCTGTCTCCTTGGCGTGGTCCAGCAACCGGTTCCCTGCCGCAGCGTCTTCGGCGGACAGGATCTCGATATCGACCTCGATCCCGTGACGCGCGAGAAAGGTCGCGACCTCGACGAGCGCGGCCTGGGCGTCGCCGCGATCCTCCCCGGCGCAGACCTGGGCCAGACGAACGCCCGACGCCTGCTTGAGCAGGGGAACGGCGCCGGCGACCGCCCGCCGGGACTCCCGCGTGTCCTTCCAGGCCACCAGGGCCGGCCGGCCGAGCGCCGGGCCCGCACTGGAAGGGACGATCAGGACCGGGCGTCCGGCGCTCATGATGATATCGACGGGGTTCGACCGGCCATAGGGCGGCCTGGGGATGCGGCCCGGCATGACGATCAGGTCCGCGAGGCGGGCGTGCTCGATCAGAACGTAGGCGGGCCATCCGATCCGGCCGCGCCAATCGACGGCGAGACCCTCGGCCAAGGCGCGAAACCGTCTTTCGGCCGTCAGGAGCTCCGCCTCGGCGGTCGCCTCGTAGTCGCTGAGCAAGACCGTGAGCGCGGCGCCGCCGGTGAAGGGGTCGTCGCCGATCAGCGGCGGAACGGCCACGGTGCACACGCCGGTCAGAGCGGCCGAGAACCGCGCGGCAAGTTCAACGGCCTGGCGGACGGCGGCGTCGCCCGCCTCTCCGGACTCCACGGCGACGATCAGGCTGGCGTAGGTCATGGCGTTCTCCTTGGACAGCAGGATGACGCCTTGCGGGGAGGGGGCCTTGATCAGGGTCAAGCGGCCCGATTGACATTGATCAAGGTGGAGGCCGGAGGGCGCGCCCAGGGTGTCGGTCATCAGGGAGAAGCGGAACATGAGCCTGAAGCGCTTGGTGGCGATCACGGACGGGGGCGCTGGCGACGGCGAGACCTTGGCCTTCGCGGCGGCCCTAGCTGCCCAGCACGAGGGGAGTGTGGAGGTTCTGCCGGTCTATCCGGACATGGCCGTGGACATGGTGACGCTGGGATTGACCCTCGGTTCCACCTTGTCGCAGGAGGCGATCGACGAATTGGCCCGGGCGCAGCTCGAATTGCAGCGCCGCATCGAGGCGACGGCCGCCCGTGCCGCAGCCGCCCATGACGTGGTCTTCGGCGCCGGCGACGGCGCCCCCCGGATGGCGGTGCTGGAGCGCGGGCTGCGGCCGGCCCTGGCGCTGACGCGCATCCTGGCCCTGTGCGACCTGGTCGTCATGGGACAGGCCTATGCGGCCGGCGCGGGGCGCGACGCACTCGCCCAGATCCTGCTCGACCTGCGCGCGCCGGTCCTGGTCGGCCGTGGCGATCCAGCCAGGCTGGACGGCCCGGCCGCCATCGCCTGGGACGGCAGCCCGCAGGCGGGGCGGGCCGTCCGCGCCGCCCTGCCGCTTCTGGCCATGGCGTCGGAGATTCATATCCTGCAGTGCGTGTCCGGCCTCGACAGGTCCACAGCTGACCCGGATGTCGATCGGCTCAACGCCTATCTGAAGGCCCATGGCGTCGGCGAAGGGGTCGCGGTTCTGGTGGAGGGTGAGGAGGGGCCGGCCCTGGTCGGCGCCGCGCGCTCCCGCCGTTCGGGCCTGCTGGTCGCGGGCGCCTACGGTCATTCGCGGCTGCGCGAGACTATGTTCGGCGGCGCCACGCGGGCCTTCCTGAAGGACGCGGACGGGCCGAGCCTGGTCCTGGCGCACTGACGCCGTGATGGAAAGATCCTGCGCGTGAGCCTCACCCTGACTTTCCACGGCGCGGCGGAGTGCGTGACCGGCTCCTGCATGCGGCTGGACACCGACCATGGCCGGTTCCTGGTGGATTGCGGCATGTTCCAGGGGCCGAAGACGCTGAAGACGTTGAACTACGAAGCCTTTCCCTTTGACCCGGCTTCGATCGACGGCGTCTTTCTGACCCATGCCCACATCGACCATTCCGGCCTGCTGCCCAAGCTGGTTCGGGCCGGCTATCGCGGGCCGATCTACGCCACCCGCGCGACGCGCGATCTGTGCGAGGTGATGCTGGCCGACTCCGCCGAGATCCAGGAAGGCGAGGTGGAGCATCTGAACCGACGCAAGCTGCGTCGCGGCGAAAAGCCGGTCGAGCCGATCTATTCGACCGTCGACGTGGATCCCGCGCTGCGCCTGTTCCAGACGGTGAAGTTCGGCGAACGGTTCGCGGCGGGGCCGGGCATGGAGGCGACCTGGTGGCCGGCCGGGCATCTGCTCGGCGCGGCGTCGATCGAACTGGCGATCGCGGCAGGCGGGGAGACCGTCCGCCTGCTGTTCTCAGGCGACCTGGGCTCGGGGCGCCAGCCCTTCCTGCCCGCACCCGACGGCCCCCGCGACGTGGACCATGTGATCCTGGAGAGCACCTATGGCGACCGTGACCGCGAGGATCTCGACCTGGAGGGACGCCGCGCAGGGCTGGCCGAGGAGTTGCGGGCGGCCCAGGCGGCCGGCGGGCCGCTGCTGATGCCGACCTTCGCGGTCGGACGGGCGCAGGAGCTGATCCTCGACCTCCTCGCCGTCATGGACGCCGACCCCGCGCTCGCCGGGGAAATCTACCTGGACTCGCCGCTGGCCATTGAGGCGACCGACGTCTTCCTGCGGCGGGGCTGGAATCCGGACGCCGGCTCCAATCCGTTCGAGACGTTGCGTCATGCGACGCGCCTGCATCATCTGCAGCGGCCGCAGGAGAGCGACGGCCTGGAGCGCATACGGGGCTGGCACGTGATCCTGGCCGGCAGCGGAATGTGCGACGCCGGCCGGATCCGTCGCCATCTGAAGCGGCTGCTGTGGCGACGGGAGACGACGGTGCTGATCACCGGCTTCCAGGCGGCGGGAACGCTTGGCCGCCTGCTGCTGGAGGGCCGGCCGATCCTCCGCATCCAGGGCGAGGACATCCGGGTCGGGGCGCGGATTCGCACCCTTGACGCCTATTCCGGCCACGCCGACGCGACGGATCTCGTGAACTGGCTGAAGGCGCGCGGACAGGTGGGAGGAAGCGTCCTGCTCGACCACGGCGAACCCGTAGCGCTGGAGGCCCTGCGCGCAAGGCTGGCCGACGGAGGATGGAGAACGGCCGTCCCGGCCATGGACGACGCCTTCGTCCTGACGAAGACCTCGGCCGAGCGCCTGGTCGGGGGGCGGCCGCGCCTGGCGCCGGGACAGGCGGCGCGGCTCGATTGGCACAATGATCGGGCCGACTTCCTGGTGCGCCTGAACGAGGTTTTGCAGGCGCAGCCGGACGACGGCGCGCGGACGGCGCTGTTGCAACGGCTTGGTCGTCTGCTGTGACCGACGGCGCTTGACCGAGATCAAGGCGGCCGTCCGGCAGGCGTCGATGCTGCGACGAAAGGAGGAGGACGTCATGAGCACCGGGCTTCCCGTCTTCGACACGACGGTCCAGGAGACGAATGAATGGCTGCGCGCCGTCGAGACGCGGTTGCCGCCGTGCAGTCGGGTCGAGGCCTACGGGGCCACGCGCGCCGTGCTGCAGGGGTTGCGCGACCGGCTGCCGCTGGCGTTGGTTCTTGGCCTGTCGGCGCAGCTGCCGATGCTGATGCGAGGTTTCGTCCTGGAAGGCTGGCGTCCTGAGGAGGCCGGCGGCTCGCGGGACCTCAAGACCTTCCTCGACGACGTCGAAGGCCGGCTGCCGCCCGGGTTTCCGCGCGAGACGATTGCGGCCGCGCAGGCCGTGTTGGCGGTCGCCGCCAAGCGGCTCGATCCGGGCGAGGTCGACAAGATCATTCGACATTCGCCGGGTGCGCTACGCACGCTATGGCCGGTCGAAGCCGGGGGGAGGTGAGGTCGTCATGCGCAAGGGACTGCTCTTCGTGCTGGCCGACGGCGGGCGCGCCCGGTTCGTGGAACGGGACGTCGAGACCGGCGCCTTCGTCACCCTGGAGGCCATCGACAATGCGGCCTCGCTCCGTCGTCTGCGCCGCGAACTCCGCGCCAGCCCGCCGGCCCGAACCTTCAACAGCGTGGGGCGGCTGCGGCACGCCGTCGGACGGGAGGATTATCTGCGCCCCGCCAAGGAGGCCTTCGTCGCCACTGTCGCGAGCCGCGCCGTGGAACTGGTGCGACGGCGCGGGCTTCAGGGCGTGGTCCTGGCTGCGCCTCCGCAACTGATCGGGCCGCTGCGACGCCGGTTCCGCGACGGCCGCGTCGCGCTTGTGGCGCGCACGATCGGCAAGGACCTGACCCGGGAACCGGACCATGCGCTCGACACCTGGTTCGAGCGTCTCGGCCGGGGGCGGCTGCTGGGGCCGCTGACGGGATATTCGAGCTGATTTGACGCTTATCAAGACGCGTCGGCGGCGCATCGGGAATTGTCGTGGCGTTCAAGCCATTCAAGGAGATTTTCTCATGGCCTCCCACCCGACATCGCCTTCCGTTCCCGCCAGGTCGGCCGTTCCTGGTCCCTTGGGGCCGATCCAGCGGGAATTCGACCGACTGTTCGACCGCTTCGCCGGCTGGAACATCGGCTCCGACCTCGCCCTCTCGCCGCGCATGGACGTCACGGAGACCAAGGACGGCCTCGAGCTGAGCATCGAGCTTCCAGGCCTGACCCAGGCGGAGGTCAAGGTCGCCGTCGAGGACGAGGTGCTCACCGTCAGCGGCGAGAAGAAGGCGGAGAAGACCGTCGAGGAGAAGGACTATCGCCTGTCCGAGCGCAGCTACGGCGCCTTCTCGCGCTCGATCGTCCTGCCGCGCAGCGTCGACGCCGACAAGATCACTGCGGTGATGAAGGACGGCGTGCTGAAGATTTCCGCGCCCAAGGACGGCCAGGCGACGACACGGACCGTCGCCATCCAGGCGTCGCATTAGGCCGTCGCGACCGGGAGGGCGTCATGGACGCGCGTGACGCCATTCGAGGCCGCCGGGCGGTCCGTCTTTACCGCCACGTCCCTCTCGGTTGCGATCTCATCCAGGGGGTGGTCGAGGACGCCGTCTGGGCGCCCAGCGGCATGAACCAGCAGCCCTGGCGCTTCTTCGTCATCGAGGGGCGCGAACGGCTCGCCCGGTATTCTGCGAGCCTATGGAGGGGGCTTCAGAGCATCTTGATATCGGTCAAGGTTATCGTCGGCCAAACGACCATGATCCTCCGATGAAAGGAGTTTTCCATGTCCCATGAACGGTCTGAAACCCATAACCCCCACGATGCCGCCGCCCGTCTGCATGATGCCGTCGATGAGCGAACGGCGGCCTTGCGGAAGTCCGCCAAGCGCTGGCGAAAGGCGGGGCGCAGGGAAATGCGGCGCCTGAGACGCGAGGTCGAGGCGGGCGCGGAGCATCTGGGCGATCAGGCGCGCGCGCGGCCGGTGACGAGCGGCGCGATTTTCGCTGGTCTGACCGCCTTCGCCGCCCTTGCGGGGTGGGCCGCCTGGCGCAGCCGACGTCCGGACGCCTGAGGCGCGCTCGCCCCCGAACACGCGCCGCCTCGGACAAGAGCCAAGCTGACAATTGGAGAAACAGCCCATGATCCGCGTTCATCTTGTCGCCCTGGTGTTGATCAATCTCGCAGCGGCGGCTGCCGCTCAGGAGCCGACGGTCGAGCGGACGGTCCAGCAGGACGCGGCCGATCGGGGCGGCTGGGTGGCGCGGCGGACCTGCGCCAGTTGCCACGCCGTGGCGCGGACCGGAACCAGTCCGATGGAGACGGCCCCGCCCTTTCGCGACATCGTGCGACGACGGTCCCTGTCGGAGCTTGAGAACCGCTTCGTCGACGGCGCGATCGCCGACCATCCGTCGATGCCGGACTATGTGTTCCGGGCGCGCGAGATCGACGACCTGATCGCCTATCTGGAATCGCTCCAGGCGGAGGAGCGCACGCCGTGACCGAGCGTCTTCCCGCGCCGCCCGAGGTGGTTCGCCACGCGGTCCGCCTCCTTGACAGCCAGAGGCTGGCGACGGTCGCGGTCAACGGCGCCGACGGCTACCCCTGGGCGGCGACGGTCGGCTATGTGAACGAAGGCCTGATCCTCTATTTCGTCTCTGCGCGCGACAGTCTTCGGACCGAGCGTCTGGCGGCGGACGACCGGACGGCGGCGGTGGTGCGGTCCGGCGCCGACTCAGCGGACGCCTTGGGCGTCGCCATGACCGGGCGCGCCGCAGAGGTTGTCGACCTCGAGCTCGTCGCGCACGTCAACGACCTGATTGCGAAGTGCAGACGCGATCAGCATGCCTTCGGCGCCGCCTCCAACGCCGTGGCGCTTTTCCGTTTCTCGCCGGAAAGCCTGAGTCTCGTGACGGTGAGCGACGGCCGCAGCGCGCCCCGTCGTTTCCGGCTGGATACTGTTTAGCCAGGCTTTACACAGGGAAGACCAGTCGGACCCACGTTCCGGAACCGCTTGTCTCATAGGCGAACTGGCCTTCCAACTGACGACACAGGCTGCGCACCAGCGACAGGCCGAACCCTTCCGGCAGCCGACCGCCGGCCGCGCCTTCTCCGTCGTCCGTCACGGTCAGCATCAGGCTTTCTCCGGCAGGAGCCAGCAGGACGGAGATCCGGCCGGAGCGTCGCGCCAGGCTATGCTCCAGGGCGTTGCCGACCAATTCCGCGGTGACCGCCGCAAGAGCCGAGGCGCGCTGGGCGTCCATCGTGGAGGGGTGGACGTCGATGTGGATCTCGGCGTCCCGATCCAACGCGTCGAGTTCCGCCACGTCCCTGCAGACGTCGCCGAGCAGATCGTCGAGGCGGACGGTCCCGCCATTCTCCTGCAGGCGCTGGTGTAGACGCACGACGGTCTGGACCCGGCGACTTGCTTCCAGGAGGACGCCGGCGGCTTCCGGCCGCGCCGAACGCCCTTCGAGGCGCAGGAGGCTGACGACAGACTGCAGGCTGTTCCCGATCTGGTGATGAGCCGCGCGAACAGCGTCGCGCGCGTCCTGGCTTTGCAGCGGCATGGCGATCTCCTTGTGGTTGTCGGCCAAGCTACCCTTCGCCGGCAGGTCGGCGTTTGATCCAAGTCATGCGCGGACGAGGCGCGGCCCGAAATCCGCCGGACTAGGGCCGGACCACGTCGGCGAGCCAGGCGAACAGACCATCATGAAGCCGGGTCTTGTCGAAGATCGGGACGCCTGCGGCCCGCGCGCGGTTCTCCAGGTCCGTGGGCGGGTGAGTCGTGATCAGGGCGGCAGGCCCCGCTACCCCTTGCTGACGGAGCAAGGACAGAAGCTCGAGCCCCTGAACATCGGGAAGATTCTGGTCAAGGATCAGGGCAGCGGCGGATTCGACATCCTGAGCCAGCGCATGGGCGGCGTTGACGGCCAGGACGACGGTGAAATTCCTGGTTTCGAGGGCGAAGGCGAGCGCGGCGCGGACAGCGGGGTCGTCTTCAACGAGCAGAACGACCGGTGGTGGAGATAGAGACATGGACGGCTTCAAAGTGAAGCCTTTGGTTAAGGCGTCTGCCGTCCAACCGCATTGATCTGGCGCAAGTCAGAGGCCGGCGGCCAGGGCGATCCGCATCAGCTCCGCCATGTTGTGCGCGCCGGTCTTGCTCATCAGATTGGCGCGATAAATCTCGACGGTCCGCGGGCTGATGTCCAGTTCGAAGGCGATCACCTTGTTCAGCTTGCCCTCCACGACTCCGGCCAGGACGTCCCGTTCGCGGGGCGACAGCGAAGACAGCCGGGCCTCGGCCTCGCGCCGGGCGGCGTCCGGCTGCGGCCGCTCGGCGAGGGCCGACCTGACGGCGTCGACCAGGTGTGCGTCGCTGAAGGGCTTCTCCAGGAAGTCGTGCACGCCGGCCTTCATCGCCTGGACCGCCAAGGGTACGTCGCCGTGTCCGGTGATCACCACCACGGGCGTCTGATCGCCCTCGTCGCGGAGCCGTTTCACGAGTTCGAGACCCGTCATTTCCGGCATGCGGATGTCCGTCACGATGCAGGCACCCCGGTCCTCGACATCGGCCAGGAAGGCGGTCGCTGAAGCATGAAACTGCGCGTCGAGCCCGTGGGCCTCAAGAAGAAAAGCCAGCCCCTGGCGAACGCCGTCATCATCGTCGATGACATGGATTCGGTCACTCATCTGCGGTCTCCTGGTCCGCTGTCGGCAAGGTGAAGATGAATCGGGCTCCGCCTTCCGGCGGATTCTCGGCCCAGATGCGGCCGCCGTGTGCCATGATGATGCCGCGGCAGATCGACAGGCCGATGCCCATGCCGTCCGGCTTGGTCGTCACAAAGGGCTGGAACAGCCGCTCAAGAACAGTCTCCGGAACGCCCGGCCCTGTGTCGGAGACCGTGAAGCGGACCATATCGCCGTCGTCCTCCGCCACGGCGATATGGAGCGCTCTTTTCGGCGCATCCCCCATGGCGTCGATCGCGTTGCGGATCAGGTTTAGGGCGACCTGCTGGACCTGCACCTTGTCGACGATGACGGGGCCGGTGTTCCGGTCAAAGGCGAGATCGACCCGCATCCCCTGGTCCTTGGCGCCCACGAGGGCGAGGGCGCTCGCCTCCTCCATGAGTTTCACGGGGTCCGCCAGCACATGCTCGGTCTCGCCCTTGGCGACGAACTCCCGCAGGCGCTTGATGATGTCGCCGGCCCGCAGGGCTTGATCTCCGGCGGCGGACAAGGCGTTCCGCACCTTGTCCAGGTCCGGCTTCGGCGAGGCGAGCAGGGTCGTTGACCCCATGGTGTAGGAGGCGATGGCGGACAGGGGCTGATTCAGCTCGTGAGCGAGGGCGGTGGCCATCTCCCCCATGGCGGTGAGCCGGGAGACATGGACCAACTCGGACTGCAACTCCTGAAGCCGCCGCTCCTGCGCCCGCCGTTCGGTCAGGTCCCGGACGAATCCGGTGAAGAAGCGGCCGGTTCCGATCCGCGCCTCGCCGACCGCCAATTCCATCGGGAAGGTGGAGCCGTCCTTGCGCTGACCGACGATGATGCGGCCGAGGCCGATGATGCGACGTTCCCCCGTGGTCTGGTAGCGGCTGAGGTAATCATCGTGCTCGTGGCGGTAGGGTTCAGGCATCAGAAGACTGACGTTCCGGCCGATCGCTTCCTCGGCGCTCCAGCCGAACAGGCGCATGGCCGTCGGGCTGAACGACTGCATGATCCCGGCCTCGTCGATGACGATCATGGCCTCCGGCACGGTCTCCAGAATGGATTGCAGTTGCGCCTGCCGGCTTTCGGCCTCGCGGGCGCCTCGCCACAGTCGCTCCCCCACCACTGCGATCGCCGGCCCCATGACGAGGAAGACCAAGGCCTCGATCCGGTTGGCGGGGCCGAGCCAGAAAGCCTCACCCAGGACCAGGACGCTCCCGAGCAGGCACAAGCCTGCGGCCAGTAGCGCCGGGCCTCGTCCGCCCAAGGCGGCCGCCGCGAGCATCACCGGGACGTTGAGCAGCAGGAAGCTTCGGTCATTGAAGACCGGATCAGCCAGTAGACGCAGGAGCAGGGCGATCAGGGCGCCGAAGACCGCCACCGCATAGCCCCAGCGGCCCGGGGTGTGACGCAGGATCGACGACTGAATCTGCAACACCCCTTCCCGTGCTCCACGTCTTGGGGGCGATATAGCACGTTTAGCGGCACGGCGGTTCAGAATGCGGCGCTGGCGGCCAGGCTCGTAGGCCGCACGACGTTGAAACGGCGCGCGCCAGCGAAACGGATCAAGCCCTCTGATTGGAACCGGCTCAGCATGCGTGAGACGGTTTCGATGGTCAGGCCGAGGTAGTCGGCCATGTCCTGCCGGCTCATCGGCAGGATCGCCGCGTCGCCCGAGCACCGCGCCTGGACGTCCAGAAGGAAGCGGGCCACCTTCTCGGCGGCAGTGGTCCGGCCAAGCAGCAGCATGTGAGACTGCGCCCGAGCCAGCTCCGACCCCGCCGCCGCCCACATCAGCCGGTCGACCTGGACGTCACGGCCGGACGCCGGGGAGCTTCGACGGATCATGGCGATTTCACAAGACGTGAGGGCTTCCGCCGAGAACCGGTGCGCCGACGACAACTCCAGGCCGAAAACTTCGCCTTCGTAGTAGAAGTCGCCGATCTGGCGGCGTCCATCTGCCAGCAGGTGTGAGGTCCGCACCGCGCCGCGGATCACGCGGTAGATCAGGTCGGCGTCTTCGTCCTGGGCGTAAATTTCCTTGCCCTCGGCGAAACTCATCCGAGCCGCGCCGATCCAGGCGTCGTGGCCGATCGAACGGGCGGAGGCGAAGCTTTCAGCGGCGCTCATCGTCTGGTTCTCCCTGTCTGACCCGATCTGAGTAGAGAGCCGCCAATCTGCGCGACATTCAGGAGCGGCCCCTAAGGGTCGGTACGGAGGCGATCGAAACGCCCCGCCTTGAGCGAGATCAAGGCCGCCGCCCGTCGGTGGGGCATGGTTGGATCATGACCCAGTCCCTCCACATCGCCGTCATCGCCGCCCATCCTCGCCGCCGCAGCTTCACATTGGCGATGGCGACCGCCTTTGCGGACGCGTGCCGCGCCGACGGGGCGGTCGTGGAGGTGCGCGACCTCTATCGCCTGGGCTTCGATCCGCGAATGCGCGCGCGGGAGATGCCGGACCATCCCGGTTACGCGCCTCGGGCGGATGTCGTGCGCGAGCGCCAGGCGATCGGCGACGCCAATGTTTTCGCCCTGTTCTATCCGCTCTGGTTCAATGCGCCGCCGGCTATGCTGAAGGGCTATGTGGATCGCGTCTTCGGGATGGGCTTTGGCTATTCGCCGATCCAGCGCGGCGGCAATCAACCTCTGCTGGTCGGGCGCAAGCTTGTCAGCTTCACCTCTTCCGGCGCGCCTCAGGACTGGGTGGAGCGCAGCGGTGCCTGGGCCGCCATGCATAAGCAGTTCGATGAGCATCTCTCGCTCATGACCGGCCTGGAGATCGCGGATCGTCACAACTTCGGCGCCATCGGGCCAGGACTGGCTCCCGTACGGTTTAAGGAATGTTGCGCCGAGGTCGACCGCCGCGCCCGCCGACTAATGGCCAGCCACACACCGATCGCCTAGGTTCTGCGCACCCTGGGGCCCTGTTGACCTCCATCAAGTCGCGCCTTCGCTCGAAGTGGCATTGTCCGAACATGCCCGGAAAGGGTCCGCCTGGTCTCAAGCGTCATGTCCTCTCCCTTAGCAGCCTCTGACGTCGCGATCGCCTTCGACATCCAGGGTCTGACCAAGGTCTACGAGACCGAGGCCGGGGCCGTGCATGCGCTGCGCGGCGTCGATTTCCAGATCCGCGAAGGCGAGACCCTGGTGCTGATCGGTCCCTCGGGTTCGGGAAAATCGACTCTGCTCAACATCCTCGGGGGTCTGGATCGTGCGACGGCGGGCTCGGCGAAATTCAGGACCTTCGAGCTGACGGGCGCGTCCGACGCGGCGTTGACCCGCTACCGACGGGCGTCCGTGGGTTTCATATTTCAGTTCTTCAACCTCGTGCCGAGCCTGACGGCTCGGGAGAATGTGGCCCTGATTACCGAAATCGCGATCGACCCGATGTCTCCGGAAGAGGCGCTGGAGCGGGTGGGGCTGGCCGATCGGATGGATCATTTCCCGGCGCAGCTGTCCGGGGGGCAGCAGCAACGCGTGGCGGTGGCCCGCGCCATCGCAAAACGGCCGCAGCTGCTGTTTTGCGACGAGCCGACCGGTTCGCTCGACAGCGAGAGCGGGATCCAGGTCCTGGAAGCCATCGCGGAAGTGACCGCCGCCGTGGGAGCCACCACCCTGATCGTGTCGCACAACGCCGCCATCGCGGACATGGCCGACCGGGTCGTCAAGTTCCGGGATGGACAGATCGCCGAGACGATCCGGAACAGCCGCAAGATCGCGCCGCGGGAGATGCGCTGGTGAAACCTTCGTCGCTGGATCGCAAGCTCCTGCGCGACCTCTGGCGCATGCGGCTGCAGGTGCTCGCCATCGCCCTGCTGATCACATGCGGGGTTTCGGTCGCCGTCATGAGTTTCTCGGCCCAGGAGGCGCTGGTCGTCGCCCAGGGCCGCTACTATGAGACGACCCGGTTTGCGGACGTCTTCGCCCGCGTCAAGCGCGCGCCCCTGGCCGCCGCCCGGGAACTGGCGACCATCGACGGCGTCGTCGCGGTGGACGCCCGCGCGGTGAACTACGGCCTGATGCAGATCCCGGGGCTGACGCGTCCGGCCACGGCCCAATTGATCTCTCTTCCGGACGATCCGCGGCAGGCGCTGAACAAGCTGGTCCTGATCCAGGGCCGGTATCCCGAGCCCGGGCGGACCGACGAGGCCCTGGCGCTCAAGACCTTTCTCGACGCCGCGCACATTCAGATGGGCGAACGGGTGACCATGGTCATCGACGGTCGCCAGGTCGCCTTCAAGGTGGTCGGCGCAGCCCTGTCGCCGGAGTTCGTCTATGTGCCCGGTCCCGCCTCCATGATGCCGGACGAAGCGCACCAGGGCGTGTTCTGGGCGCCGAGGACCACGGTCGAGAAGGTGACGGGCCTGGGCGGCGCCTTCGCCATGGTCTCGCTCAAGCTTGCGGCGGGCGCGCGCGAGGCGGCCGTTCTGGCGGCGGTCGACCGCATTCTCTCTCCCTATGGAGGGGTTCCGGCGGTGGGGCGCGCCGACCAGGTCTCGAACCGGTTCCAGCAGGATCGCATCGACCGGTTCGGCATTGTCGCCTGGGTCATTCCGCCGGTGTTTCTACTGGTGGCGGCGGCTTTGGTGCAGATGGTTCTGGGGCGTCTGGTGCAGAGCGAGCGCGAACAGATCGGCCTGCTGAAAGCCTTTGGTTACGGCGACATCGACGCGGCGGCCGTCTATCTGAAGATGGCTGCGCTGATCGGCGTGGTCGGAGCGATCGGGGGCGGACTTCTGGGCGCCTGGATGGGCCGGGTCATCACCGAGCTTCTGGCGCAGTACATGCGCTTTCCGCGCCTCGACCTGCAGTTTTCCTGGCAGGCCTTTCTTGTGGCCTCGGTCTTCTCCGTCGCGGCCGCCCTGGGCGGATCGCTGTTCGCCGCCAGGCGCGCCGCCCGCCTCGAACCGGCGGTGGCCATGCGCCCGCCGGCCCCGGCGGCCTATCGCAAAGGTTTCCTTGAACGGATTCCGTTGTGGGAGCGGCTGGACCAGTCCAGCCGGATGATCGTCCGCAATCTCGAGCGTTTTCCGACCCGGGCCGTGTCGACGCTGCTGGGCCTGGCGGTGAGCCTGGCTCTGCTGGTCGGTTCGCAATTCATGTTCGGCAGCCTCAACGAGGTGATCGACCAGGCCTATTTCCGGGCGCGCCACTGGACGGACGCCGTGGCCTTCGCCGAGAACCGAGGCGTGGTCGCGGTGGCGGAGGTTCGACGCCTGCCGGGCGTGGTCGCGGCCGAAGGCGAGCGCTACGCCGCCGCGCGCATCCGCGCCCACGGTCGCGAGGAACAGGGGTACGTCGCCGGCCTTGAGCCGGACGCGGTGCTCTCCCTGCCCATCGACGCGGATGATCACCGCGTGCCCTTCAAGGGGCGGGGCTTGATCCTTTCAGAATCGCTGGCGGGGCGTATGGGCGTCAAGCCGGGCGACCTGGTGGAACTCGAGGTCAGCGAGGGCCGGCGTCCCCGGGTGGTGCTGCCGGTTACGGGGACCACGCGGGACTACGCGGGCTTCTCCACCTATATGGACCGCCGGGCGCTCGGCCAGATCATGGGCGAGGGAGACCTGGTCAATCTGGTGACCCTCCAGGTCGCGAGCGACCGTCGCGCCGAATTCTACCGCTCCGTCGTGGGCGCGCCCGCGATCGTGGGCGCCGCGTCACGCGCGGATACGGTCGAGGCGTATCGGACCAATTTCATGCGCATCCTGAACGACGAGATGACCTTCTTCGCGGGCTTCGCCGCCGCCATCGCTTTCGGAGTCGCCTATAATGTCGCCCGGATCGCGCTCGCCGATCGCAGCCGTGATCTGGCCACCCTGCGGGTTCTCGGCCTCGACCAGTCGGAATGCGCCTACATCCTGCTGGGTGAGCTCTTCCTGTTGGCCCTTGTGGCCATGCCTCTCGGCGTCATTGGCGGCGTGGCGCTCGCCAGGACGCTCGTCGCGGCCTTTGCGGAGCAGGAGATGCAACTTCCGATGATCATCACCGCGCACGGCTACGGCGTCGCCGTCTGCGTCTATTTCGCCGCCGTCCTGGCCGCCGCCGTTCTCGTCGGTCAGCGTATCTGGCGCCTTGACCTTGTCGCCGCCCTCAAGACCCGGGAGTAATCATGGCCGCAAAACGCAACACACGCTGGATCGTCATGGGGGGGCTGGCGCTCGCGGCCGCGGCGATTCTGGCGGTCCTGTTCGCGCCCCGTCCGGTCACGGTGGAGGCTGCCGCCGTGCATCGCGGGCCGATCGCGGAAACCGTCTCGGACCAGGGGTGGGCGCGTGTACGTCAGGCCTATGTCGTGTCGGCCCCGGTCAGTGGTCATCTGACCCGGCTGCCGCTTGAGGTGGGCGACGCCGTGATCGCGGGGCGCACGGTCGTGGCGACCCTGCGCCCCGCGCGTTCTGCCTTTCTCGATCCACGCATGCGCGCCCAGGCCGAGGCCTCCATTTCAGCTGCGCGCGCGATGCTGGCCCAGGCCGAGGCGCAGCGCCTTCAGTTCAGGGCCGAGGCTGACCGGGCGGCGAGGGCGCAGGCGCGGCTGGAGCCGCTGGCGGCGCAGGGCGTCGTCTCACGCCAGGGTCTGGAGAACGCCCAGGCGGCGGCCACATCCGCGCGCGAGGCGCTTCGGGCGGGTGACGCGGCGGTTCTCGCCCGGCGCGCGGATGTGGCGGCGGCCCAGGCGGTTTTGACCGGTCCCGAAGCAGCGGGCGCCGGCCTGATCCCCATCACGTCCCCGACATCTGGCGTGGTGACGGCCCTGCTGCAGCAGAGCGAGCGCGACGTCGCCGCCGGCACGCCGCTGGTGGAGGTGGGGGCGACCGCAGGGCTGGAAGCGCAGATCGAATTCCTGTCCCAGGACGCCGTCAGGATCCGGCCGGGCGACCGGGCCGAGATTTATGACTGGGGCGGCGCCGCAGACCTTCCCGCCGAGGTGCGGCTGGTCGAGCCGCAGGCCTTCACAAAGATATCTGCTCTGGGGATCGAGGAGCAGCGGACGCGGGTCATGCTGCGTTTCACTGGTCCTGAATCCGGCCGCGCGGGGCTCGCGCCCGGCTATCGCGTCTGGGGACGGGTGTTCCTGCACGAAACCCCGTCGGCGGTGATCGCCCCGGCCGGTGCGCTGGTGCGCGACAGCGGAGGATGGGCCGTGTTCCGGATTGAGCAGGGCAGGGCGCGTTTGCGTCCGGTCAAGGTCGGGGCGATCACGGACCGGGACGCGGAAATTCTGGAGGGCGCAGCCGACGGCGATTCGTTGGTGGTCTTTCCTTCGGACCAGGTGCGGGACGGCGTCCGGGTGAAGACCCGGCGCGCGGGGTGACGTCCGTCCGAGCTTCGTCGGCCGCACAGCGACGCCATTCCGAACGATGTCAGGGTCGGATACGGGTGCCCGATGCGCCGGCCAGGAGGCCGTCGATGTCGTCCAGCGTCCCGATCAGGGCGGGCCGCCCGGTCTGAAGCGCAAAGCCGCACGCGGCGCGCACCTTGGGCGCCATCGAGCCCTCGGCGAAGTCGCGGCCCAGCAGGTCTTCCGCCCGGGCGTCCCGAACCGCTCGCGCATGGGGCCGCCCCCAGTCGAGGTAGACCGCATCGACATCGGTGAGGATCAGCAGTTCGTCGGCGTCCAGCCGCGCGGCCAGCAGGGCCGCCGCCAGATCCTTGTCGATCACGGCCTCGACGCCATGGCGGGACCCGTCCGGGGCGTCGGCGACCGGAACGCCGCCGCCGCCGGCGCAGACGGTGATCACGCCGGCCCCCACCAACCGGGCGATGGTCGCCGCCTCGGCGATCTCGAGCGGCGTGGGCGAGGCGACGACGCGCCGCAGTCCGGAGCCGTCGGGCGCGAAGGTCCAGCCCCGCGCCGCGCCCAACGCCTTGGCCACGTCCGACGCATAGACCGGGCCGATCGGCTTGGTCGGCCGAAGAAAGGCGGAATCGGCGGAATCCACCCGCGTCTGGGTCAGCACCACGGCGACCTCGCGGGCGGGAAGGGCGTTGCGCAGCGCCTGGGCGATGACATAGCCGACCATGCCCTGGGATTCCGCTCCCAGCACGTCGAGCGGCCAGCCAGGGGCCGCCTCATAGGCTTCCGCCTCCAGCGCCAGGAGGCCGATCTGGGGACCGTTGCCGTGGACCAGGGCGATCTCGTGACCGTCGCACGCCCGGCCCAGCCCCGGGGCGGCCGCCGCCATGGTGCGCCGTTGATTTTCGGCCGACAGCGGCTCGCCCCGGCGCAACAGGGCGTTGCCGCCCACGGCGATCACGCGCCGCATGTCACCGGGGCCGACTTGCGGCGCGCTCGCGCGCCCCCAGCGGTTCCTGCTGGGTGATGCAATGGATGTTGCCCCCGCCCAACAGGATCTCCCGCGCAGGCACGGAGAGGATTCGCCGGTTCGGGAACAGTCGGGCCAATGTCTCCATTGCGGGGGCGTCCTGCGGATCACCGAAGGCAGGCGCGACCACCACCGCGTTGGCGATGTAGAAATTCACATAGGAGGCCGCCATCCGGTCGCCGGGCTCGCGCGGCAGGGTGCCGGCCACCTTGTCGACGCCGGCGGCCTCTTCAGCGGTGATCAGCACCGGCGCCGGTTGGTGCAGCTTGTGCACCTGCAGAGGACGCCCGCGGGCGTCGCGATAACCGGCCAGGCGCTCCAGCGCCGCGGCCGAGCGGGCGTACTGCGGGTCGGCGCGGTCGTCCGTCCAGGTCAGCACCACCTCGCCCGGAGCGACGAAGCGGCACATGTTGTCGACGTGGCCGTCGGTTTCGTCGAGATAGACGCCGTGCTCCAGCCACAGCACGGTTTCGACGCCGAGGTAGTCGCGCAGCGACTGCTCGATCTCCTCACGGGTCTTGCCGGGATTGCGGTTGGGGTTCAGCAGACACTCCTCGGTCGCGAGCACCGTTCCTTCGCCGTCGACGTCGATCGAGCCGCCCTCCAGCACGAAGTCCGGGGCGTAGCGATCGTCGCGCTCAAGTTCGATGACCTTCTCGCCGACGAGATCGTCCTGGTCCCATGGGAAGTAGAGGCCGTCGGTCAGCCCGCCCCAGGCGTTGAATTTCCAGTCGACGCCGCGCACCACGCCCTGGTCGTTGACGACGAAGGTCGGGCCGCAGTCCCGGATCCAGCTGTCGTTGCTGGTCATTTCCACGACCCGCACGGTCGGCGCGAGCAGGGCGCGCGCGATCACATACTGGGCGGGCGAGACGCAGACCGTCACCGGCTCGCCTTCGGCGATCGCGGCCGCCACCGCAGCGAAGGCGTGCTGGGCCGGCTTTGCGCCGCCCCGCCAGTTGTCCGACCGTTCGGGCCACATCATCCAGCAACCGATATGGGGCTCCCATTCGGCGGGCATTCGGAACCCGTCGGCGCGGGGCGTGGTGTCGAGAACCTCAGACATGGCGGACCTTTTCGGAAACGAGAGGGTGGGTTCAGCGGACCGGGCCGGGGGGGGGGCGGTCCGCGCCGGTTGGCCTTCATCACGCCGATGACGATCTCGCCGAGCCCCAGGATCAGCAGCACGCCGGTCAGGATCGGGCCGGTCTTGCGCCAATCCACCGGCTGTCCTGGAACCCAGAGGAAGAAGAAGATCGCCTGAACGATGAACAGGGTGCAGACCAGCGCCATGACGCTGGCCCCGATCGCGCCCCCGGGAACCCGGTAGGGACGGGGCGTCTCCGCGTCGCGGGCTCGGAGACGCAGGAAGGCGGGGAACAGGACCAGATAGGGCAGCAGGAAGATGACCGAGCTGAAGGCGAACAGCGACCAGAACAGGTCCTCGGCGCTGCTGGCGAAGACGCCATAGACGACGATCACGAAGGTCGAGACCAGGCCGGTGAGGAGATAGGCTCCGACCGGGGTCTGGTTGGACTTACGCAGCCGCCCGAACACCGCCGGCAGTTCGCCGTCGGCCGCTGCGGCCTGGGCGGTGCGGTTGGCGCCCATGGACCAGGTGACCAGATTGGCCAGGATGGTGAACACCGCCCCGACGCCGATGAGGGGGATGATCACGTCCAGCCCCGGAGCGCCGGCCATCAGCGACCTCAGGGTGTCGAGCAGGCCTTCGATCAGGCCGATGTCCTTGACGGGCAGGGCCACGAGAATGCCGAAGGTCGCCAGCAGGTAGAAGCCCGAGATCAGCAGGCCGGCCGTGATGACCGCGATCGGCACGTCGCGGGCGGGGTTGCGCATCTCTTCGCCGGCCCCCGAGACCAGTTCGAAGCCCATGAAATTGTAGACAATGACCGGAAGGAAGGCGAGACCGGCGCCCCATTGCGGGATCAGGCTCGGCCAGGACAGGTCGTTGGCCGGTCCCCGGGTGGTCAGGACGTAGATCCCCGCACCGCCGATCAGCAGCATGATGGCGGCCTTGATGACCGCCCCCAGATTGGGCACCCATTTGGCCGTCGCCAGGCTGGTGACGCCGATCAGGACGGTCAGCCAGGTGGCCCCGATCCCGATGCCGATCTTGCCCCACAGGCTCATCTCGACGCCGGTGATCTGGGCGATCAGTCCGGCCATCAGGATGTATCCCGACGGCATCCACAGGGCGACGTTGACCCAGTAGTACCAGGTCGTGCGCGCCGCCCAGCGATCGCCGAAGGCGCGCCGGATCCATTGCTGGATGCCGCCCTCGCCGGGATAGGCCGCCCCCAGTTCAGCGGTGATCAGGCCGTAGGGGATGAAGAACAGCAGGAAGGTGATCACCCACCACGACAGGGCCGAGGGGCCGATCGCCGCCGATGCGGCCAGGGTGTCGATCACCAGGATGGCGCAGACGGTGAACAGGGTGACGTCGAACAGGCCCATGACGCGCTTGAAGCGCGGGCGCGGCGTGGCGGAAACAGCGTCAGACATGGCGGTCGACCTCCGACAGGACAGCCGGCGAAGCCGGCTCGGTGAGGGGATGGTGCTTGAGAAACTCTGCAATGCGCCCGGCATGCCAATGCGAGCGCGCGGCCGACCGCGGCTTCAGGCGCGGGGCGACGAAGGCGGCGAGAATGGCCTTTTCCGCGTGCAGCCGGTTCTCGGACTGGTCGTAGATGATCGAGCGAGGGCCATCCATCACGGCGTCCGTCACCTCGACGCCTCGCGAGGCGGGCAGGCAGTGCATGAATTTGGCGTGCGCCGGGGCATGGGCCAGCAAGGCCTCATTGATTTGGTACCGGGGCATGAAGGCGGCGGTGCGCTCAGGGATTTCGGCCTCCTGGCCGACCCACCACCACAGGTCTGTATAGACGAAATCCGCCCCGGCCACGGCGGCCTGCGGATCCTCGGTGGCCGTGAAGGAGCCGCCGGACGCAGCGCAGTTGGCCCGGGCGATCGCCTGCCACGCCTCGGGGGCCTGGTAGCGGGCGGGCGCGCAATGGGTGAAGTTCAGGCCCAGCCGGGTGCAGATCATCATCAGCGACGAGCAGACATTGGTCGCGTCGCCGATGAAGGCGACCCGCAAATCCTCGAGCCGTTTCCCGTCCGGACTGTGCTCGATCATGGTGAAGACGTCGCACAGCACCTGGGTAGGGTGATTGTAGTCGGTCAGGCCGTTGATCACCGGGACGGTCGCCCAGCGCGCCAGTTCGGTCACCGTGGCGTGTTTCAGGGTCCGCGCCTCGATGGCGTCGACCATCCGGCTCATCACCCGGGCGGTGTCCTTGATGCTCTCGCGAACGCCGAGGTGAATCTCCCCGGGCTTCAGATAGAGGGCGTGCCCGCCGAGCCGCGTCATGGCGACCTCGAACGAGATACGGGTTCGGGTCGAAGGCTCCTCGAAGATCATCCCGAGGGAGGCCCCCGCCAGCAGAGGCGGCAAGCCTCCCTGTTTGTCGGCGGCCTTGAGCAGGCCGGTCAGCTCCAGCAGCGACCGGAGCTCGGTGCTCGTGAAATCTTGCGTGTCGATGAAATGACGCATCGTCCTGTCCCGCGCTTCGAGCCCTGGATACTAGGGGCAAGGTCGGTAGACGATCTGATCCAGATCAAGTCGGTGATCATCGCTCGCTGTCGGCTCGTCAAAGGCAGTAGGTCGTGACCACCGTCGGCAACAGCGTCCAGACCGCCGCGATCAGTCCCACCCAGGCTGTGGCGCGACTGACGAAGCGCACGAACGGCGAGGGCGAACTGAAGCGCGCGGCGTGAAGGGCCAGGATCAGACCCACCTGCAGCAGCACCGCCAGCCCATAGGCGCCCCCCATCAGCAGGCGCGGGACGGAGACCAGGCCGAAAGCCGACCCGCCGATCCCGTGTCCGCAGATCAGCCCGTGCAGGCCGTACACAGCGCTGAAGCTGGCCAGCCAGACCAGGGGCGCGACCAGGATGCGCAGGATATCCCTCACGCCAGCAATCCCGGAAGATGGGCGACGACGAGGATCAGCGTCGAGGCGCCGGCCAGGTAGTCGACCCAAAGGGTCACCACCGGGAATTCGGCCTGACGGCTGGGCGAGGTGAAGCCCCTGACGACGCGGGCGGTGAGGAAGGCGGCCATCAGGGCCGCCAGGACGGCGTGAAACAGGGCGTAGGATCCGAGCACCAGGAGCGTCGCTCCATAGGCGTGGTCGCCGGGCGTCGGGGCCCGCAGGACCACCCCACCCGCCGCCGCCCCGACCCCCAGGGCGGCGACGAAGGTCAGGCCCAGCCAAGGCCGGGCGTCCTGGCCCTTTCGATTGGCCCGCGCGGCGCGTCGGATAGCCACCACGCCAAGCCCGGCCCCGATGAGGCCCAGCGCCAGCTCCGGCGCCGACGACGTCAACCAGGCGGGCGGCGGCCAGGACGGGGCGACCGTCCACAGGAAG
Organism: Brevundimonas sp. GW821-FHT10E09; assembly: GCF_058809375.1. Taxonomy (NCBI): domain Bacteria; kingdom Pseudomonadati; phylum Pseudomonadota; class Alphaproteobacteria; order Caulobacterales; family Caulobacteraceae; genus Brevundimonas; species Brevundimonas sp. GW821-FHT10E09. The sequence continues at coordinate 96,212 of NZ_JBXASO010000006.1, read as the reverse complement.
GCGAAGCCGAACAGCAGCGAGCCGAAGAAGGTCGCATTGGCGGTCAGCAGGAGGGCCGACCCCCACCAGCTGGGCGAACGTCTGACCTGGGTGGCGTTGGGCAGCATCAGGCCGCGACCGATCGACCGAGGGGGCAGATCGGTCGTGCGTCCCAGCGACCAGGCCCAGCGCCACGTCAGGATCGTCACCCCGACCACCGCCAGCGGAACCGTCCAGTAGAACTTCAGCAACAGGGAGACGAAGAACACCCCGGTGACCGCCGCCATCAGGATCGGCAGGCGGGTGTTGGTCGGGTAGATGATGTGAAAGTCCGGCTTGCCGGTCGCGACCTCGACCGTCAGGCTTTCGCGCCACCCCCGTTCGGGTTCCGAGAGATAGCCTTCACCGCGCGCAAGGCGGAGCGTCAGCCCGGGATCGTCGGCGAGCGGCTGACGGCTGTCGACATGGGGCAGGCTGGCGAAATTATACGCCGGCGGCGGCGTCATCATCGCCCACTCCAGGGTTCCGGCCTGCCACGGATCGCGGCGGCTGCGGCGCGCGGTGAAGGCGTGCAGGACCAGGTCGACGATCACCATGGCGATGCCGATGGCCAGCACGAAACTGCCGATCGACGAGATCAGGTTGACGGTCGTCCAGCCGTCCTCCGGCAGATAGGTCGAGATCCGCCGCCGCTGGCCCAGCAGACCGACCCAGTGCATGGCCAGGAAGGTGACATGGAAGCCGATGAAGACGAGGGCGAAGGCCAGCTCGCCCAGCCGGAAGAACCGCGCACGGCCGCTGACGTGGGGCATCCAGTAGTAGAGCCCGGCCAGGATCGGAAAGACGAAGCCGCCGAACAGGACGTAGTGAAGGTGGGCTGTGATGAAGGCGGTGTCGTGCGCCTGCCAGTCGAACGGCACCACCGCCACCATGACCCCGGTCAGCCCCCCGATCACGAAGGTGAAGAAGAAGCCGAGCAGGTGAAGCATCGGCATGCGCAGGCTGGGCCTGCCCTTCCACATGGTCCCGATCCAGGCGAACAGCTGAACGCCGGTCGGCACCGCGACCAGGGTCGAGGCCGCCGAGAAGAAGGCCAGCCCCATATGCGGGATGCCGGTCGTAAACATGTGGTGGACCCATATCCCGAACGACAGGAAGGCCAGCCCCGTGGCCGAGGCCACGATCCAGCCGTAGCCCAGCAGGGTCGTGCGGCACATGACCGGCAGGATGGTCGAGATCACCCCCGCCGCCGGCAGGAAGATGATGTAGACCTCCGGGTGACCGAACAGCCAGAACAGGTGCTGCCACAACAGGCTGTCGCCGCCGAACTCGGCCTGGAAGAAGGGGAGGCCGAAGGCCCGTTCCAGCTCCAGCAGGATCGAGCCCAGGATCAGCGGCGGAAAGCCGGTCAGAATCATCAGGGCGGTGACCAGGGCGTACCAGGCGAAGATCGGCATCTTGTCCAGCGACATGCCGGGGGCGCGGTATTTGAGGATCGAGACGGTGATCTCGACCGCCGCCGCAATGGCCGAAATCTCGACGAAGGTGATGCCGATCAGCCAGAAATCCGTGTTGATGCCCGGCGAGTAGATCGGTCCGGTCAGCGGGGGATACATGAACCACCCGCCGTCCGGCGCGATGCCCAGCACCATCGACACCAGCAGCATCGTCCCGCCGAAGACATAGCACCAGAAGCCGTAGGCGGAGAGGCGGGGGAAGGCGAGATCGCGCGTGCCCAGCATCTTGGGCAGCAGATACATCGCCAGTCCCTCGAACGTCGGGATGGCGAACAGGAACATCATGATGGTCCCGTGCATGGTGAAGATCTGGTTGTAGATCTCCGGCCCGGCGAAGGCCGAGTGGGGCGTCGCCAGCTGGGCTCGGATCAGCATGGCGAGCACGCCGCCGACCAGGAAGAAGAAGAAGGACACGGCCAGGAACATCCGGCCGAGGTCGGTGTGGTTGACGGTCGAGAACAGGCCGCGAGCGCCGGGTTCGGACGACCAGATTTCGGTCAGGCGGCGGTGGCGCTGGAGCGTGTTCATGGCGTGCCGCTTCGGACGAAGCGCTCCCAGGAGGCGGGGTCGTGGGCGACCACGGTGAAGGCGAAATCGTCGTAGCCGACGCCGCTGAACTCGGCGCTTCGGCCGGCATAGACGCCGGGGGCGTCGGCCTCGATGCGCAGGATGTTAACATGGCCGGGAATGGCGTCGATCTTGCCGGCCAGGCGCGGCGCCCAGAAGCTGTGGATCACGTCCGTCGACGTGATCGCGACATCGACGGGCCGCCCGGCGGGAATGTGCAGCACATGGTCGGTCCTCAGCCCCGCAACATCGGCGTAGCTGAAGGCCCAGGCGGACCGGCGGGCCTCGGCGCCGACGCGGACGACATCAGCGCCCTGCCTGGGCAGCAATCGCTCCCCCGCCGCCAGCCCATAGGCGAGAAGGGCCAGCAGCACGACGACCGGAAAGGCTATGCCCAGCTTGATCACCCACAGGCGCTCGTGCCGCGTCTCGTCAACGGGGCCGCGCGCCCGGAACGCCAGCGCGACCAGGGCCATCACCAGGGCGAAGATGGCGACGGCCCCCACCAGCATCACCCACCAGATCTGGGCGATGGTGCGGGCGGCGGGGCCGGCCGGATCGACGGTCGACAGCGCCCCCTCGCAACCCGCCAGCGCCAGCGCCGTTGTCAGAACCACCATGGAACGCGGCAGGGACGGGATATGACGGACAAGATCGAAGAGGAAGCCGAGGCCCTGATCGACCCGATTGCGGCCGCGCCCGGATTTTCCGCGACCGAGTCGCGCGTCGCGGTTTTCGGTCACCCGATCCATGCGATGAGCGTCGCCTTCCCCGTGGCCCTGACCTTCTGCACCCTGGGTGCGGACGCCCTGTACTGGTGGACGGGCGACGGCTTCTGGGCCCGGGCCGCCCTGTGGTCCGCCGGCACGGGTTTTCTGTTCGGCATGTTGGCGGGCGTTTCCGGCACGGCTGAACTTCTGATGGTGTCGGGCATCCGGGCGCGGGCTCCGGCCTGGACCCATTTCATCATCGCGGTGACCCTGCTGGCGCTGCTCGGGGCGAACTGGGGGCATCGTCTCTATGGATATGAGACGGCCGTTTTGCCTTACGGCATCCTGCTCTCGGCCCTGTGTGTCGGGGTGGTGGCGGTAACGGGCTGGCATGGCGGCAAACTCGTCTTCGACTATCGACTGGGCGTGTCGAACAAGAGCTGACCGCTCCGGGGTTCCGTCAGCCAGTCCGGCAGGACGACCCAGGCCAGCGTCGGCTTGGCCAACACCAGGGTGAGGATCATCAACATCGGCAAGAGAACCAGGGCGATCGGGATATAGGGCCGGGGCGGGGTGTGTTCGTCAGGGGCTTCGCCGATCCGCGCGAGGGTGTGGCCGATCCAGCCATGGGCCATCACCAGCATCGCGACGAACGCCAGTTTGGCGAACAGCCACGGCACATAGACCTCGCGCAGGAAGATCAGCCAGGTGCCGGCGATCACGGCGATGACGGCCGCCGGCGTGACGCACATCGTATAGGTCAGGTGCGAGGCGTTCCGGACGACGCGATAGTCTTCAATCGAGATGTTCGGGTCATGGCGCGTCAACATCAACGGCAGGGCCAGCAGCCCTCCGCACCAGATCACCAGGGCGACGATATGGGCCGCCTTGAACAGCGGAACGGCGGGTGCGAGCCAGTCGATCATGCGCGCGTCGCCTTCAGTCGCGACCAGCCCTGGCGCGCGATCCAGATGGTTGCGATCGCGTAGGGTATCCCCGCCGGCGCCCACATGATCAGCCCTCCCAGGGCCTGATCCTCCAGCGGGGTCATGCCCCAGGCCAGGGGCGCGAATCTGTGCGCCGCATAGAGGGACGTCGGGGCGAAGGTCAGCAGGGCGCCGAGCAGCCCCATCTGGGCGAAGGCGGCGATCACAAACCCGAGGCGATCCACAGGCGCGCCGTCCCCGGCCAGGACCGCCCGCCAGAACAGCATCGCGCTGCCGAGCAGCGAGATTTGCATCACCCAATAGACTGGGATGTTGGTCAGGGCGGCGTCATAGGCTGCGGGAATGTGCCAGATCCAGAGGACGGCGGTCGAGACCACGAAGGGAATCACGATCCCCCCCGGCCGTGGCGCCGGGACCGCCAAGGCCAGAAGCGGTGCGGCGACGGCGATGAGCAGGACGTGGTGCACGACCCGCGCTGAAAACAGGGCCGCCGACAGGGCGCAGAGCGGAGAGACGAAGGCGATCGCCAACACCGCCACGCCGGCCAGTCCGGCCCGGTCGCGCCGCAGGCCCACGCCCAGCGCGAACAGCGCGGCGAGAAGAATCGGGTCCAGATTCCAGCTCGTGGCGAGTTCGCCGGGAAGCGGCGCAGGACCGCAGTAAGTGGCGTGCATTCAGGGCGTTTCCCTGCGATTGATGAGTGTCGTGCGTCCGTGGCCCCGGCATGTCTTCGCGGCCGTCAGATACCTAAGCCGTATCGGACAAGGATGTTCCGACCTGAGTGTTTCGGCGCGATCGGTGTCTCGCCACCCTTCAGGGCTCGGCTATGGTCAAAACCATACCGCGTGGTCGCCCGTGCCTTCCCGACTGAAACGCCGTGAAAGCGCACCCGTTCGATATCGGTCTGTGATCCGCCGCGCCCTCAAGGCGCCACCTGCAAAACTGCAGGGCCAAGTCGTGAAGAGATGGTGCCGGTTGCAGGAATCGAACCCGCGACATCCAGTTTACAAAACTGGCGCTCTACCAACTGAGCTAAACCGGCCCCGGTCTTGAGGACTGGCTGGCCTTATGCGGACGGATTCACGCCTGTGCAAGACGGATCCGCCACGCTCAGGCCAGTTCTGCGGCGATCCGGTCGGCCAGGGGCCTCAAGGCGGCGGCTTCGGCCATGGGCGCGTGGCCGTGTCCCTTCATCGGCCGGTCGGCCCAGCGGGGGATGATGTGGAAATGCAGGTGGAAGACGGTCTGGCCGCCGGCGTCGCCGTTGAACTGCATCACGGCGATCCCGTCGGGCTTCAGCGCCCTTTCGACCGCCACGGCCGTGCGTTGCAGGGCGGCCGTCAGCCGGGCCAGGATGTCCGGCTCGACCTCCAGCAGGTTCCGCGCCTGCGACTGTTTGGCGATGATCAGGACATGGCCTTCCGACTGGGGAAACACGTCCATGAAGGCCAGGACGTGGTCGTCCTCCCACACCTTCACCGAGGGGATCTCGCCGCGCAGGATCTTGGCGAAGATGTTGTCGGGGTCGTATTCGCCGTGAAGGCTCATGGCCGGTCTCCGTATCGTGTCGCGGTCTGGATCAGCGCCCTGATTAGCAGCCGGGGCGGGCGAGGGGGAGCCTTTGCCGGCATGCCGCGTTATGGTGACGCTTCCACATCATTGAGGACAACATGATCCGTTTCATCATCCAGGCCGTCGTCACCATGGCCGGCCTGTGGCTGTCGGCCCAGATCGTGCCGGGCGTCGACTTCACCAATAACGGCTCGCTGATCGCGGCGGCGATCATTCTGGGCCTGGTCAACGCGATCGTGCGGCCGATCATGGTGGTGCTGACCTTCCCGATCACGGTCGTCACCCTGGGTCTGTTCCTGCTGATCGTGAACGCGGCGATGATCGGCTTGACCGCCCTGTTCCTGAACGGCTTCGCCGTGGACGGCCTGTGGGCGGGAATCGGGGCGGCCATCGTCACCGGCGTGGTCAGCTGGATCGCCGGCGCCTTTATCGGCGGTGACGAAAAGCGCGGCTAAAGTCGGGAAAAGGCGCGACCTTCCGCGTCGAACAGATGGGCCTGGTCGGCGGGGACGTGCAGGGTCAGCGATTCGCCGACCCTGGCCGGAGCCCCGCCCGCCAGCTGGACCGTCAGGGTGTCCTGCGACGCCGGATGTTTCAGATGGGCCATGGTCGTCGCCCCCAGGGGCTCGACGAACAGGACCTCGGCGGTCAGCCCGTCGCCCTCGGCCGACAGGCTCAGATGTTCGGGCCGGACGCCCAGGGTGATGCGGTCGCCGGCCTTGGCCGAGGCGGCGTCCACCGCCACGCGGATCGTCTCGCCTGCCGTCGTCCGCACCGTGGCCCCGGCGGCCGAGGCGGCGACCACCTCGCCCGCCAGCAGGTTCATGCGCGGACTGCCGATGAAGCCGGCGACGAACAGATTGGCCGGGCGCTGGTACAGGTCCATCGGCGCCCCGACCTGTTCGATCCGGCCGCCGTTCAGCACCACGATCCGGTCGGCCAGGGTCATGGCCTCGACCTGGTCGTGGGTCACATAGATCATCGTCGTCTTCAGTTCGGCGTGCAGGCGCGCGAATTCGTAGCGCATCCGAACCCGCAGGGCGGCGTCCAGGTTCGACAGGGGCTCGTCGAACAGGAAGACGTCGGGTTCGCGCACGATGGCGCGGCCGATGGCGACGCGCTGGCGCTGTCCGCCGGACATGGCCTTGGGCTTGCGGTCCAGATAGTCGGTGATGCTCAGGGCTTCGGCGGCGGCGCGTACGCGGCGATCGATCTCGGCTCTGTCCGTCTTGGCCAGTTTCAGCCCGAAGGCCATGTTTTCATAGGCCGTCATGTGCGGATACAGGGCGTAGGACTGGAACACCATGGCGATGCCCCGGTCGGACGGCGACAGGTCGTTGACCACCCGGTCGCCGATGGAGACCTGGCCCGTCGTCGCCTCTTCCAGCCCGGCGATGGTGCGCAACAGGGTGGATTTGCCGCAGCCGGACGGGCCGACGAAGACCACGAACTCGCCGTCGGCGATCTCCAGATCGACGCCCTTCAGCACCTCGACGGCGCCGAACGCCTTCTTCACGTCGACCAGACGGACGTTCGCCATGCTTCTTTCCTGAACTGCTTCCATTTTTCTCTACCGTAACCGGTTACATCGCCGGATCAAAGGCTCGCGATATTCCAGAGCGTATGCAGAACCGATAATTTGCAAATCTGCAAAATTGCTCTTTCGCAAAATACACGCCCTCGCTAGAAGCCGCCGTCACGGTTTTGGGGAGCACAGACATGGCGCGGCGTAAAATCCTGATGGCGACGGCTTCGGTCGCCTGGCTGGCGGGCGTCTGTGCGGTTCAGGCGCAGGAGGGGCCGTCTCGCGTGGACGATATCGTCGTCACCGGATCGCGCATCGCCGGCGGCGACCGGATCGCGCCGGTCGAGACTTTGGAGCGGAACGTCATCGCGGCCTCCGGCGTCGCCGACGCTTCGCAACTGGTCCGCCTGATCACCGCCAACTCGGGCTCCGAGGCCCAGGTGGATCAGCTGAATCAGCCGCAGAGCTCCGGCACGGCCCAGTTCAATCTGCGCAATCTCGGCCTGGGTTCGACCCTGGTCCTGGTCGACGGCCAGCGCTGGACGACCAGCGCCGTGGTGGTGACCGACGGCTCGGCCTTCGTCGACATCAACTCGCTCGTTCCCATGATCGCCTTGCAGCGGGTCGAGGTGGCCAGGGACGGCGCCTCGGCCGTCTATGGCTCGGACGCCGTGGCCGGGGTGGTCAACTTCATCACCCGTTACAATGTGGCGGAGCCCGAGATCAGCGCCAAATACGCCGTGGCCGACGGATCGGAAGAGAGCGTGATCCAGGCCATCGGCGGTTTTGCGCTGCTGGGCGGCGACCTGACCCTGGCGGCCTCGCATTTCCACCGGTCGGCGCTCAGCACCGACGAGCGCGACTTCACCCAGGCGGACCGTTACGGCCGCGCGTCCTGGACCGCCGTGACCAGCTACGGTCAGCCGGGCTCCTATTACCGGCCCGGCACGGGGGGCTATGCGCCGGACCCGGCCTGCGACAATCCCGCCTTCGACGCCGCCTATCGCAACAGCGCCGGCGACGCCTTCTGCCGCCTCGACTATTCCGACTTCTTCGACCTGACGCCGGAGGAGACGCGCACCCAGGTCTTCGCCGACTATCGCCGTCCGGTCGGGGACATGAGCCTGTCGCTTCAGGCGGCCTGGTCGACCTCCGAAACCCGCGCCCGCCAGACGCCGTCGCTGCCCATCCTGGCTCAGTCCCTGACCGTGCCGGCCTCGCACCCCGACAATCCGTTCGGCGAGGACGTCCTGTTCCGGGGCCGGCTTCTGGGCGCAGAGGCCGGGGCTTCGACCGCCGTGTTCGAGTATGAGACCTGGCGCCTGGCCGCCGGTCTGGACGGTGACTTCGCCGGCGGCTGGACCTGGAGCCTGGCCGCGACCGCCAGCCGCCAGCATGTCGCCTATGACAAGCCGGACGTGATCGGCAGCGCGCTGCGGAACGCCCTGAATGGTCTGGGCGGCGCCGGCTGCGATGCGGCGACGGGGGCGCCGGGCGTCGGCGCCTGTCAGTATTTCAATCCCTTCGGCAGCGCCTATCTCGGGACCGGCACGGCCAACAGCGCCGAACTGATCGACAGCCTGATCGGCTCCACCGGTCTGCGCGGCGCGTCCAGCCTGATCACGGCCGACGCCTCGACCGGCGGTCAGGCCCTGGCTTGGGCCGGGGGGCGGGTCGATGTGGCCCTGGGCGCCCAGTATCGCCGCAGCGTTTTCCGTCACGACTGGAGCGATCTGGTCAACGCCGGCGAACTGCTGACCGCCGGGTTTTCGCCGGACTTCGAGGGCGACCAGCAAACCCTGGCCGGCTTCGCCGAGGCCCGAATCCATCTGGGCGACCGGATCGAGGCGCAACTGGCCGGGCGTTACGAATCCTATGACGGCGATCAGGGGCGGTTCAGCCCCAAGGCGGCGGTCCGCTGGGACGTGACCGACGCCCTGGCGCTGCGCGCCTCGTGGGGGCAAGGGTTCCGCGCCCCGTCCGTCTACGCCCAGTCCGGCGCCCAGGCCTCTCAGCCGTCGGTGTTCGATCGGGGGGCGTTCGTCTTCGTCAACACCCTGACCTCGGGCGACGCCGACCTGAAACCCGAAAAGTCCGAGAGCCTGACCTTCGGCGCCCTGTGGCGTCCGATCGAGGGGCTGGAACTGGGCCTGGACGCCTGGCGCTTCGACTATGCCGACCAGGTGGTCAAGGAATCGGCCCAGGCGATCATCGATCAGGCGGCGGCCGATACGGCGGCGGGCCGCACCGGCACGGACGCCCAGTCGCGCATCACCCGTTCGGCCGGCGGCGCCTTGACCTTCGTCCAGCTCTATTTCGTCAACGCCTCTTCCATCGAGACGCAGGGGATCGACCTGGCGGCGCGTTACGGTCGCGATCTGTGGGGCGGTCGGGCCTCGGCCTCGGCGACCTGGACCTATGTGGACCGTTACGACATCCGGCTCAGCGACGGCGCGGCCCAGGTGTCGGGCGTGGGCTCGACCAATCTGAACAATATCGGCCGGTCCCTGCCGCGCAATCGCGGCGAGTTCGCCCTGTCCTGGAGCGGCGGCGGTCATGCCCTGACCGGCCTGGTCCACTACACAGCCGGTTATCGTAATGACCGCAGCGGGATCAACGACACCACCATCGCCAGCCAGACCACCGTCGATCTGCTCTACACCCGCACGCTCGGCCTCGATCTCGACTTGGCCCTGGGCTTGGTCAATCTGGCGGACAAGGCGCCGCCTCTGGCCCAGTACGCCTTCGGCTACGACCCGGTCGTCGCCGATCCGCGTGGACGGGTGTTCAGCCTGGGGCTGACAAAACGATTCTGATCAGGGCGCGGGAGTCAGGCGGCCAGCGTGTGGGCGGGCGGCAGGGCGGCGCTCATCGCCTCGATCAGCATATGGATGTCCAGCGGCTTGGCGACGAAGCCGTCCAGACCGGCCTCACGGCCTTGTTCCCGCACCGACGCGGAGACGTCGCCGGACAACAGGATCAGGGGCGTGCGCCGGCCGGGCGTCTCTTCGGCGCGAATCCGGCGCGCGGCCTCGAAGCCGTCGCAGAGCGGCATGCGCAGGTCCAGCAGCACCAGATCATAGGCGCCCTCACGCCAGGCGGCCACGGCCTGGTCGCCGTTTTCGACCACCGTCAGCTCGACGCCCAGACTGGGCAGGATGGCGGACAGAACCTGGCGATTCACGGCGTTGTCGTCGGCCGCCAGGACGTGCAGGTCGGCCAGGCTTCTCGCGCTCTCGGGCTCGGTCGTGGCCGAACGCCCGCGTTGCAGCGGAAGCTCCAGGGTGAAGCAGGAGCCCTGACCGACCGCGCTGGTCACGGTGATGTCGCCCCCCATCATCCGCGCCAGCGAGCGCGAGATCGCCAGGCCCAGGCCGGTGCCGCCGTGCGTATGCGCGGTTTCGGCGCTGGCCTGCGCATAGGGTGAGAACAGGCGGCCCAGGGTGGCTTCATTCATGCCCATGCCGCTGTCACGCACGGCGATCCGAAGCAGGCCTGCGCTCGGGACGTCGACGGACAAGGCCACTTCGCCCTGATCGGTGAACTTCACGGCGTTCGAGATCAGATTGGCCAGGATCTGGCCGATCCGCACCTTGTCCCCGATCCAGTCGCCCGCCGCTTCGGGCGCGATGTCGATCCGCAGCGGCACGCCCTTCTTGCGCGCCGTCTCGCCGAAGGCGGTCTCCATGCGCGCGAGCAGACGCGTCAGGTCGAAATCGGCCTCCAGCAACTCCAGGCGTCCTGCCTCGATCTTCGACGCGTCCAGCAGATCGTTGAGCAGGGCCGTCAGGGTTTCTCCCGATTCAAGCGCGACCTCGAGCCGTTCCTTCTGGGTCGCCGCCATCGGCTCGGCCGCCATGGCCTGCAACATGCCCAGCATGCCGTTCAGCGGCGTGCGGATCTCGTGGCTGACGACGGCCAGGGTTCGCGTCTTGGCCTTGGCGAAGGCCACGGCTTCGCGTTCACGTCGCGCCGAGGCGCGGACGGCCCAAAGACCCAGGCTCGTCCCGAACCCCAGCGCCGCCAGGCCGACACCGCCGACGACGATCCGTGCGGTCGTATAGGCGCGATCACGCGCCTCCTCGCTTTCCTGGGCCGCCAAGGCCTCCTCCGCACGAAGATCGTCCAGCAATTGGCGCACCTCGCCCATCGCGACTCGACCACGCTCCGCCAGGGCGGGATCGGCGATCTGGCTTTGGGGGCGGGCCAGCTGAGGGCTTGCATAGACGGAACGCCAGCGGTTGAGCCCCTCACGCAGGGCGTCCAGTCGGGCTGTCTGCTGCGGACTGTCGCTCGACAGACGGTAGAGGGTCTGCAGTTCTTCGCTGAACTTCGCCTGGCCTGCAAAATAGGGTTCGAGCGCAGCCGGTTCGCCCCTGCTTTCTCCGTATCCCCTGATGCCGGTTTCCTGATCCAGGCTGGACGCCAGAAGATCGGCCGCCGCGGTTTCGACGACCCGGGTGTGGTGAACCGCGCGGTCTGCGGCCTCTATGGTGGACAGGTTCCCGAACACCACGACGATCATGGCGGCCATCATCGCCGTCATCGTCGCCATCATGGAGACTGCGGACAGCGCCGCCCTGGTCCTCATCAAGGCCAGGACACGTTTTGAAGCGGCGCGGATCGACATGGGAAACCGTGTTCTGGCGGGGCGATGAGTATTGGGTTCCCGCTCATGAACAGCGGGTTTCCAAGCTTGTCAGGAGGACTATCTACAGGCACAGCGGCCGCCCCAAGGAAAAGGACCGCCCATGACCGTCGTCCTCTACGGCATTCCCAACTGCGACACCGTCAAGAAGGCCCGCGTCTGGCTGGACCAGCACGGCGTCGAATATGTCTTTCATGACTACAAGAAGGCTGGCGTCGACCCGGTCCAACTGGGCCAGTGGATCGACGACCACGGCTGGGAGACGGTGTTGAATCGCGCCGGCACGACCTTCAGGAAACTGCCCGAGGCCGACCGGGCGGACATTGATCGGGACAAGGCCGTCGCCCTGATGACGGCCCAGCCCTCGATGATCAAGCGGCCGGTTCTGGATCTGGGGGACCGGCGCCTGGTCGGCTTCAAGCCCGAAGCCTACGCCGCCGTCTTTGAATAGGGGCGGGGGCCGTCAGTCTTCGACGTCGGTCGCCGGGCGGTCGTGTCCGTCGGCGCTTTCCGTGACCCAGCGGCCGTCGGAGGTTTCGTATTCGATGGCGGCGTTCTCGTCCGGCACCTTCTGTTCGCGCGCGGCCCGGACCGCAGCGGCCTTGGCGGCCTCGTGGGTGGCGAAGGTCTCGGAATAGGTGCCTCCGGACTGGTAGGCCCACCCGCCGTCGTGCTCGACGATGCGATAGGTGACGTGGGCCATGGGAATCTCCTTCAGGGGGTCAGGCCATGACGTTAGCCCGAACCCGTTGTCGCGTCATGGGCTTCGCTTCGCGACCTTACAAAGATTTCACGTCGGGCCGCGCATCCGTACGCGCATCCCACAGCCTCTTGTGATCAGAAGGCCGCCACATCAGGCTGTCGCATCGGATCAAGAGAGAGTTCATCATGGGCGCTACACCCGTCTTCATCGTCTTCATCGTCTTCACCGCGATCGTCGCCGTGATTGTCGGGCCATCGTTCCTGAAAAATCGGGAGCGCCGCGAGATGCAACTGACGGTAAGGCACGCGGTCGACAAGGGCCAGACCCTTCCGCCCGAGTTGATCGACGCCATGACCAAGGACGTGCAGAAAGGGCTGCCGTCGCGCAGCAAGGACATCCGCAAGGGCGTGCTCAGCCTGGCGAGCGGCGTGGGTATCGCCGGATTTGCGTTCACGGTCGGCGGGTTCACCAGTCAATGGGGCGGAAATGGCGAGGGGCCTCTGCTGGGTCTGGCCTGCATCCCCGTCGCTATCGGCATCGCCTTCATCATCCTGGGCTTGTTCAACCCGAACAAAGACTGACGTCCGCCGGAAGGGGGGAACGTCATGATCAAACCACTCAGAGATCTCCACGACGTCGAGCTGGCCGCCCAGGCGGCGGCCGGCGGACGGCGGGAGTATGGCGAACTGGTCCGTCGGCACGGGTCGGCGGTCCGGGGCCTGCTCCGCCGCATGGGCGCGGCGCCGTCCCTGGCCGACGACGTGGCCCAGGACGCCTTCCTGCAAGGCTTCCAGCGCTGCTCGGAGTTCCGGGGGCAGGGGACTTTCGCCGGTTGGATCAAGAAGATCGCCGCGCGCCTTTATCTGAAGCGCGTCGCGCGCGAGGCCCGCTATGTCGCGGAAGTCGAGGCGGACGAGGCCGACGTCGTGGTCGATCACGCCGGCTTCATGGACCTGGACGAAGCGATGAAGACGCTCAACGAAACCGAACGGGTCTGCGTCTCCCTGTGCCACGGCGCAGGAATGTCCCACCCCGAAATCGCGGCGGCCATGAATTTGCCGCTCGGCACGGTGAAGTCTCATGTCAAACGTGGTCTGGATAAACTCCGCGCCCGGCTTCAGCCGGCGCAGGCATCAGGCGGGAGGTCGACCCATGTCGGCTGATGAATTCGATCCGATGATCGAGCGGCTGTTCGCGCAGAGCCCGCGACTGGCCGACGAGGGCCTGTTTCTGGCGACCGTCCAGGCCAGTATGGAGAAACGGTCGCGCTGGCGCACCCTGGCCCTGACGGGGGCCGGCCTGGTCGGCGGCGTCCTGGCGGTGCGCGAGGGGGTGAATTTCAACTTCTCTGCAGACGGAGAGACGACTCTGACGCAGGGCGTGCGGACGGCGGCGGCGACGGCTCAGGGCGCGGCCCAATCTGGGCTGGAGGGCTTGGGTGTCGGATCGTTCGATCTGATGGACGGGTCGGGCATGATGGCCTTCTGGATCGTGGCTGGAGCCCTCGTCGCCGTGCTGGCGGCGGGCCTGGTGAAACTGTCTCAGGACGTGTGAGGGTGACTTGCGGGATCGCGGGGCTTATCTGACCCGACTTGAAGTCAGGAGCCTCTCGATGTCCGTTCACACCCAGGAGACGATCAAGCGCGTCTCCGTGCCTGATATCGCTGGCCGCAAGGGCGGCGAGCCCATCGTCTGCCTGACCGCCTATGACGCGCCGATGGCGGGCCTGCTGGATCCGCACTGCGATGTTCTGCTGGTCGGCGACAGCCTGGGCATGGCGGTGCATGGCCTGCCGAACACCGTGGGCGTGACGCTGGAGATGATGATCCTGCACGGCCAGGCGGTGGTGCGGGGATCGCGTCGGGCCCTGGTCGTCGTCGACATGCCCTTCGGCTCGTATGAGGGCGGCAAGGAAGCCGCCTATGACAACTGCGTGCGCGTCATGAAGGAAACCGGCGCCCAGGCGGTCAAGCTGGAGACCAGCGTCGAACTGGCCGAGATCGTCGCCTTCCTTGTCAAGCGCGGCATCCCGGTCATGGGTCATGTCGGGCTGCGTCCCCAGGCGATTCTGGCCGAGGGCGGTTTCAAGGCCAAGGGCCGCACCGATTTCGAGCGGGACCGTGTCATGGCGGAAGCCCGGGCCACGGCCGAGGCCGGCGCCTTCTGCATCGTCATCGAGGGCGTGGCCGAATCGCTGGCGCGCGAGATCACCGAGAGCATCGACGTCCCCACCATCGGCATCGGCGCCTCGGCCGCCTGCGACGGCCAGGTTCTGGTGGTCAACGACATGCTGGGACTGTTCGACTGGACCCCGAAATTCGTGCGCAAATACGCGGATCTGCGCACCGAGATCGACCGCGCGGCGGCCGCTTTCGCCAATGATGTGAAAACCCGCCGTTTTCCTGCCGAAGTCGAGACCTACTTCTCGAAAAAGCCGGCTTCGCAGTAACGGGCTACGTTGCGGCGGCAAGGGCGAACCTCTAGGGTCCGCGCCGGTTTGCTTTTAGCGATTTTGGGGCGACGTTTCAGTGGTTGATGTCTTCGAGCAGGTCGAGGAGGAGCTTCGCTCCGACCGGTACAAGCGCCTGGCCCGCACCTGGCTGCCCGTCGTGGGCGTCATTCTGGTGGTCGCCCTGGTCGCCGCCCTGGGCTGGTGGGGCTGGGACAGCCTGAATTCGAGCAAGGCCGCCAAGGGCGCCGAGGCCTATGATCGCGGCATGGAGGCCCTGCGCGCCGAAAAGCCCGCCGAGGCCCGTCTCGCCTTCGAGGAGACGGTCAAGGAAGGCAACGACGCCTACAAGGTCCTGGCCCTGCAGCAGCAGGCCGGCCTGGCCGTGACCGCCGACAAGATCCCTGACGCCGTCCGCCTGTTCGACCAGGCCGCCAAGACCTCCAGCGATCCGATCCTGTCGGACCCGGCGGCGTTCAAGGCGGCCCTGCTGATCATGGACACGGCGCCCTTGGCCGATATCGAGGCTCGCCTGACGCCCCTGGCCGAAGACAAGCGCCCGCTGCACGCCTTCGCCCAGGAAGCCCTGGCCCTGGCCCGCCTGCAACACGGCAAGACCAAGGAGGCCCGCGAGGCCTTCGTCCTGCTGCAACTGGGACAGGACGTGCCTGATGATGTTCGTCAGCGCGCCAACATTGCTGTCGCCACGATCGACGCCGGCACGGCGGGGGCGCTCAAGAGCATCGCCGATGCGGCCAAGAACGCGGCTCCGCCGGCCGCCGGCGCCGCCAATGCGCCCACTCCCATCGCCCCGGCCCAACAGTGACGACCCCCTACAGGACGCCCAAGATGAACCGAGTTCTGAAAGTCGCGCTGATCTGCGGCGTCGCCGCCACCATGGCCTCATGCGGCACGGTCAGCCGTAACCTGCCGTTCGGCCTGGGCAAGAAGGACGACGCCAAGGCGACCGCCTCGGCCGGCGAACGCATCTCGGTGCTCGAGTTCGAACAGCAGCTGGCGCCGTCGGCCGCCCTGTCCGGCCGCGACTACTTCCTGCCGGGACCCCAGGCCGCCACGGCCTGGACCCAGCCGGGCGGGACGTCGGAAAACCTGGTCGAACACGTCATCGCGGCCCCCAATTTCCAGATCGCCTGGAAGCGCAGCGTGGGCGAGGGCTCGGCCCGCGTCGGCAATGTCATGGCGCCCATCGTCGCCGCCGACGGCAAGATCTTCGTGCTGGACGGCGAATCGACCGTCTCGGCCGTCTCGGCCGACAGCGGCGACATCCTGTGGAAGGTCAACGTCAAGGACGCCGAGCGTGACCGCAGCGGCGGCTTCGGCGGCGGCGTCGCCTTCGCCGGCGGCAAGGTCTTCGTCTCGTCCGGCTATCGCTCGGTGACGGCCCTGGACGCCGCCACCGGCGCCGTGGTCTGGACCCAGCAGGTCGATTCCCCGATCCACGGCGCCCCGACGGTCGTCGGCGCCCACGTCTTCGTCGTCGATGTGGACAGCCAGCTGTTCGCCTTCGACGTCAACAGCGGCGCCCAGGACTGGACCTATCGCGGCATCGCCGAGCCGGCGCGCGTCATGCGCGCCTCCAGCCCGGCCGTGACCGGAAACACCGTCATCGCGCCGTTCTCGTCGGGCCAGCTGGTCGCGCTCAGCGCCCTGAACGGTCAGCCGCTGTGGGAACAGACCCTGTCGCGCACCAGCCGCACCAGCGCCCTGTCGGAAGTCCGCGACGTCGCCGGCCGCCCCGTCATCAGCCGGGGCATGGTATATGGCGTCAGCCATTCGGGCGTTCTTTCGGCCCTGGACCTGCGCTCGGGTCAGCCCAAGTGGCAGCTGCCGGTCACCGGCGTGAACGCCCCCCTGCCGGTGGGCGACGTGGTCTTCATCGTCTCCACCTCGGGCGAGCTGATCACCGCCAATCGCGACACGGGCCAGATCTACTGGACCCGCGAACTGAACGAGGGGCGCAAGCGCAAGGTCGGCGGGTTCCTCAACTTCGGCCGTCGGACCATCTATCCCCAATGGTCGGGTCCGTTGCTGGCTTCCAACCGCCTGGTGATGGTCAACTCCTACGGCGAGGCCGTGGCCTTTGATCCCAAGACGGGCGTCGCCCAGACGACGCTGAAACTGGGCGCCCCCGCCTATATCGCCCCCGCCGCCTACAACGGCGCCCTGTACGTGCTGACCGACAACGGCCAGCTGATCTGCATTCGCTGACTCTTCAGCCCGAATTAAGCTAGAAAGCCGAAATGGCTCTGAAGGTCGCGATTGTCGGCCGCCCCAATGTGGGCAAATCGACACTGTTCAACCGCCTCGTCGGCAAGCGCCTCGCGCTTGTCGATGATCGCCCCGGCGTGACCCGGGACCGGCGCTACGCCGACGGCAATATCGGCGACATGGATCTGACGCTGATCGATACGGCCGGCTACGAGGATGTCACCGACGACAGCCTGGAAGCCCGGATGCGCGAGCAGACCGAGGCCGCGCTGGAAGACGCCGAACTGGTCATGTTCATGATGGACGCCCGCGAAGGCGTCACCTCGCTGGACCGGATCTTCGCCGAGCGCCTGCGCAAGGTGCACAAGCCGATCATCCTGCTGGCCAACAAGTCCGAGAGCCGCGAGAGCGGCGGCGGCGTCGGCGAGGCGCACGCCCTGGGCTTCGGCGAACCCGTCGCCATCTCGGCCGAGCACGGCGAGGGCATGGCCGACCTGTACAAGGCCATCCGCACGGCGTCCGAAGACATCTTCATCGAAGAGATCGACGAGCCGGACAAGCCGATCCGCATCGCCGTGATCGGTCGTCCCAACGCCGGCAAGTCCACCCTGATCAACCGTCTGATCGGCGACGACCGCCTGCTGACCGGACCGGAAGCGGGCATCACCCGCGATTCCATCTCGGTCGACTGGACGTTCGAGGGCAAGAACATCCGGCTGGTCGATACGGCCGGCATGCGTCGCAAGGCGCGGGTGCAGGAGAAGCTGGAGAAGCTGTCGGTCGCCGACACCATCCGCGCCATCACCTTCGCCGAAGTCGTCATCCTGATGATGGACAAGGACGACGCCTTCGACACCCAGGACCTGCAGCTGGCGGACCTGGTCGAGCGCGAAGGCCGCGCCCTGGTCTATGTCGCGTCCAAATGGGATCTGGAAGACGAGCCCCAGGCCCGCATGGCCAAGCTGAAGGGCATGGCCGAGGACAAGCTGCCGCAACTGAAGGGCTCGCCCTTCGTGGCCCTGTCCTCGCACTCGGGCCGGGGCGTCGAACGCCTGATGCCGGCCGTGCTCCAGGCCTATGACACCTGGTCGGTCAAGGTGAAGACCAAGGACCTGAACACCTGGCTGTCCATGGCCACCCAGCGGCACCCGCCGCCCGCCGTGGACGGCAAGCGGATCAAGCCGAAATACATCGCCCAGACCAAGGCCCGTCCTCCCACCTTCGTGCTGATGGCCAACCGCGCCGAGTCGATGCCCGAGCATTACAAGCGCTATCTGGTCAACTCGATCCGCGAGAGCTTCGACCTGCCGGGCACGCCGATCCGGCTGAACGTCAAGTCCAGCGGCGTGAACCCCTATGCCGAGGGCGGCGCCAAGTCCGGGCCGGAACGCTACAAGGGCGACGCCAAGACCGCGCCGCGCCGGATCAAGAAGGCCGAGAAGGAAGAGGCCCTGTCCAAGCTGCCCGGCAAGGCGCTGGAGCAGAAGAAGACCCGCAAGGCCCAGCCCAAGGTCCTGGGCGGGCTGAAGTCCAGCGCGTCCAAGAAGGCCGGATCGTCGGTGGCGGTCCAGAAGGGCGCCCGCGGCGGCGCCCGCCAGGTCTCGCGCTCGGGCCGCATCCGCACCGGCCAAAAGGGCGGCGCCAAGAAGTGAGCCTGTGATGCAGGTCGCGCCCGTCCTTCCCGACCGGCCGACCTCGCGCTGGCTGATTCTGGACGGGCAGGGGCGGGTGCTGCTGTTCCGCTTCGTCTACGCCGATGGACCGATCGCGGGCACGGCCTTCTGGGCCACGCCCGGCGGCGGCTGCGAACCGGGCGAGACCTATGCCGACGCCGCGCGTCGCGAACTGTTCGAGGAAACCGGCCTTATCGTCGCTGATCCCGGGCCGGAAGTCGCCCGCCGCGTCGTCGATTTCCGCCTGCCCGACGGCCGCCTGTCCCACGTGGACCAGCGCTTCTTCCTGCTGCGCACCGAACCCTTCGACCCCTCGCCGACCGGCTGGACCGAGGAGGAACGTCGCGTCCTGATCGAGCATCGCTGGTGGACGACGGCCCAGATCACGGCGTCGGAAGATACGATCTGGCCGGACGATCTGCCCGAAATTCTATCGACGCTCTAACCATCCGTCCACAGCATTCGCGAGCGAGTTTCGCTTGCATTTAAACTTCTTGCCACGGCCTAAAAACCGGCGCTTGGATTTTCGCTCTACTGGAGCGATTTATGACAACCACCCCGATTTTCGATCTTCAAGCGGTTCAAAAGGTGCGCAAGGGCGCCGTCCTGATCGCCCTGCTGGCGCTGGTCGGCCTGACCATGGTGTCACAGTCCGCTTCCGGCCTGGACAGCCCCATGCACGAAGGGATCGAGGCCGTGGGTCTGGCCGCCATCGTCTTCGCCATTGTCGGTCGCGCCTGGTGTTCGCTCTATATCGGCGGGCGCAAGAAGGCCGAGATCGTGTCGCGCGGCCCGTATTCGATCAGCCGCAATCCGCTCTACATCTTCAGCTTCTTCGGCGCCTTCGGCATCGGCGCCCAGAGCGGCAGCCTGACCCTGGCGGTGCTGTTCACCCTCGCGTCCCTGGCGGTCTTCTATCTGACCGTTCGCCGCGAAGAGGCCTGGCTGGGCGCGACCTTCGGCGCCGCCTACGCCGCCTACAAGGCCCGCACGCCGCGCTTCCTGCCCAATTTCGCCCTGTGGCGTGACGAGGCCGAACTGTCGATCCGCCCGTCCTTCTTCCTGACCACCATCCGCGACGGCCTGGTCTTCCTTCTGGCCATCCCCCTGTTCGAAGCCATCGACCTGGCCCAGGCCGAAGGCTGGCTGAAGGTGCTGGCGCACCTGCCCTAGGCGGCTCGGATCCCGGCCAAACCCTCGACCGCCAGGGTCTCGCGCATCCGCGCCGCGTCCCGGCCGGGCGGCAGACCGAACTGGCGGGCGTATTCGCGGCTGAACTGGGACGGGCTGTCGTAGCCGACCGCGAAACCCGTCTCCGCCGCCCCGTCGGCGCCGCTCAGCAGGCGGGCGCGGGCTTGTTGCAGCCGCACCTGCTTTTGGAACTGCAACGGGCTCATGGTCGTCACCGTCCGGAAATGCCGGTGGAAGGTCGACCGGCTCATCCCGGCCAGGTCTGACAGGGCCTCCAGCCGCATCGGCTCGGCGTAGTGGGCGCGGATCCAGTTGATGGCGCGGCTGACGCCCGACAGGCGGCTTTCGGCCGAGCCGATCTGGCGCACCGTCGCGGCGTGGCGGCTGTGAAGCAGCCGCCACACCAGTTCCCGCTCGATCATCGGCGTCATCACCGCGATCTCGTGCGGCCGGTCCAGCAGACGCAGCAGGCGCGCCATCGGTTCCAGAAGTTCGTCCTCCAGCTGTGTCACATGGATGCCCGACGGCGGTGACGGGTCCGAGGCGGCGGGGGCGCCGATCTCCACCATCAGGCTGGCGATCGTCGCCGGGTTCAGGTCGAAGCTCAGGGCGCGGTACGGCGCTTCGATGATGCTGCCGCAGACCGGCAGTTCCGCCGACACCACCAGGCAGTCGCCGGCCCGATAGGAAAAGACGGTCTCGCCGAGGATCGTCTGTTTGCCGCCGGACACCACCAGGCACAGCATGGGTTCATAGCCGACCGACACCATCCGCGTCGGCGCGTCGCTGCCATACAGGCGCAGGCCCGGCACGGCCGAGCGCGACAGGTCGGGCGGCGCATGGCGCGCGACGATGGCGCTCATTTCGGGCAAGAGGCTCATGTCCATATCCAACGCCTGTGGTGGCGCCCGCGCAAGCGGCGGTGCGCGCTTTGACAGGATCGTGCAAGACTTCGCCTGGATCGCCCTAACGCCTGGAAGGCGAAGGCGCGTCTTCTCCGTCCCGTCAGACAGAGGAGACATCTCATGACCACCCCATCCCGGAAGACCTGGTTCGTCACCGGCGCCGCCCGCGGCCTGGGCGCCGCCATCGCCCGCGCCGCTCTGGACGCCGACGACCGGGTCGTCGTCGCCGGCCGCAACCGCGACGCCCTGGTCGAGGCCTTCGGTCCCGACAGCGACACGGTCCTGTCCGTGACGCTCGACGTCACCGACCCCGCCGCCATCGCCGCCGCCGTCGAGGGGACGGTCGCCCGCTTCGGCCGCATCGACGTCCTGGTCAACAACGCCGGCTACGGCCACCTCGGCCTGTTCGAGGAGACCCGGCCCCAGGACGCCCGGACCCAGTTCGACACCAATGTCTTCGGCCTGTTCGACATGACCCGCGCCGTCCTGCCGGTCATGCGGGCCCAGCGGTCGGGCCATGTGTTCAACATCTCGTCGATCGGCGGCCTGCGGGGCGGCGAGAGCGGTTCGATCTATTGCGCGTCCAAGTTCGCCGTCGAAGGCTTCACCGAGTCGGTCGCCGCCGAGGTCAGGCCGTTCGGCGTCCGCATGACCATCGTCGAGCCGGGCTTCTTCCGCACCGACTTCCTCGATGCGACCTCGGTCCGTTTCGCCGACAGTCCCATCGCCGACTACGCCGAGGTCTCGGCCGCCCTTCGCGCCTTCTATGAAGGGCGCAACCAGAACCAGGCCGGCGATCCGGCCAAGCTGGGCCAGGCCCTGGTGACCCTGGCGAATGCGGAAAACCCGCCCCTCCGCTGGTCGGCGGGCACGGACGCCGTCGCCGTGGTCGAGGGCAAGGCCGCCGACCTTCTCAGCGAACTCGACGCCTGGCGGTACCTGTCGGCCTCGACCGACGGAAGCTTCGCCTTCCGCGCGGAACCGGGGCTGGACACCGCCTGGAGCTGATCAGACCAGCGCCTCCGTCGTCGGCGCGTCCCGCCAGTCGCGGAACCGCACCGTCAGCGGCGGCGTCAGGTCGCCGCGCGCCAGCTCGACCATCAGCGGGCCGATCTCGGAGGGGTGGGGCAGGGTCTGCGGATCCTCGCCGGGGAAGGCCTGGGCGCGCATCGCCGTGCGCATCCGGCCGGGATCAACGATGCTGACGCGGATCGGGGTGCTCTCCACCTCGTCCGCCCAGGCCTTGACCAGGGCCTCGGCCCCGGCCTTGGTCGCGGCGTACATGCCCCAGAAGGCGCGCGGCGAGGTCGCGACGCTGGAGGTGAGGTGGATGGCCCGCCCGGCGTCAGAGGCCCGCAGCAGCGGCTCCAGCGAGCGGATCATCCGATAGACGGCGGTGAAATTGACCTTCTCGACCTTGGCGAATTCACGCGGGTCGGCATGGGCCACCGGCGTCAGGCCCGACGGCCCCATGGTGGCGGCGGCGTTGACCCAGACGTCCAGCTTCTTGAACCGTTCGAAGATGGCCCCGCCCAGTCGGTCGATCCCGCCGCCGTCGACCAGGTCGAACGGGACCAGGGTCGCGTGCTGGCCGGTGGCGGAGAAGACGGCGTCGTCCAGTTCCTCAAGCCCGCCCTGCGTCCGGGCTGTGACCACCACGTGGGCGCCGGCCTTCGCCAGGGCCAGGGCGCTCTCATAGCCTATGCCGCGCGAGGCCCCGACGACGAGGGCGATACGGTCTTTGAGGGGCAGGTCTGACATAGCCCTGCTTAGCCCGCGTGGGCGGCGGTCGCCAAGCGGGATCAGGCAGAAGGCGACCACAGGCTGATGCTGACGCCCTGATCGTCAACGACCACGACATTGCGTCCCGAGGGCATTCGGATGCGGCTCAGTTTCCGCCGGAGGCTGCCTGGGCGAGGCTGTATGACGCCGCAGCGGCGACCAAGATCATCAGCAACCCGACGCCCAGCCAAACCATAGACGGGACGCGAATGCTGCGCTTGCCGGGGAGTAGCTGCCCCGCGCCCAAGCCCGTCGTCAAACCAGCGAGGGTCCAAGGCGACAGGGCGGCTTGGTTTCCCGCCAGGATCAGGTTGAAGACGAAGAACACCCCGACAATCGCCAAAAGTCGGCCGCCAAATCTGATCAGGAAGAGCCTCCCCTCCTGCAACTGGCTAGTTTGAACAGGGTGGTGCGCCATCAACCCAAGATATCAGGCGCTGACCAGCAGGGAAAGTTGCCGCGCCGAAACCTCCCGGCCGCCTTCCTCGATCTCGCGATCCAGCAGGCGGGTGGGGTAGTCGCCGGTGAAATAGTGGTCGGTGTACTGGGGACGGGCGTTGTTGCGGCCCGTCTCGCCCATGGCGCGGTACAGGCCGTCTATGGACAGGAAGCCCAGCGAATCGACCTCCAGCAGTTCGCGCATCTCTTCCAGCGTCTTGTTGGCGGCCAGCAGCTGGGCGCGTTCCGGCATGTCGATGCCGTAGAAGTCAGGGAAGAGGATCTGCGGACTTGCCGAGCGCAGGTGGACTTCCTTGGCGCCGGCGGCGCGCACGGCGCGGACCAGTTTGACCGAGGTGGTGCCGCGCACGATCGAGTCGTCGATCAGCACGACCCGCTTGCCTTCCAGCGCCGACTTGTTGGGGCTGTGCTTCATGCGCACGCCCTTCTGCCGGGCGCCCTGACTGGGCTGGATGAAGGTGCGGCCCAGATAGTGGCTGCGGATGATGCCCATCTCGTAGGGGATGCCGCTCTCCTGGGCGTAGCCCAGGGCCGCCGGCACGCCGGAGTCGGGCACCGGCACCACGATGTCGGCCTCGACACCCCATTCGCGGGCCAGGCCCCGGCCCATCTCCTTGCGGACCTCATAGACCGAGCAGCCGTTCACGACCGAATCCGGGCGCGAGAAATAGACGTATTCGAACAGGCAGGGACGGGCGGCGCGGGCCGGGAAGGGCTTGATCGATTCCAGGCCGTTTTCGTCGATGACCACGACCTCGCCGTGTTCGACGTCGCGCACGAAGGTGGCGCCCATCATGTCCAGGGCGCAGGTCTCGGACGCCAGCACCCAGGCCTCGCCGACCTGGCCCAGCACCAGCGGGCGGATGCCCAGCGGGTCGCGGGCGCCGATCATCTTGTGACGGGTCTGGGCGACCAGGGCGTAGCCGCCCTCGATCCGCGCCAGGGCGTCAATGAAGCGGTCGACGATCTTGGCCTTACGGCTGCGGGCGATCAGGTGAAGGATGACTTCCGAGTCCGACGTCGACTGGAAGATGGCGCCTTCGCTGACCAGCTGGCCGTGCAGGAATTTGAAGTTGGTCAGATTGCCGTTGTGGGCGATGGCGATGCCGCCCTGGTCCAGATCCGCGAACATCGGCTGGATATTGCGCAGGAAGCTGCCGCCGGCGGTCGAATAGCGGGTGTGGCCCACGGCCGCGCGGCCGGGCATGCGGGTCATCAGGTCGGCGCCGCCGAAGGCCTCGCCCACCAGGCCCTGGTGGCGTTCGGTGTGGAAACGCTCGTCCTTGACGCTGGCGATGCCGCAGGCTTCCTGGCCGCGATGCTGCAGGGCGTGGAGGCCCAGGGCGACGATGGCCGAGCCTTCGTCCTCGTCCGCCCCCCAGACGCCGCAGACGCCGCACTCCAGCCGCAGCTGGTCGTCCTCCGGCTCGCGCCAGTGCTCGCGGTGGACGACAGGATCGGCGATATGGTGGCGCATCGTGGGGCTCCGATGACCGGGGGAAACTTAAGGGGCGGCTTCGCGCGGCGAGTTAGTCTCGGATTGCGTCCGAGGCAAGGCTTCGTCGTTCGAAAACCCTTTGCGCACGGATGAATCGACCACGGGCGTGATCGCATCGGCGCCCCGCCCGATGCCGGGCAGGATGATCTGGATGGCGCGGGCGCCTACGGCGCTGACCTTGTAGAGGGCCGCCTCGCTCAGCCAGCGCGGCGTCCGTTCGCCCGGCATGGCCGCGACGATGACCAGATGGACGGCCCCCAGCAGCACCAGGGCCCGGCCCGCGCCGACAAAGACGCCGATGAACCGGTCGATCCCGCCCAGCTGCGGATGCGCCTGCGCCCGCTTCGACAGGAAGGAGCCGAACAGCCGGACGCCGAAATAGACGATGAAGAAGGCGACCACCGCCGCCAGTACGGTCCCCGCCCAGTCAGGATTGACCAGGGCGCGCCCCAGGATCGCCGTCCACGGCAGGGTCACCAGCGCCACCAGCGCGGCCAGCAGGGCGCTGAGCAGGGTGATGATCTCGCGCACCCCGCCGCGCACCCAGCCGGCGGCGGCGGAGAACAGGATCACCACGATGGCGAAGACGTCGTAACCGGTCACTCAGGGGTCCAGCGGCTGTTGCGTGCGTCTAATAGCGGTTTTGCGAGATTCGTTCGACCACATCCGTCAAACGCGTCGCCGACGTCACCTTGACCCCCTTGGTCTTGCCGCCGTTCTGGGCCAGGGGCGGGCAGAGCACATGTTCAAAGCCCAGTTTCTGGGCCTCCCGAACCCGCGCCTCGGCCCGGCCGACGCTGCGGACCTCGCCTGACAGGCCGATCTCGCCGAACACGACACAGCCCTGGGGCAGGGGCATGTCCAGGGCCGAGCTGATCAGGGCCGCCGCCGCCGCGAGGTCGGCCGCCGGCTCGTTGATCCGCAGGCCGCCGGCGACGTTCAGATAGACGTCCTTGTCCCCGAACCCCAGGCCGCACCGGGCCTCCAGCACCGCCAGCAGCATGGCCAGGCGACCGGAGTCCCAGCCCACCACCGCCCGCCGCGGCGTGCCATAGGCGGACGGGGCCACCAGGGCCTGAATCTCGACCAGCACCGGCCGCGATCCCTCGATCCCGGCGAAGACGGCCGCGCCGGGCGCCCGGTCCTTGCTGTCGCCCAGGAACAGGGCTGACGGATTGGCGACTTCCCTCAGGCCGCTGTCGCCCATTTCGAACACCCCGATCTCGTCGGTGGCGCCGAACCGGTTCTTGCCGGCGCGCAGGATGCGGAACGGATAGCCGCGCTCGCCCTCGAAGGTCATGACGGCGTCGACCAGGTGTTCGACCACGCGCGGCCCCGCGACCTGGCCGTCCTTGGTGACATGCCCGACCAGAACCACCGCCACCCCTTGGGTCTTGGCCAGCCGCACCATCTCGCCGGCGCAGGCCCGGACCTGGGTGATCGAGCCCGGCCCGCTCTCGTGAACGTCGGACCACAGGGTCTGGATCGAATCGACGATGACGATGTCGAACTGTTCGCGCTTCAGCGTGCCCAGGATGTCGCGCAGCGCCGTCGCCGCCGCCAGATTGACCGGCGCCTGTTCCAGCCCCATCCGCTTGGCCCGCGCCCGGATCTGTTCGACCGCCTCCTCGCCCGAGATATAGGCGATGCGCGCCCCCCGCAGGGCCGCCTTGGCCGCCACCTCCAGCAACAGGGTGGACTTGCCCACCCCGGGATCGCCGCTCAGCAGGATGGCCGAACCGGGCACCACGCCGCCGCCGCAGACCCGGTCGAACTCGGCCACGCCCGTGGTGATGCGGGGCGGTTCGGGGGTGTCGGATTGAAGCGTCTCGAACTGCAGGCCGCGCCCGCGCGCCGAGGCCGCCGCCGACGGTTTGATCGCGCCCGGCGGCGCCGACCGGCTCTCTTCCGTCAGGGTGTTCCACTGGCCGCACGACGCACACTGGCCCGACCATTTGCCGTGGACCGAGCCGCAGGACTGACAGACATAGAGGGCGGAATCGCGAGCCATGGGCATCCTTTAGCAGGCCGAAGGGCGGACGGACCGCTCAATCCGGTGGCCCTTTGCACCGTCGTCACGTCATTTCCGGTCGCAACCGCAACCTTTGCCGTAGTTCCGGGTTGAGATCGTGTCGCAAATGGCTTGCGTCGTCAGGTGACGTGACGTCAATATTCCGCTTCGCCCCCACTGTTTTACAGGCCCTTGTCCATGACCGAACCCTCCACCCCGTCGACGCAACCCGCCGTCGATCCGGCCCTGATCGCCCGGGTCAAGGGCATCATCCTGCAGCCGAAGACCGAATGGGCGCGCATCGACGGCGAGTTCGCCACGACCCGCAGCCTGTTCACCCGCTACGCCATGATCCTGGCCGCCATCGGCCCGATCTGCAGCCTGATCGGCGGCCAGCTTCTGCCCCTGTTCGGCACGCCCATGTCGATCCTCGGCGCGCTTCTGGTCGCGGTGGTCAGCTATGGGCTGTCCCTGGTCGCCGTCTATCTGCTGGGCCTGATCATCAACGCCCTGGCCCCCAGTTTCGGCGGGGCCAGCGATCCGGTCCAGGCGATGAAGGTGGCGGTCTATTCCTATACGGCCATGTGGCTGGTCGGGGTCTTCGGCCTGATCCCGATGCTGGGCGTCCTGGCCATCCTGGGCCTGTACAGCTTCTATCTGCTGTACCTGGGTCTGCCGATGCTGATGAAGGTTCCGGCGGACAAGGCTGTCGGCTACTTCATCGTCACGGTGATCCTGGGCCTGGTCATGACCTTCATCATCAACGCCATCGTCGGCATGATCGGCGCCAGTTTCTTGGTCGCCGGCGCCGGCATGGCGGCCATCACCGGCGGTTACTGACCGACATAGGCGCGGGGAACGCGGACGGTGACGGCGGTCAGCAGTTCATAGCTGATGGTCCCCGCCGCCGCCGCCGCCGCATCGATGGGGCGATGCGCCCCGAACAGTTCGACCCGGTCGCCGACCGCGACCTCCAGCCCGGTCACATCGACCGTGCAGACGTCCATCGAGATCCGGCCCAGCAGCGGCCGGGTCTCGCCTGCGACCCAGACCGCGCCGCGCGGCCCATAGGCCCGCAGAACCCCGTCGGCATAGCCCGCCGCGACCACAGCCGCCCGCATCGGTCGTTCGGCCACGAAACCGCGCGAATAGCCGACACTCTCGCCCGCCCGCACGTCGCGCACCAGCAGGACCTCCGCCGTCAGGGCGGCGACGGGGGCGATCCGCTCGTCCGGCCGCCCCTCAGGTCCCCCGCCGTACAGGCAGACGCCCGGCCGCACCGCGTCGAAGGCGAAATCCGGCCCCAGGAAACAGCCGCCCGAATTGGCGAAGGACCGCGTCACGCCCGGATAGCGTTCAACCACGCCCGCGAACCGGTCACGCTGACGGCGGTTCATCGGCTGGTCCGGTTCGTCGCCGCAGGCCAGGTGGCTCATGACCAGGCTCAGCCCGTCAAAGGCCTCGGGCGCATCCTCCGGCCGGAAGCCCAGCCGGTTCAGGCCGGTGTCGATCTGAATGCCGCAGGCTCCGCCGCCGGCCTCGGCCCACGCCTTCATCTGCGCCGGCTGGTTCAGCACGGGCCGCAGGTCCGCCGCCTTCAACAGCCCCGCCGCCTCGCCGTGACAGCCGTCCAGCACATAGAGGACGGGTTCCGGGCCCAGCGCCGTCCGCAGGGCTGCGCCTTCGCCGGCCCGCGCCACGAAAAAGGTCCGCGCCCCTTCCGCCATCAAACGTTTCGCACAGGCCTCGGCCCCCAAGCCATAGGCGTCGGCCTTGACCACCGGATGCACCGGCACGCCGGTCACGGCCTCCAGGGTGTGAAAATTGCGGGCGAGCGCGTTCAGATCGACGGACAGCAGGGCGGGGGAGGGCATGGCGGCCCTTATTGGCGCAACTTCCCGACGATGGAAGGCCTGACCCGATCAATCCTCGTCGCTGAACGGCGGCGGCAGTCGCCCGGACTTGAAGATGATGGTCGGCTGTTCGTCGTAGTCGCCCATCTCGGTGTCCGCCGAGACCGAAAAGGCCACAACGCCCAGCCGCAGGGGCGCCAGCCGCTCGGCCTTGCGCCGCGCCTCCTCGGCGTCCTTGCAGCCCACCTGCGGCTCGGCCTTCAGCCCCTTGCCGCGCCCCTGAACATAGGTCTGAAGAATATAGACGGTTTCGCTGGCCATCCGCACCCAAGGGGCCTGTTCGCGGCCGAGGTCAACCGCCGCCGTCTATTCGTAGCTGACTTCCTCATAGCCGTGCGCCAGGTTGCCGAACCGCACCGTCTCGGCGTCGAAGGCCAGTTTGACGATGCCGATGGGGCCGTGGCGTTGCTTGCCGATGACGACCTCGGCCTGGCCTTGCAGCCGGTCCATGTCCTGCTGCCATTGCAGGTGTTCCTCGGTGCCTTCGCGCGGCTCGGCCCGGCCCAGGTAGTAGCTTTCGCGATAGACGAACATCACGCAGTCGGCGTCCTGCTCGATCGAGCCGGATTCGCGCAGGTCGGACAACTGCGGCCGCTTGTCCTCGCGCTGCTCCACCTGACGCGACAACTGCGACAGGGCGATGATCGGCACCGACAGCTCCTTGGCCAGGGCCTTCAGGCCGCCGGTGATCTCGGACACCTCCTGCACCCGGTTCTTCTGCCCGCCGCTGTCGCCGGTCGTGACCAGTTGCAGATAGTCGACGATGATCAGGTCCAGCCCGTGCTCCATCCGCTTCAGCCGCCGCGCCCGGGCCGCCAGCTTGGACATGGACAAACCGCCGGTGGCGTCGATGTACAGGGGGCTCTCGCCGATCTCGACCGCTGCGTCGCGCAGCTTGCCGAAGTCGGTGGCGTCGATCTCGCCCTTGCGCAGCTTGTCGGAGGACACGCCCGAGGCGTCGGCCAGGATCCGCATGGCCAGCTGTTCGGCGCTCATTTCCAGCGAGTAGAAGGCCACCACCCCGCCGTTGACCGTCTTGCGGCCCTCCGGCGTCGGCTCCCACTGATAGGCGCGGGCCACATTGAAGGCCATGTTGGTGGCGAGCGCGGTCTTGCCCATCGACGGACGGCCGGCGAGGATCAGAAGGTCGGAGGGGTGCAGCCCGCCCAGCTTCCGGTCCAGGTCGTTCAGGCCCGTCGCCAGACCCGCCAGCTTGCCTTCGCGCTGATAGGCTTCTGCCGCCATCTGAACGGCGCCGGACAGGGCGTGGGAAAAGCTGACGAAACCGGACGACGGCTTGCCGGTCTCGGCGAGCGAATACAGGGTCTGTTCCGCCTGTTCGATCTGTTCGTCGGCGGGCGTCTCGGGATTGGGCGCCTCCTTGATGATCTCGCCGCCGATACGGATCAGGTCGCGCCGCAGGGCCGTGTCATAGACCACCCGCGCATAGTCCGGCGCATTGGCCGCCGGCGGGGCCCGGTCCACCAGATCGGCGAAATAGCGCAGGCCGCCGAACTCCTGGAAGGCGGGGTCCTGCTTGAACCGCTCCATCAGGATGGTCGGCTCGGCCAGCATCCCCTGGCGGATATGATCCTCGATCGCCTCGAACAGCCGCTGGTGGAAGGGCTCGTAGAAATGCTGGCCGCGCAGCCGGTCGCTCAGGCGTTCGAACACGCCGTTGTCGAACATCAGCGCGCCCAGCAGCGCCTGTTCCGCCTCCAGATTGTGGGGCATCGAGCTGACGCCGCTGGAGTCCATCGGCGAGGACGAGAAGGGCATGGGGGCGAACGCGTTCATTGTCTTAACGCTCTAGCCCTGACACGCGCCTGCGTCAGTCGTGGACGTCGCTTCGACCGTGGACAGATCGTCCACCCTGTGGGCGAACGGGAATTCCTCAGTCGGGGCGATCAGGCGCCGGCGGTCAAGACTGCCATGGCGAAGATCCAGAACGTCCATTTCAGCCCGATCGCCTGACAGGCCGCTCGACCGCGCGATACGGGGCGCTCCAGCAGATAGGCGCCGGTCACGACGCCCCATATCCAGCTTGAGACCGCCAATCCCAGCCAGCCGTTATTCCAATGGATTCCGATGACATAGACGGCGAAACCCGCTGCGACGCCCGGCCAGGCGCGTTTCAGGAACCGTTGCGACAGTTCTATCGGAACGAGGGTGAACAGCGCAGCCTCGGCGGTCATCAGGGCCAGGCCCAGTGCGAACAGGGCGGCGGGATGAAGTCCCTCCGGCGTCTGCACGGCGTCGACCTCATCCGGCCCCAGAATCAGCCCGAGCCCGGTCAAGCCGCCCACTATCAGCAGCGCGCCTCCGATGAATATGATCGCGGATCGAGGCGCGGACGTTCGCACCGTCCTGCCTTGGGTCATGCGGGGCAGGGATATTTCTCGGCCATCCACTCACGCACGGCCTGGGTCGTGCTGATGCCGCGCCGCTCGGCGGGGATGGCGTTGAACCGGGCCAGAATGGCGTCGGCTGACAGGCCTACCTTGTCCGGCATACAGGTGGCCGAGCGGCGACCGGCCGCTGTGGCCGCCGTCTGTTCCGCGCGCACCGTCTGCACTGCCCCGCGAAACTCGCCCATCAGCCGCCGGGTGTCGGGCCGCAACAGGGCGGTGGGGTTGCGGGGAATGCCGTTCGCCGTCGTCAGAAACTCCTGCACCGTCATGGCGCGCGCCGTCCCGGCCACGAGCGACAGGGCCAAGGCCCCCGCGATGATCCTGGTCTTCATTGATCCCCTCCGAACAAGAGGGCCAGATTGAGCGGCGATATGTGGCGCAACGGCGGCGCGAATCTCGTGTGGTTCTGAAGCTTCGGTAATGTTTCCGCTCGGCATTCTCATCACGAAAAAGGAGCGCTCCGGCGAGCGCCTCTTTCGTTGCTCCAGATTGGATCAGAAGCTGTAGCTGAGCCGCGCGTACAGGAACCGACCGTTGAAGCCGAACGGCGAATAGCTGGGGAAGCCCACCGACCCGGTCGCCCCGTTCAGGGCCGCCGGCGTATATTCCGGATACTCGTCGAACAGGTTGTTCACCCCCACCGCAAGACCGACCCCGTATGGGAACTGATAGCGGCCTTCCAGATCGATCAGGGTCTTGTCGCCGGTCTCGTAGTCCAGGCTGGCGGCGTTGTTGGCGACCAGGACGCTGGCGTAATAGGTCGCCTTGGCCGACACGCCGAAACCGCCCAGGCTCCAGTCGATCCCGCCGACCACCTTGGTCTTGGGCGTGCCCTTCTCGAACGCCAGGATGTTGGACCGGTCGAACAGGAAGAAATCCGACGTCGGAATGCCGATGGAGGGCGTCTCCGGCGTCTTGTCCACCGTCGTCTCGTTGTAGTTTCCGGCCAGGGTGAAATCGAACCGGCCGAGCGTGTCTGTCGGCAGGCGATACCGACCGACCACGTCGATTCCCTTGGTCGTCGTGTCGACGCCGTTCAGGAAGAAGCGGGCGGCGCTGACGCCGAAGGGCGCCAGCAGGGTCTGGACCGCCGTGGTGGTCGCTGCCGACTGGCTGGGGCGCGTCGTCCCCAGGCTCTCGGAATAGATGATCCGGTCTTCAAGCTCGATCTGATAGGCGTCGATGGTCAGTTCGAATCCGCCGGACCGGAACACCGCCCCCACCGAATAGTTGACCGAGGTCTCGGGCTCGAGCGGCTTGGAGCCGAGGGCCAGGGCTACGGGGTCGTCCACGCGGAAGGTGCCGGCCTGGATCAGGCTGGTCACGGGCAGGCCGCCGATCAACTGGGTCACCAGATTGGTGGCGGTATAGCTGAAATACTGCTGCTGCAGGGCCGGGGCGTGGAAGCCGGTGGAGACCGCGCCGCGCAGGGCGAAGGCCGGCGAGAAGTCGTAGCGCGCCGAGACCTTGCCGGTGAACTGGTCGCCGAAATCGGAATAGTCTTCGTAACGGCCGGCCACGCCGACCGTCAGCCCCTGGGTCAGCTTGCCTTCCAGATCGACATAGGCGCTCCAGTTGTTGCGGTCCTCGTCCGCCGCATTGGCCGGCGAGAAACCGGGGAAGCCCTGGGCTCCGCCGCCGCCGGCGCTGGGTCCGCGATTGTAGGAGGCGGGCTCACCGGCATAGACCTCGAAACGCTCGGTCCGGTATTCGACCCCGAAGGCCAGATTGACCGGTTCGATCAGCCCGAACTCCAGCGGCCTGACGCCATCGACGCCCAGCGTCAGTTGGTCGTACTTCAGCCCTCCGGCCTCGAACTCCTGCTGCGACGCCGCGCCATACGAAGCGTTCAGCGAGTTGGTGACGCGATAGTCCAGCACATTTCGCCCGTAGCCGACCGAGACGTCCCAATCGATCCCGGCCGCCTCGCCCTTGACCCCGCCGTACAGGTTGTAGTCGACGATCTGGGTGTTGATCAGCGGCAGGAAGCCGTTGGGATAGATGGCCAGGACATTGTTGGCGTTGTTGTAGGCGCGGGCGGTCGCGCCGGATTCGCTTTCCTTGTGTTGGATGCCGCCGAAGGCATAGGTCTCCCAGTCGGCGTTGATCGGCTTGCCGGCGTTGAACCACAGCGACTGGGATTCCACCGCCGGATCGCCGAACCGGCCCAGGACCGTGTTCGTCGACGTATTGCCGACCACGGCCGACGGCGCGGCGTAGTCCGAACGGTTGGTCGGATCGCGTTTCTGCAGTTCGCCCGACACGGTGACGAACCCGTCCTCGCCCAAGGGCAGGCCGATCCAGCCGGACAGGGACGTCTGTTCGCCGTCCGTGGCCTCGTGCGATCCGCGCGCGGTGTCGTATTCGGTGTCGTAACGCCCATGGTTCAGCGTCAGTCCGCCGCCGTCGCGGGCCTGGCGCAGACGCAGGTTGATCACCCCGGCGATGGCGTCGGAGCCGTACTGGGCCGAGGCGCCGTCGCGCAGCACCTCGACGGATCCCAGGGCGACCGAGGGAATGGTGTTCAGATCGAAGGCCGTGGATCCGCGTCCCAGGGCGCCGTTCACATTGACCAAGGCGCCGACGTGGCCCCGCTGTCCGTTGATCAGCACCAGGGTCTGGTCAGGGGCCAGACCGCGCAGGGTCGCCGGGCGGACGTGGTCGGAACCGTCCGAGATGGCGGGGCGGGGGAAGTTGATCGACGGAGCGGCGGCGGCCAGGGCGGCGGCGGTCTCCGTACCCGTCCCGCTGCGGGTCAGGGTCTCGCCGGTGATCACGTCCACGGGAGCGATCGTGTCCAGCCGGGTTCGACCTATGGCGCGGGTGCCTGTCACCACGATCTCGCCGATGTCGGCGGCGTCCTCCGCCGGTGTCGCCTCCTGGGCGAAGGCGAGCGGCGCGGACATCAGCGCGCTGGTGGAGACAAAGGCCAACAAGACGGAACGACCGGAATTCAGCTTCATGACTATCCCCAAACGACAGCGGCCTGTTGGGAGGGGCGACGACCGGCCACGATTTCGACACCCGGGCCGGGATGGGAGACGCAATAAAATGGTCGCGTCGTCGACAAAGCTCAGCCTTAGTTGAGAGTGTTCACCGGTATTTACATCGGTCAAGAAAGGAGTTTGCGCAAACTCTCATCGCCGCCCCAAACCTTCGTGGCTGTTGCAAACTTGTCATGGATTGCGTGAAGGCGCGCCCGGCCTCCTGCCGAGGGCCCACGCAGCAAAAAGGGCGCGTTCCTTGCGGAACGCGCCCCTGATGTTTCCGGCGATCCGGCCTCGAAAGGCCGGCGGGATCAGGCTTCGTCGCCGAAGCCTTCCTGTTGACCGGCGCCGCCTTCGATCAGTTCCTGGGCCGATTGCTCGGCGGCCTGGCGCTCATCGTCGAACTGGCTGCGGATCACGTCCTCGCCCTTGGCTTGACGCTCGGCTTCATCCATCGAACGGGCGATGTTGATCTTGACCGATGCGCGGACCTCGGCGTGCAGGCGAACCGGCACTTCGTGGACGCCCAGGTTCTTGATCGCCGTGTTCAGGACGATTTGCGAACGCTCGACCTTGCCGCCTTCGGCCTGGATGGCCTCGGCGACGTCGCGGCCGGCGACCGAACCGTACAGGTGACCGGTTTCACCGGCCTGACGGATCATGATGTAGGTCTGGCCGTCGATCTTGTCGGCGACCTTCTGTGCATCGGCCTTGTTCTTCTCGTTGCGTTGCTCGATGGCGACGCGGTCGAGTTCGAACGCCTTCAGGTTGGCGGCGGTGGCCCGACGGGCCTTGTCGCGCGGCAGAAGGAAGTTACGGGCGAAGCCGTCCTTGACGGACACGACGTCGCCGATGGCGCCGAGATTCTCGACGCGTTCCAGCAGAACGACCTTCATCTTACTTCACCACATACGGCAGGAGGGCCAGATAGCGGGCGCGCTTGATGGCCTTGGCCAGTTCGCGTTGCTTCTTCTGGGAGACGGCGGTGATGCGCGAAGGCACGATCTTGCCGCGTTCGGAGACGTAACGCTGCAGCAGCTTCACGTCCTTGTAGTCGATCTTCGGCGCATTGGCGCCCGAGAACGGGCAGACCTTGCGGCGGCGATAGAAGGGGCGGCGGCCGGCGGCGCCGGAGCCGGCCGGGGCGCCCGGGGTCGGGGCGGTGGTGTCGGTCATGTTCCGGTTTCCTTATTCGGCGTCAGCGGCGGCGTCGTCGCGCGGGGTGCGCTCGCGCTCACGCTCGCGTTCACGCTCGCGGCGGGCCAGCAGCGGCGACAGTTCCAGGTCGAGTTCCTCGACGCGGACGGTCAGCCAGCGCAGCACGTCTTCGTTGATGCCCAGCTGACGCTCGACTTCGGCCATGGCGGCCGGAGGGGCGTCGACGGCCAGCAGCGAATAGTGAGCCTTGCGGTTCTTCTTCACGCGGTACGTCAGGTTGCGCAGACCCCAGTACTCGATCTTGGCGACGGAACCGCCACCTTGCACGATCAGGTCCTTGATGGTGTCGTTCAGCGCTTCGGCCTGCTGCGCCGAGATATCCTGGCGCGTCATGACCGTGTGCTCGTAAAGAGCCATGCGGTAGTCTCCCTTGTGGGCGTCGGCGTGGAAACGACCGGGTAAGTCGATCCCCACGATGGCTCCTGGCGCGGCGGCCGGACCGAACGTCCAACCCTTTGGTGTTCCACGACAGGACCGAAGCCCTGGAAAGGCGGGGCCTATAGGGGAAAAGGGGGCGATGCGCAACATTTCTCCCTCCCCCTCGGGGGAGGGTGGTCGAGCCGCAGGCGAGACCGGGTGGGGAGGGCGGGGCGACCCATCACAGATCTGTCCCGATTCCGGCAGTGCGCCCCTGCCGGGCCGCCCCCGCCCCGTCGCTGCGCGATCGTCCCTCCCCATGAAGGGGAGGGAGAATTCCTTGTGACGTCCCGCGACCCCGCCTAAACCAACCCCATGCCGAAGTTGACGTCCGCGGTCGATCCGCAAAGCCCCAAATACAAGTCCCTGCACGCGCACAACAGCGCCCTGGTCGCCGAACTGCGCGACCATGTGGCCCACGCCGCGCGCGGCGGGTCCGACAAGTCGCGCGAACGGCATGTGGCTCGAGGCAAGCTGCTGCCCCGCGACCGGGTCGAGCGTCTGCTGGATCCCGGCTCGCCCTTCCTGGAGATCGGCCAGCTGGCCGCCCACGCCATGTACGACGGCGAGGCCCCCGGCGCCGGCCTGATCACCGGAATCGGCCGCGTCTCGGGCCGCGAGGTGATGATCGTCGCCAACGACCCGACGGTGAAGGGCGGCGCCTACTTCCCCATGACGGTGAAGAAGCATCTGCGCGCCCAGGAGATCGCCGAGCAGAACCGCCTGCCCTGCGTCTATCTGGTCGATTCCGGCGGGGCCAACCTGCCGCACCAGGCCGAGGTCTTCCCCGACCGCGACCATTTCGGCCGCATCTTCTTCAAC
Organism: Brevundimonas sp. GW821-FHT10E09; assembly: GCF_058809375.1. Classification (NCBI taxonomy): domain Bacteria; kingdom Pseudomonadati; phylum Pseudomonadota; class Alphaproteobacteria; order Caulobacterales; family Caulobacteraceae; genus Brevundimonas; species Brevundimonas sp. GW821-FHT10E09. The sequence continues at coordinate 60,079 of NZ_JBXASO010000006.1, read as the reverse complement.
CAGGCCCGGATGAGCGCCAAGGGCGTCGCCCAGATCGCCTGTGTCATGGGCCTGTCCACCGCCGGCGGCGCCTATGTGCCGGCCATGTCGGACGAGACGATCATCGTGCGGAACCAGGGCGCCATCTTCCTGGCCGGCCCGCCCCTGGTGAAGGCCGCCACCGGCGAGGTCATTTCGGCCGAGGAACTGGGCGGGGCCGAGACCCATGGCCGTCGTTCGGGCGTGGTCGACCATGTGGCCGAGAATGACGAACACGCGCTGGAGATCGTCCGCTCCATCGTCGCCAATCTGAACACGACCAAGTCCGTGGACATGGACGTGCGCGAACCTCGCGCCCCGGCCTTCGCCGCCGAAGAGCTGTACGGCCTGATCCCCGACGACGTCCGGGCCCCCTATGACGTGCGCGAGGTCATCGCCCGCCTGGTCGACGGCTCCGAGTTCGACGAGTTCAAGACCCTGTACGGCTCGACCCTGGTCTGCGGTTTCGCCCGCATCTGGGGCTATCCGGTCGCCATCCTGGCCAACAACGGCGTCATCTTCTCCGAAAGCGCCCAGAAGGGCGCCCACTTCATCGAACTGGCCTGCAAGCGCAAGATTCCGCTGCTGTTCCTGCAGAACATCTCGGGCTTCATGGTCGGCGGCAAATATGAGGCCGGCGGCATCGCCAAGGACGGCGCCAAGCTGGTCACCGCCGTCGCTTCGGCTGAGGTGCCTAAATTCACTGTCCTGATCGGCGGCAGTTTCGGGGCCGGAAACTACGGCATGTGCGGCCGCGCCTATTCTCCGCGCTTCCTCTTCACCTGGCCCAACAGCCGGATCGGCGTCATGGGCGGCGAACAGGCGGCCAGCGTCCTGGCCACCGTCCACCGCGACGCCGAGACCTGGAGCGCGGAAGACGCCGAGGCCTTCAAGGCCCCGATCCGCCAGAAATACGAGGACGAAGGCAATCCCTATTACGCCACCGCCCGCCTGTGGGACGACGGCGTCATCGACCCGGCCCAGACCCGAGACGTCCTGGGCCTGGCCATTTCCGCCAGCCTGAACGCCCCGATCCCGGAGACCACGTTCGGCCTGTTCCGGATGTAACCTATTCTTCCGCCCCCCGTTGCAACGCGGACCCTCAGTTTGGAGATGACCATGGCCGATCAACCCACCGACGCCGACCTCAACGCCCTGGACGTCACCGACGCCGAGGAAGCCGAGATCAACCGCATCGCCCATCCGCTGCTGGCCGACGCCGCGCCGGACGCCAATGACGACCTGGTGCGGATCGACGCCACCAGCGACGGGGTGGTCTTCATCACCCTGGACCGGCCCGAGAAGAAGAACGCCTTCGACGCCGCCACCATCGCCGCCCTGCACGAGGCCTTCGAGACCCTGCACGGCGCCGACCACGTCCGCCTGGTCTTCATCCGCGGCGCGGGCGGGACCTTCAGCGCCGGGGCTGACCTGAACTGGATGCGCGACGCCGCCGACTGGTCCGAGGCCGACAATCGCGACGACGCCCTGGGTCTGGCCCGGATGCTGAAGGCCCTGCACGACGTCCCCGCCCTGACCGTCGCCCTGGTCGAGGGCGCCGCCATGGGCGGCGGGGCCGGCATCGTCGCCGCCTGCGACATGGCCGTGGCGGTCGAGGGCGCGCGTTTCGCCTTTTCCGAGGTCAAGCTGGGCCTGATCCCCGCGACCATCGCCCCCTATGTCATCGAGGCCATCGGCGCGCGGCGCGCGCGCCAGCTGTTCCTGACCGGCAACAGTTTCGACGCCGACTACGCCGCCCACGCCGGCCTGATCGACCTGGTCCTGCCCGAGGGTTCGGTGGATGAGTTCGTCGCCATGCTGACCGACAGTCTCAGCGGCAACGCCCCCGGCGCCATGGGCGAGGCCAAACGCCTGGTCAACGACATCGCCGGCCACAAGATCGACAGCGGCCTCTTGGACGACACCGCCAAACGCATCGCCCGCGCCCGCGTCTCCCCCGAGGGCCAGGAAGGCGTCCGCGCCTTCCTGGACAAGCGCAAACCCGACTGGGCGGTTTAGGGGCAGGGCAAGCCTCACAGGCCCCCTCCGTCTCGCCGGCTTCGCCGGCGATCCGCCTCCCCCAAGGGGGGAGGAATGCGAGCACCGAAATCCTCCCCCCTTGGGGGAGGTGGCGCGGCGCAGAGCGCCGTGACGGAGGGGGCCCGAACGGCGCCAACTGTCACAATGACGCTGGTCTCACCCCAGCGATTCCAACCGCTTGTCAGATTCTCGCCCCGACTTCCCCGCCTGGGCTTCCCCACCCCCTATAATCACGCCCGGTCTCGTCGCTTGGAGGGCTCGCTTGGCCTGCGACCTTGCGGCGGCGGGAGCGGATGGAACGGGAGCGGGGGTGCAACTCCTCCGCGCCGACGGCGTCTCAGGACGTCGCCGGAGGGTCGAGGGGGATACTCGATCGCACTCGGGACGGGGTTTCGCAGACCCTGCCGACCCGTCGCAGGCTTATGGGGTTAGGCGATAAGACCGCCACCGCTCGGCGCCCCGAGCTTGCAGGCCAACCAACCGCGCGGGGCGTCAAACCTTCGTCGAAACGGTATTTCTAGATCAAACTCCGGGCGAAGGCCCGGCGCCCCGCCCAGCCCTCCGCTTCCAAAGGGCCTCCAACTCCGCCGAAGGGACGGAGCGCCTCCGTTCGTCTGCACGACGCTGCGGGAACGGGCTGAAAGCTTGTCCGTTGATGTCGCGCCGACGCCTTGATCCGGCCCGAAACACGGTGCGGTATGGTGTGGCTTGAAGCCTGTTCTCCTCGGATGATTATGCAGACCCGATCGATCGTGCTCGTCGCCGCCCTGGCCCTGTCGGCCTGCGGCAACCCCACCAATTCCAAGGCGCAGGAGGGCGAGTTCGCCCAGCCGACGCGCACCGCGCCCAGCGATGCGGCGGGGATGAAGTCCAGCTTCGCGCCGGTGGTGCGATCCGCCGCCCCGGCCGTGGTCAATATCTCGGCCCGCAGCGTCCAGCGGGTCCAGGCCGATCCCTTCTTCCAGTTCTTCGGCGGCGGCATTCCCCAGGCGCGGGTGGCGGAATCGGTCGGGTCGGGCGTGATCGTCCGCTCGGACGGGATCGTCGTCACCAACAACCACGTCATCGACGGCGCCCAGCAGATCAAGGTCGTGCTGAACGACCGGCGCGAGTTTCCCGCCACCGTCATCCTGGCCGACGAGCGCAGCGACATCGCCGTGCTGCGGCTGGAGAACGTCAGCGACCGGCTGCCGGTCCTGGCCATCGACGATCAGGAGGAACAGCAGGTCGGCGATCTGGTCCTGGCCATCGGCAATCCGTTCGGCGTGGGCCAGACGGTGACCAACGGCATCATCTCGGCCCTGAACCGGACCGAGACCGGCATTTCCGACAGCGGCTCCTTCATCCAGACCGACGCGGCCATCAACCCCGGCAATTCGGGCGGGGCCCTGGTGGACATGGACGGCGACCTGATCGGCATCAACACCGCCATCTTCTCCCGCTCGGGCTCGTCCGCCGGGGTCGGCTTCGCCGTGCCCGCCGCCATGGTCAAGCGCGTGGTCGATTCGGCCCTGGGCGGCGCCAAGGCCGTGGTTCGTCCCTGGCTGGGCGTGAAGGGCGACACCGTCACCGGCGACATCGCCGGCAGCCTGGGCCTCAGCCGGCCGCAGGGACTGGTCGTCACCGACGTCTACGCCAACGGTCCCGCCGCCCGCGCCGGTCTGCGCCAGGGCGATGTGATCACCGCCGTGGACGGTCAGGAGATCAACGACCAGAACGGGCTGAACTACCGCATCGGCTCACGCAATCCGAACGATCAGGTCCAGGTCGCCATCCTGCGCGACGGCCGGCCCCAGACCCTGACCGCGCGGGTCCAGACCCTGCCCGGCGACGCCGACCCCCGCCAGGGCGTCGTGATCCAGTCCGGCCCCTTCGCCGGGGCCCAGGTCGTGGCCCTGAACCCGGCCCTGGCCGACCGCCTGGGCGGCGACCCGTTCGCCACGGGCGTCATCGTCACCGGCGTGTCGGGCCGGGGCTACGCCGCCCGCGCCGGCTTCCGCCAGAACGACCTGATCGTCAGCATCAACGGCCGCGCGATAGCTTCGGCGCGCGACGTCGAAGCCGCCGGCGCCGGTCGCGGCCCGTGGGAAATCGTGGTCAATCGCGGCGGGCGCCAGATTCGGGGCGTGTTGCGCTAAGAAGGCTTGCTCTGCGCTGTCCGGCGATTACCTTGGATTGGCGACCTGCTCGCTGAGGTCGTGGCGAATTCAGGGGAAGGGAGCGGCGTGAACCACGGGGTTGGTCTGACCTGCGCGATGGGACTGGCTCTCTCGCTTTTGAGCTTTGGAGGCGCCGAGGCCGCCTACCGTGACGATCTGTGCCATCAGGCCACGCCGGAGACGTTTGTTCTGTCCGGGCCCATCGATGCGGCCATGACCGCCTGCGTCGAAAGCCGTTTCGCCCCTACGACAACCGAACTGATTCTGACCAGTCGTGGCGGCTCGGCGGATCAGGCGATGCGGATCGCCGAGGGGTTTGAGGGGCGGCGTCTGACCATGACGGTCAAGGAGGAGTGCAACTCCTCCTGCGCCAACTATTTCCTCCCTCTGGCGGGTCGGCTGATCGTTGAGCCGGGCGCGGTGATCGTGATCCACGGCGGTATTGATCCCAGCCTGATCTCGCGACAGTTGGTTCCGGACGGCGGAATGGCCGCTGCCGGGGTCGATCTCCAACCGATCGCGGAACGTCAGCGAGCCTTCGTTGCGCGTAACGGAATCAATCCCGGTTGGCTCATGTACCGAGAAGCCAACTCCTTGAGCGTCCAACGTCTGGACGGCGAACTGGCGAATGCCGATGCGCGCACCAAGGCCTGGCTGGTCGAGGAGACGATGGCGAAATCCTGCCTGCCGAATACGGTGGTCGAATACCGGACCGACCGGCGCGGCGAATGGCTCAGCGAATCCCGTCGGCGTGCCCTCCGGCGTCAGAATATCGCCCGCTCCAACACCGTAGGTTGCAACTGATGACGCTTGAGCTCAACGTTCTTGAAGTCGAGGCTGAGCCAAGCCGTCTGTTGTCGCAGCCATGAGCGAACCAACCGCCTTCGAGTTTTTCATTGCGGCGGTCGGCCTTGCGGTCTTCCTAGTCGCCGCCTGGAAACTTGCCTCCTGGTTCACCAGACGGGGCCAAATCATACGCCCTCTCACTCTGATGGATTCCCTCATGACAAAGACGGAGAAGGTTGCAGCCAAGAAGAGACGGGCGTTGGGGTCTTCTGAAAAGGACGTTTGACCTCCTCTCAGCCCCTCTTCGGTCCGCCGATCAACCAGGTGTGGCCGAAGGGGTAGCACGTCCTGAATGCCGGTGTATTCCGGGAACTCGTCGTTCAGCATCAGGCTGGCGCCGTTGATCTTCAGATGGGCGTGGATCAGCCGTTCGCCGTCGTCGGCTAAGCGTCGATCCAGCACCTCGGCCCCGAAGGCGATGATGTAGAAGTCCACGGCCGCCGAGGCCCCGCGCGACGGAATCGTCAGGTGCGGGGTCAGTCCTGCGGTCGGGCCTTGGTTCGGATGGGCGTCGGTCATGATCGATCTCTGTAGCGCTGACCCATACTAACGGGTGAAAACCGCTTTAGGCACGACTACATAGGTCGCAATGACCGACCTGTTCGAAGCCTCCGGCATATTGCCCCCCGACGCGCCCCTGGCCGACCGTCTGCGCCCGCGCACGCTGGACGAGGTGGTGGGGCAGGATCATCTGCTGGGGCCGGGCGGGCCGATCCGCCGGATGATCGAGGCGGGGCGTCTGGGCTCGATGATCCTGTGGGGGCCGCCCGGCACCGGCAAGACCACCATCGCCCGGCTGCTGGCCCAGGCGGCGGGCTATGAATACCAGTCGATCAGCGCCGTCTTTTCCGGAGTCGCCGACCTGAAGAAGGCGTTCGAGGCGGCGCGGATGCGGCGGGCGGCGGGGCAGAGCACCCTGCTGTTCGTCGACGAGATCCACCGCTTCAACCGCGCCCAGCAGGACGGCTTCCTGCCCTTCGTCGAGGCCGGGGTCGTCACCCTGGTCGGGGCCACGACCGAGAACCCCAGTTTCGAGCTGAACGGGGCGCTGCTGTCGCGGTCCCAGGTCTATGTGCTGAAGCGGCTGGACGATGCGGCGCTGGATCAACTGTTGAGCCGCGCTGAGGCCCATATGGAAAGAGGCCTGCCGCTGTCGCCGGAAGCGCGCCAGGCCATGCTGGCCCTCGCCGACGGCGACGGACGCTATCTGCTGACCATGTCGGAGGTGCTGTTCGACCTGCCCGCCGGCGAAACCCTGGACGTACAAGGGCTGGCCGGTGTGCTGCAGCGCCGCGCGCCCGCCTATGACAAGAGCCGGGAAGAGCATTACAACCTGATCTCCGCCCTGCATAAATCGGTGCGCGGGTCGGACCCGGACGCGGCCCTGTACTGGCTGGCGCGGATGCTGAACGGGGGCGAGGACCCGCTGTATCTGGCGCGGCGGATCGTGCGGATGGCGGTCGAGGACATCGGCGAGGCGGACCCCCTGTCGATCCTGGTCGCCAATGCGGCCAAGGACACCTATGACTTCCTGGGCAGCCCCGAGGGCGAACTGGCCCTGGCCCAGGCCGTGGTCCACCTGGCCACCGCGCCCAAGTCGGTCGGGGTGTACGAGGCTTTTAAGGCAGCCAGGAAAGCGGCCTATGAGACGGGATCGCTGACGCCTCCCGCCCATATCCGCAACGCTCCGACCAAGCTGATGAAGTCTCTGGGCTACGGCAAGGGCTACCAGTACGACCCGGACACGCCCGAGGGCTTTTCCGGCGCGAACTTCTTCCCCGACGAGATGGAACGCCGCACCTTCTACAAGCCCAAGGGCGAGGGGCATGAGGAGAAGGTCAAGGCGCGGCTGGAGCGCTGGGCCGAGATGCGGGCGCGGCTGGCGAAAGATGCGGCGGTGGACGGGGCGGGGGACTGACCTCTAGAAGCCCCCGATGACAACCCGCCAGCCCGTCGCCCTGTCCGAGGATGAGATCGCCGCCGTCCGGTCGTGGGTGATCCATGAGGACGCCCATGTCATCGCCTTCTCGAAACCGTCCGGCCTGTCCAGCCAGGGCGGGCGGATCCAGGCGCATACGCTCGACGATCTGTTGTGGGCCTTCGCCCGGTCGAACGGCAAGCGGCCGGAACTGGTGCATCGGCTGGACCGCGACACCTCGGGCGTCATTCTGGCGGCCAAGACCAAGCCGGCGGCGGGGTTCCTGGGCAAGGCGCTGCAGATGCGGCGGTTCCGCAAACAGTATCTGGCCCTGCTGTCCGCCGCGCCGGAGCCGGCGTCCGGGACCATCGACGCCCCGCTGCGGCGCGAGGAGATCGGGCGCGAGTCCTATATGCGGGTCGTCGCCTTCGACGCGCCCGGCGCCCAGGGTTCGCAGAGCCGATATCGGACCCTGGCCGCCAACGACCAGGGGGCGGTGGTCGAGCTGGAGCCGCTGACGGGGCGGATGCACCAGCTGCGGGTTCACATGGCCCATCTGGGCCGTCCGCTGATCGGCGACGTCCGCTATGGCGGGGCGCTGACGACAGAGGTCGGCCCGGCGCCCCGCCTGATGCTGCACGCCGCCAAGCTGAGCTTTCCTCATCCCGAAGGCGGGACCACCACGGTCGAGGCGCCGCCGCCGGCCGATTTCGCGCGTTTGCGTTCGGCGCTTGGCCTCTAGTCTGGGCCTCTAGACGGAACGCTACGGCTCAAGCAACGCTATCTCCGTCAAAGGGAGACAACGCCATGAAGCGCCTCGCCATTCTCAGCCTCGCCGCCTCGACCCTCGCCCTGGCCGCCTGCGCCAGCCTGGCCCCCTACGGCGCCCAGCGCGCGCCGGGCGGGCAGGGCTATTCGGAGCAGAGGATCGAATCCAACCGTTACCGTGTCACCTACAACGGTGTCGGGGCGCCGGGCGCTGTCGCCGACTATGCGCTGGTGCGGGCCGCCGATCTGACCACGGACCAGGGCTATGACTGGTTTGAAGTGACTCAAAGCTGGACCGACGGCCGTCCCGGCGGCGCGGGCGGCGTGCGGCCCAGCGTCTCCATCGGCGGCGGATCCAGCCGATACGGCGGCTATTCGGCCTCGGGCGTCGGCGTGGGGTTGGGCCTGAACTTCAGCGGCCCCAGCCCGACCTCGACCTCGCTGGAGATCATCATGGGGCGGGGCCCAAAGCCCGACCGTCCGAACGCCTATGACGCCCGATCGGTCCAGGCCTCCATCCCGCGCTGATCAGCGCCCTCGCGTCAGGGCGCGGTATTCGACCAGCCGTTCCTTGTCGCGCCGCACCTGGTCGCCGACGGTGTTGTCCACGTCCAGCGACGCGTAGCGGACCCAGCCCTCGGCCCCCAGCTTGTCCTGGATCGCCTGGGCGGGCGTCTGCCAGCGGAAATAGGATAGCCAGGTCACGCCGCATGCCAGCAGGACGGCGATGATCTGAAGGATGCGGAAGCCGATCTCGTTGGCCGCCGGGGCGGGGAAGAATATGAAGACGATCAGCCAGATCACCAGCACGGCTGGCGTGGTGATCCGCCCGAACCAGCGCATCCAGTAGCGTTCCCGCCGCACGCGCCACAGCTCCATCTGGATGAACTTCTCCAGATACTCCATCCGCGCCCCGATCCACATGACCAGCCGGGTCAGATAGAGGGCGCGCTGGCCCCAGGCCTTGCCGTCCATCTGGTAGGTGGTCTCTGCCTGGTCCGACAGGGCGCGGGCGTTGGTGAACAGATTCTGCAGTTCCCGCGTCCGCTGCACGATCTCGCGCGACAGCTCGTAGGAATCGTTCTCCAGCCGGAACCGGTACTGGATGAACAGAATGGTCGAGACGCCGAAGAAGATCCCGCCCGTGACGAGCATGGCCAGGAGGCCCAGGCCCAGACCGGCCGGTTGCCCGCCGGCCCATTCGGCGAACAGGGTCGGTCCCATCTCGGCCAGGACGGCGAAGGCGATCAGGGCCAGGGCCTGGGTCAGCCGCTTGACGCCGACATGGACGCACAGGGCGCGGAAGATGCGTCGGCCATAGGCGTGAACCCGACCGCGGATGTCGCGGTCCGCCGGGAACCATTCTTCGATCTGGCGCGCGAACAGGACGTGGAAACGGTCCGGCTTCTTCTCGTTCTCCCAGAAGGGAAAGATATCGAGCGGCTGGTTGAAGTAGAGGTCGATATTCCCCGATATCTTGGCGATCGAGGCGTCGTCCAGGGTGAAATAGTCGCTCTCCTGAATGGGGCGCAGCACGCCTTCGTCGGACACGGCCGGGGTGTCGGTAGGCGTCGGGTTCGGCGGCGCGGCGCGCGCCGTCTCGGGCGCATCGGCGGGGACCAGATCGTGCGGCTGTTCGACCGACTGCGGTTCGGGTTCCGGGGAGGGCGGCGGCGACGTCATGGTCGGCGCGATCACCGGGCTCTGGCTGTCTTCCTGCGACATGACGTGGCTTCCCCCAACCCGCTGACGGTTCGCCTCGGATATCGCCGTTAACCCTGTCGCAGGGCAAGTGAAGTTTCAGTCAGACGGCCACGAACGCGCAGGATGCTTCGCTTTCGGCCAAGGCGGCGTATATAGCGCCGGATCATGACACGGTTTCTTCTCGTCGCCGCCGGGGGCGCGCTCGGTTCGATGGCGCGCTATGGCCTCGTCCTCCTGATGTCCCGGCTGACGCCCGGCGCCGGCTGGCCGCTGGCGACCTTTACGGCCAATGTGCTGGGCGGTCTGGCCATGGGGCTGCTGGTCGGCTGGCTGGCCTTCAGGGGCGACGCGCACCAGGAGACGATCCGCCTGTTCGCCGCCGTCGGCGTGCTGGGCGGGTTCACCACCTTCTCGACCTATTCGCTTGAGGCGGCGCTGATGCTGGAACGTCGCGACTACGGACTGGCTGCGGCCTATATCGTCGGTTCGGTGGTCCTGGCCGTCGTCGCCCTGTTTATCGGCATGGTGGTCGCCCGCCGCGCCTTCGGAGCCGCCATTTGACCGACCAGCCGCCCATCGAGGACGCGCCCAAGCGCGAAGTCCTGACCATCTACGTCGCCGAGGACGAGGACGGCATCCGCCTGGACCGCTGGTTCCGCAGGCGTTGGCCGCATCTGTCGAACATCCAGGTGCAGAAGATGGCCCGCAGCGGCCAGATCCGCGTGGACGGCGCCCGCATCAAGCCGGAAGGCCGCCTGACCGCCGGCGCCGCCGTGCGCGTGCCGCCGATCCCGGACGACACCTCGCGTCAGGCCGGGGATCTGCACACCCTGTCGGAACGCGACATCGCCTTCGCCAAGTCGCTGGTCCTTTATGAGGACGACATGGTGATCGCCATCAACAAGCCGCACGGCCTGGCGGTTCAGGGCGGCACCAAGACCAGCCGCCACGTCGACCGTCTGCTGTCGGCCTGGGGCGAGGGGATGGATCGTCCGCGCCTGGTCCACCGCCTGGACCGCGACACCTCGGGCGTCCTGTTGCTGGGCAAGGGGCCTGAGGCGGCCAAGCGTCTGGCCGGCGCCTTCGCCCGTCGTCAGGCCAAGAAGACCTACTGGGCCATCGTCATCGGCAATCCGAAACCCTATTCGGGCCAGATCGACATGCCGTTGAAGAAGACCGGCATCAACGACTTCGAGATGATGCGCCCGGCCGAGCGCAAGGACCCCAAGGCCGAGCCGGCCGAGACGGCCTTCAGCACGATCTCCCGCGCCTCGCACCGCGCCTCATGGATGGCCCTGCGGCCCTTCACCGGCCGGACCCACCAGCTGCGCGCCCATATGGCCGGGATCGGCCACCCGATCCTGGGCGATCCCAAATACGGGGATGAGAAATCCAGGGAGTTGTCCGGCCCGCTGAAGCTGCAGCTCCACGCCCGCAGCATCGAACTGGACCACCCGCGCGGCGGCCTGCTGAAGGTCACGGCGCCTCTGAGCCCCGAAATGAAAGCCGGCTTCGCCCACTTCGGCTTCTCCGAGGACGAGGCTGAGGACGATCCCTTCCTGGGCGTGAAGAGAATTCGATGAGCCATATCCCCCCGCTCGATCCCATGGTCGCCGCCCGCAAGGGGTTCCGCGAAACGCAGGAGACGGTGCGTCGCTTCTGGACGGCCGTCTCGGTCGGGCCGCATGCAGCCCATTCGTCTGAGGGGGGCGGCTGGGCCGTACTGCTGGACGGACGGACGCCCAAGACGCCGGCCAAGGCGCCGTTGGTGCTGCCGACCGAGGCCGCCGCCCGACTTGTCGCCGGGGAATGGGCGGCGCAGGGTGAGATCGTCCAGCCGTCGACCATGCCCGCGACCCGACTGGCCTCAACCGCCATCGACCGCATCGGCCAGGCGCGTGAGCCGGTGGCGGAAGAGATCGCCGCCTACGCCGGGTCGGACGTGGTCTGCTACCTAGCCGAACATCCGACGCCGCTGGTCGAGCGCCAGCGCCGTGAATGGGAGCCGTGGCGTGATTGGGCGGCGCGCGAGATGGGGCTGGCTCTGGAGCCAGTCGCGGGCATCGTGCATCGGCCCCAGTCGCCCGACGCCATCGCGCGGGTGAAGGCGCACGCGATGGCGATGGACGATTTCCGCCTGACAGGCCTTGCGACCGCCGTGCCGCTGCTCGGGTCGGCGGTGCTGGCCTTGGCCGTCGAGCAGGGCGCGCTGGCAGGCGTCGCGGCGTTTGAACTGTCGCGTATCGACGAACTGTTTCAGGAGGAGCAGTGGGGCGTGGACGCGGAAGCCGCGGAACGCACCGGGGCGCGTCGCGCCGAGGCGGAACTGCTGGACCGGTGGTTCAGGACGTTGGACTAGCCGTCGAGGCGGCGATGAGCGCGGCGCGCTCCTGATCGGTCAGGTGACGCCAGCGGCCCTCGGGCAGGTCGCCCAACTCCAGCGGGCCGATGCGAATACGGTACAGGTCCACGACTTCCAGCCCGACCAGTTCGCACATGCGGCGGATCTGGCGATACTTGCCCTCCGTCAGGACGAAGCGCAGGCGCTGGGGCTCGATTTGGGTGACGCGGGCGGGCTTGAGCGGCTTGTCGTTCAGCACGAGGCCGTGGCGCAGGCGGCTGAGCTTGGCTTCGGTGATCACGCCGTCGACGACGACCAGATATTCCTTGTCCAGTTCGGACGCCGGCCCGATCACCGCCTTGGCCACGACGCCGTCCGACGACAGCAGCAGCAGGCCGCGGGAGTCTTCGTCCAGCCGGCCTATCGGGGGCAATGAGGCGTCGCGCGCCGGTGTCTCGCCCTCGCCGATGCGGTTGGGGGTCTTCAGCAGGCGCACGGCGGGAATCTTGCCCGGATCCGGCTGGCCCGAAACGTAGCCGACCGGCTTGTGCAGAACCAGGGTCATGCCCGAGGCCAGGGCTTGCTGGGCCGTGTCGTTCAGCGTCAGCGTCTGGCCCGGCTCGATCTTGCGGCCCGCGTCGCTGATGGTCTCGCCGTCGATGGAGACCAGGCCTTCGGCGATCAGGCTCTCGGCTTCGCGGCGCGAACAGACGCCAGTCTGGCCCAGCCATTTGTTTACGCGGACGGGCTCGTCGCCGTCATAGGTGCGGGTGAAGGCCATCGGATTCCGTCGCTCGATCAATGCCGCTGTCTAGGGCCGGGCGCCGATGCGAGCAAGCGGGTCAAGGCCGTCAGGATCACTCTGCGCACATGCGGGGGTGTCCAAGGTTGATCCTGCCGGATTTTTCACTATATCAGGCGGCATTCCACAAACGATCCAGAGTGCGGGACGACCATGGTCGGACCCGTCGATTTTCGTTTTTCTGGTTCTTCGTGTCGATGGTTCGGCGGCCTTTGTCGCAGAATCTCGATGTTTATTGAAACCCTAGAAGGAGACGTCTTGTACGCTCAAAGCAAATCTTCCGCCGGACCCCGTCGCACTGGTTACAACCGTCCCGTTCCGACCCGGCTGCGCATGGGACTGGTGATGCGACGTGACATGGAATTCGGCGAACTGGGCGACGTCGAAGGGGCGCTGCGGGCTGAAGGCGTGGGCCTGGCGCCCATCTCGACCGGCGACGCCAGCCTGATCACCGGCGGCGTGACCGTTCTGGCGACGGCGACGGCGACCGACATCGTCGAGGGCCGTCTGAAAGGCCTGGTCGTGCCCGGCGGGTCGCAGGACGAGGCCGGCCTGGCCGCCGTGCGATCGCTGATCGACCTAGCGCGCGCCCATGATCTGCTGGTCATCGCCTTCGCCGACGGCGTCGCCGTTGCGGCTGAAAGCTTCGGCGTGACGGTCGAGGCCCAGGGCGCCCTGTTCAAGGACGGCAAGACGACCTTGCTGAACGAGCGCGCCCAGCTGTCGGCCGCCATCGGCGCGCTCTGAAATCAGACGCTTCTGAACAGCAGGGTCAGGTTGTTCGACGGCATCGGAGCCCGGCGCGTGGCCGGAAGGCCATGCGACCGGGCCAGAGCCTCGACCGCCGCGCGGTCCCGCAGGCCCCAGGCCGAGTTTCGCGCCTTCAGACTCTCGTCGAAGGCGGCGTTCGAGGCCGCCAGCGGAACCTCGGCCTCTCGATAGGGGCCATATAGAACCAGCAGACCGCCGGGGCGTCGCAGGACCCGACCGGCCAGATCCATCAGCCCCTCGGTCGCCGACCAGGGGCTGATGTGCGTCATGTTCGCACAATAGACGACGTCGAACCGATCTTGCGGCCACGTCGCCGGATCGGCGGCGTCCACCGACAGGGGCGGGCGCAGATTCGACGGGCCGGCGCGCCGCCAGGCCGAGAGGCTGTCGCGCGCCTGGGGGCTGGGATCGCTGGGCGTCCAATCCAGACCGGACAGGGCCGAGGCGAAGGCCAGGGCGTGGTCGCCCGATCCGCCCGCAATCTCCAGCACCCGCCCCCGCGCCGGCAGATGCGTCCGCAACACGTCCAGGATGAAGGCGGCGTTGCGCTGGGCCGCAGGCGACGACAGGGCGCCCGCAGGCAAGGCGTCGAGGTGATCCAGGGTCTGCATGGCTTTCTCTTAGACGTCCGGCACGGGGAAGGGGAAGAAAGCCAGGGTGCGGTTTTCCCCTGAGCGGGGCGCCAGCTTGCCGGAAAGTTAAGCGATCGTTTATGTCTGTCATCGACGTTAAGCGATTGGCAACCACGATGCGGCGCGCAATTCATATCGGACTGTTCATCGGCACCGTGCTCGGCCTGTGCGCCTGCGCGTCGCAATATGACGCGAACGGACGCCCGGTTTCCGGCGCCTATGGCTCGATCGAGCCCGGCCGGGCGGGCTGACACGCAAGGAAAGCGTGGCGCAAAGCGCCGCCGTGCTCTAGTGTCTTTGCGCGGACGCCGTCTGTTGCGCCGCGTTGGTCTCCAAAAACCCCTAGATGTTACTCATCGCTATTGTCGTCGTTCTGCTCCTGGTGGTGCTCAACGGCCTGTTCGCCATGACCGAGTTGGCGGTCGTTTCCTCCCGGAGATCCAAGCTTCAGAGCCGGGCGGAGAAGGGGGATCGCGGGGCGCGCAAGGCGCTGAAACTGGCCGAGGAACCGACCCAGTTCCTGTCGGCGGTCCAGGTCGGCATCACCCTGATCGGCATTCTGGCCGGCGCCTACGGCCAGGCGACCATCGCAGGCGAGTTGGACCGGATCCTCGAGACCAGTTTTCCGGCGCTGGCCGCCTATACCGAAATCTTCTCCACGGCCCTGGTCGTGGTCTGCATCACCTATATCTCGCTGATCGTCGGCGAGTTGGTGCCCAAGCGTCTGGCCCTGATCTTCCCCGAGACCATCGCGGCCAAGATGGCGCCGCCGATCTCGACCCTCGCGATCGTGCTGAAACCCTTCGTGCTGCTGCTGACGGCCTCGACCTCGGGCATCCTTAAACTTCTGGGCGTCAAGGATCGCGATGGCTCGGACGTCACCCAGGAAGAGGTCGCGACCATCCTGGCTGAAGGCACCTCGGCCGGTCTGATCGAGCCCGAAGAACAGGTGATGATCGAGGAAATCCTGCGTCTGGGCGACCGCCCGGTCCGGGTGGCCATGACGCCGCGCCACGACGTCTTCTGGATCGCCCTGGACGATCCCGAATCGGTGCTGCGCGAGGAAATCCGCACCTGTCCCTATTCGCGTATCGTGGTGGCGCGCGAGAGCGACGTCGATAATCCCCTGGGCGTGGTCCACAAGAAGGACCTGCTGGACGCCTTGCTGACTGACGGACGTTTCGACATCGAACCCCTGGTGGCCGAACCGGCCTTCATCCCCCAGTCGACCTCGGTGCTGAAGGCGCTTGAGATCCTGAAAGGGTCCAAGGTCCACATGGCCTTCATTGTCGATGAGTTCGGCGCCTTCGAAGGCGTTGTCACTGCGACCGACATCCTGGAAATGATCGCCGGCGACTTCAACGAGGGTCACGACGAGGAACAGGCCTGGATCCATCAGCGCGCTGACGGCAGTTGGCTGGTCGACGGCCAGACGGACCTGGACGATCTGGCTGACACCCTGGGCGAGGACTTCGGCGAACACGACGGCTTCCACACGGTCGCCGGTCTGATTCTGCACCAGCTGTCGCGCGTGCCGGATGAGGGCGAGGTGGTGCAGGTCGGCCGATTCGAGGTCGAGGTCGTCGATATGGACGACCGCCGCATCGACAAGCTGATCTTCAAGGAACTGATCCAGGCCCAGGACGAGCGGGCCGCCATTGCGGCGCATCTGGAAGACTAGTCACAAGTGTCACATCGCCCTTGAAATGCGGGGCGGTGTCGGGCATACGCCCCCCTCTGGCGAACGCACGGACCCGAGGGTTCGCGCGATTGTCTAGGAGTTTAGCTCAGCTGGTAGAGCACCGGTCTCCAAAACCGGGGGTCGTGGGTTCGAGTCCCCCAACTCCTGCCAATCCCCCCTGTCGCTTCCGGATGGGACTTCCCATCTGGGGCGACAGGAACAATTGTGTGAAGAGCAACTGATGGCCAAGGCCAAATCTCCCGGCAAGCGGCCCCAGGCGGGCGCAAAGCCCCAGACTGCTGCGGCCGCCGCCGCCATCACCATCGATGCGCCCGCGCCCAAGAAGCCGCGCACCAGCCCCAGCGACTTCTACAAGCAGGTCATGGCTGAGGGCCGCAAGATCGTGTGGCCCAGCCGCAAGGAGACCTGGATCACTTCGGTGATGGTCTTCATCATGGTGGTCATCGCCGCGATCTTCTTCTGGGTGGTCGACACCGGTCTCGGTTTCGCCTTCCGCTACATCATCGCTCTCGGATCCTGAGAAAGACGCGCCCATGACCGATGCAGCGCCCGCAAAGCCCGCCAATCCCCGCCACAAGTGGTATATCGTCAACGCCTATTCGAACTTCGAAAAGAAGGTCGCCGAACAGGTGCGTGATCAGGCCAAGCAGCAGGGCCTGGAAGACGCCTTCTCCGAAATCCTGGTTCCGACCGAGGACGTCGTCGAGATCCGTCGTGGGCGCAAGGTGAACTCGGAACGCAAATTCTTCCCCGGCTATGTGCTGGTGAAGATGGAAATGACCGACCAAGCCTATCACCTGGTCAAGAACACGCCGAAGGTCACGGGCTTCCTGGGCGCCGCCGGCGGCACAAAGCCCCTGCCGGTCTCGGAACGTGAAGTTCAGAACATCATCGGCCAGGTGGAAGAGGGTGTCGAACGTCCGAAGCCCACCATCCGCTTCGACATCGGCGAGAAGGTCAAGGTCATCGACGGCCCGTTCGCCAGCTTCGACGGTTCGGTCGAGAGCGTGGACGAAGAACAGGCCCGCCTGCGCGTCGCCGTGTCCATCTTCGGCCGCGCCACGCCGGTCGAGCTGGAATACGCTCAGGTGGAGAAGGTCGCGGGCTGACGCTCAGGCGCCTGTTGAGATTTGAAGCCGCGTCCGAAAGGGCGCGGCTTTTTTCGTTTCGCCTCCCCATGCGCTGAGGCGCCTGTCCTCCCCATTGGCCTTCGCCGACGGGGAGGTGACGCCGCCCGTTTGCCTTTCCGTCCCCCCTCTGTTACACGCGCGCCTTCGCTCGGCGGGCCTAGGCCTGTGGAGCGTCAAATCCGTGGGAGGCAGCCATGCCGCACCACGGCTCACCGGCCCGCCGTTAAGTCGTCGGGTCATTCATAGGAGAGACCAATGGCCAAGAAGATTCTCGGCTATATCAAGCTGCAAGTGCCGGCCGGTTCGGCCACGCCTTCGCCCCCGATCGGCCCGGCTCTGGGTCAACGCGGCGTGAACATCATGGGCTTCTGCAAGGAGTTCAACGCGCGCACCGAGAAGGAAGCCAAGGGCACCCCACTTCCGACCGTCATCACCGTCTATCAGGACAAGTCGTTCACCTTCATCACCAAGACGCCGCCGGCAACCTGGTACCTGAAGCAGGCCACGGGCCTGAAGTCGGGTTCGAAGCTGGTCGGCCGTGAAGTCGCCGGCAAGATCACGCAGGCGCAACTGCGCGAGATCGCCGAAAAGAAGATGAAGGATCTTAACGCCAACGACCTCGACGCGGCGGCCAAGATCATCGAAGGCTCCGCCCGCGCGATGGGCCTCGAAGTGGTGGAGGGCTAAACCATGGCCAAGCAAACCAAGGCTCAAAAGGCCCGCACCGGCGTCACCCAAGACCTGCTGCCGTTCACCGACGCCATCAAGCTGGCCAAGGAAAACGCCAAGTCGAAGTTCGACGAATCCCTTGAGATCGCCGTCAACCTGGGCGTCGATCCGCGTCACGCCGACCAACAGGTCCGTGGCGTTGTGAACCTGCCGTCGGGTACGGGCCGTGACGTTCGCGTCGCCGTCTTCGCCAAGGACGCCAAGGCCGCCGAAGCCACCGCAGCCGGCGCCGAACACGTCGGCGCCGAAGATCTGTACGAAAAGATCGCCGGCGGCTTCATGGAGTTCGATCGCGTGATCGCGTCGCCGGACATGATGGCCCTGGTCGGCCGTCTGGGTAAGGTGCTGGGCCCGCGCGGCCTGATGCCGAACCCGAAGGTCGGCACCGTGACCCCGAACGTCGCCCAGGCCGTCAAGGACGCCAAGGGCGGCGCCGTCGAGTTCCGCGTCGAGAAGGCGGGCATCGTCCACGCCGGCATCGGCAAGGTCTCCTTCACCCAGGACGCCCTGGAAGCCAACGTGAAGGCCATCGTGGACGCCCTGGTGCGTTCCAAGCCGGCCGGCGCCAAGGGCACCTATGTGAAGCGCATCAGCCTGTCTTCGACGATGGGCCCGGGCTTCAAGGTCGACCCGGCCTCGCTGGGCGCCTAAGCGCTCGACGTTCCAGAATGATGAAGGCCCCGGAGAGCGATCTCCGGGGCCTTTTTCTTGATCGGTGTCTGTCGCGTCAGTAGGCGGCGGTGAACCGGGCGTGGCTGTGTTTGTGCTGTTCCAGTTCGTCCACCATGGCGATGGCGTAATCCGCGAAGCTGATCTTGCTCTCGCCCTTGTCGTCGGTGATCAACTGGTCCCCGCCCGTTCGGAAGGCCCCCAGACGCGGCCCCTCCTCGATCAGGGCAGGCGGAGAGAAGAAGGTCCAGTCGATCTGGGTCTCGCCGCGCAGATCGTCCAGGAAGGCGACGCCGGGCAGGGCGTAGGGCTTGAACGCCTCGGGGAAGTCCGGGGTGTCGATCAGACGCACGCCCGGCGCGACCTCCAGACTGCCTGCGCCGCCCGTGACCAGCAGTCGGGGCACGCCGGCTGCCTTCAAGGCGGACAGCAGGGTTTCGGCCGTGACGTCATGATGCAGGGCGCTGATCACTGCGTCTGAGCCCTTGATGATCTCCGCCAGGGCGGCGGAGTCGGAGGCGTCGCCCGCGACCGGGGTGACGCCGGACAGGGCAGGGATGGCTTCGGGCTTGCGGGCGACGGCGACGACGGCATGACCGCGCGCGGCCAGTTCCTTGGTGATTTCCGAGCCGGCGCGACCGCTGGCGCCGAGGACTGCGACTTTCATGGATGATCTCCTGTGGTATCCAACGGGTACCAGGTGTTATGAAGTGCAGCATGTCACAAGAAGGCACTTTACTCTCATCTGGTCACCCGGCGGAAACCCGTCCGCCCGACGTCTATTCGGCCGCTTGCCCGACGCGGCAACTGCTGGATCGGGTCGCCGACAAGTGGACGACGCTGGTTCTGACGCTGCTGCGGGACGAACCGATGCGGTTCAACGCCTTGCGTCGGCGTGTCGAGGGCGTTTCGCAGAAGATGCTGAGCCAAACTGTCCGCCAGCTTGAGCGGGACGGACTGGTCACCCGCACGGTGACGCCGACCGTGCCGGTCTCTGTCTCCTACGCCCTGACGCCGCTGGGCGGCACACTGGTCGATGCGCTCCAGGCCATGATCGATTGGGCCGAGGACAATATGGCCGAGGTCAGCAAGGCTCAGACCGCCTATGATGAAAGGCGGCTCGGCTGAACTTTCCGGACGCGGAGCGGTTGACGGAGCGACGTAAACCGCGTTTTGCAAGCCGCGCCGGACGGGGATAGAGAATGGCCAAAGCCGCGAAACGCACAGGCCGGTCGGAAACGCGTCAGGTCGCCGCCCTGCCGTGGCGACGCGGCGAGGCGGGTCTGGAAATCCTGATGATCACATCGCGCGAAACGCGGCGCTGGGTCATTCCCAAGGGCGGTCGTATGGCCGGAAAGACCGACGCCGAAGCGGCGGCCCAGGAAGCGCTGGAGGAGGCGGGCGTTCGTGGTCCCATAGACGACGCGACCATCGGTCATTTCCGCTATGCCAAGATCGTTCGCAGCGGTGATCTGAGACGCCATGTCGTCGCCGTCTATCCGATGGAGGTGGTGCTGCAACTGGGCGATTGGCCCGAGGCGCACCAGCGCGATCGGCGCTGGATGACGCCTGAGGCGGCTGCGGACAGCGTTCACGAAGCCGACCTCGCCCTGCTGATCCGCGACTTCGCCGCCACGCCACCGAGCGATTGAGCAACCGAGAGGCGATTCCCTCTGGCCACCTGCACGCCGTGCTCGGATAAGAAGGGCAAGGGGGACGATATGCGTATCATTGGGCTTTTGACGGTTGCGGCTCTGTTCGGCCTGTTTGCGGTCGGACCTGTCGCAGCGCAAGATCGCGGCCTGGCTCAGCGGACGGCGCTGGCGGAGCGGGTTATCCGACTCTCGGCCGGGCCGAACTTCACCAAGGTCATGGAGGCGATGATCGCGGACCAACTGGCCAAGGCGGACACGGAGGGGCAGGGCGCCGAGGAAGCGGCTTGGCTGCGGAGTAATGCGCCGCGCATGCTGACCGCCATGGTCGATGACATGATGGCGGACATGGTCCCCCACTACGCGTCGACGTTCACAGTCGAAGAGCTGGAGGCCCAGATCGCCTTTTATGACAGCCCCGTAGGCCGCCAGGTCGCGACGAAAACTCTCCAGCTAAGCGCGGTGATGAACGAGATCACTATCGAACATCTGACGGCCTTCACCGAAGACTTGATGACCAAATATTGCGCCCAATTCGACTGCGAGACGGGTGGCCAAACAGGGCGCAAGTCCGGGCGCCGGTAAGCCTCAGCCGTCCAGTTCGGGATAGCGACGGAATATGCCGTCCTCGTTGAACGGGATGCGGCGGTCGCTCTTTAGATAGGTGCTGACACGGGGCAGAGCGGCGACCCTGTCGCGGACGGCGACAATATGCGGCGTGGTGTTGAGCACGGCTTCGGTCGCCTTGGGGAAGGCATAGCGCAAGCCCTCCACCACCTGGAACAGAGACAGATCGGCATAGGTGAGATGGTGGCTGACCAGCCAATCCGGGCCGGAGGGATTGGCTATGAGGACCTGTTCGGTCCAGCGCAGGAATTTCCCGATTCGCTGCTCCCGGAAGGCCTTGGACCGGCGGGCGGCCTCGGATTTCTGCTCGTCGTAGTAGGCCATCAGATCGACCGGGTGGTGGGTGTCGTGGGCCTCGGCGACCAGGTCGGCGAAGGTCAGCTGAATCTGGTTCAGCCAGGCGCGGTCGCTGTCGCCGTTCGGGCTGAGCCCCAGCTGCGGACCCAGCCAGGCCAGGATGGCGGCCACCTGACCGACGGTGCGATCCCCCAGGCGCAGGAAGGGCGGGGCGAAGGAGGGCGTGGCTGCGGTCTCCATCAGCGTCATCATCGCCTTTCCATTGTCCTGGCGCGAGACATCGACATAGTCCGCGCCGGCGGCTTCGAGCGCCAGGCGGACGAACTCGCCTCGCCCCTGGATTGTGGGCCAGTAGTAGAGTTCATAGGCCATGCGCTCGGCTCCTTGATTTCCTGTTGGGCTCCCTGTATGAGCGCCGCTTCCCGTCAGAGGTTCAATCCTTTGACGGTCCTGTCCGAGAACTTCGGGGCGTGGGGGGCACCCAGGCCATAACTGTCAGAGAGCCCTCTGACGCCGTGGGGAGATGGGGACGCGACCTAGCGCTGTCAGCCCGCATTCCGGGACGGACGCCGTCAGACGCATCCTTCGGACAATACGACCGGCCTGAACGCTTCGCAGCGATGCGCGGCGCTTTGGCCAATCCGTCGTCGGGAATAAGCCCGGCGGCGAATGCCAAGACTGGAGACCGCAATGGACCGCGCACAAAAGGCCGAGTCGATCGAGACGCTCAAGGGCGTATTCGCCGACGCCGGCTCCGTGGTCGTGACCCACAACCTGGGTCTGACCGTTGCGGAAATGGAAGATCTGCGCGGCCGTCTTCGTAAAGAAGGCGGCGCGTTCAAGGTGGTCAAGAACCGCCTGGCGCTGAAGGCGCTCGAAGCCGAAGAAGGCAGCGACTACCACGGCCTGTTCAAGGGTCCCGTGGGCATCGCATACGCCGAGAACCCCGGTACGGCCGCCAAGGTCGCCACCGAGTTCGCCAAGGCCAATGATCGTTTCAAGATCATCGGCGGCTTCATGGGCGAAACCGTCGTCGACGTGAAGGGCGTGGAAGTTCTTTCCAAGCTCCCGACCCTCGACGAGGTCCGCAGCCAACTCATCGGCCTGCTCAATGCGCCCGCGACCAAGATCGCCGGCGTGCTGCAAGCACCCGCCGGTCAGCTGGCTCGCGTGTTCAACGCCTACGCCACCAAGGAAGCCGCGTAAGCGGCACAGCCTTTCATCTCTGCATCACTCCCTAATCCCAATCCTCCGAAGGAAAACTGACAATGGCTGACCTCGCCAAGATCGTCGAAGACCTGTCCGCTCTGACCGTTCTCGAAGCTGCTGAACTGTCGAAGCTGCTTGAAGAAAAGTGGGGCGTCAGCGCCGCTGCCCCCGTCGCCATGGCCATGCCGGCCGGTGGCGGCGCTGCTCCGGCTGAAGCCGCCGAAGAGCAAACCGAGTTCACCGTCGTCCTGATCGACGGCGGCGACAAGAAGATCAACGTGATCAAGGAAGTCCGCGGCGTGCGTTCGGACCTGGGTCTGAAGGAAGCCAAGGACCTGGTCGAAGGCGCTCCGCAGAACGTCGTCGAGAACGTCTCCAAGCAAGCCGCCGACGAAGTCGCCAAGAAGCTGACGGAAGCCGGCGCCAAGGTCCAGATCAAGTAAGATCTGACTTTCGGCATTTGCTGAATATCGGAAAGGCCCGGCGGGAAACCGCCGGGCCTTTTCTTTTTGGGCCTATCGCGCTTCGCGCTGCTTGAGGCCCGTGGGCGGCGCTACGGCTGGGGCTTGGTCTGTATCAGTTCTGCGGGCGTGTCCGCGCGGCGAAGAAGGCCCACATGGCTTCGTTGTCGGCGACCCAGCTGTGGCCGCCGTCGCGGGTGATGCGGCCGACGACCTCGGCGCCGGCTCGGCAGTCGGCGTAGCCTTCCTCATAGACCGAGGCCGAGACCCAAAGCGTCGGGCGTGTCGTGGCGCAGCCGTTCAACTGGGCCCAGCGCTGCTCGGCCGCGTGCATCGTATAGCTCCAGTAGGGGGCGCCCCCGCCCTGGATCGGATTGGTCGTGTCGGCGTCGCCGGCGAAGGCGATGACCGGCATGGGGCGGGACGGCCGGCAGGTGGCCGCATCGGGCCGTTCAGGCGAGCCTTTGCGAGGGTTGCCCGCTCGCAGGCCGACGACCGGCGCGATGGCGGCGAAGCGGTCGGCGGCCACGCAGCCCAGCCAGGACGTCATCCGACCGCCGCCCGACAGGCCCGTGGCGTAGACCCGGCTGTCGTCGACGCAGCCCTGTGAAGCCAATTCCTCGACCGTCTCCACCAGGAAGCCGACGTCGTCGGCGTCGTCTGGACCCGGCACGTCGCCTGTGATGGTCGGCACGCCGGGGACGTTCCAGACGAAGCCCCGGTCGACCGGGATGCCCGCGTCGGGGGCGGCGACGATGAAGCCGTGCCGGTCGGCGGTCTCGGCCAGTTTGGAATCTCTCAGGATCGCCGCGCCCGTGCCGCCGCTGCCGTGCAGGACGAAGACAAGGGGAGCGGGCCGAGCGGGGTCGAAGCCGCGCGGAACATGGATCTGCACCGTACGCCGGTCGGGACCGAAAGCGACGCTGCGGGTGGCGCCGGGCTCGCCGATCACGCAGTCGGCCTTGGCGATGGACGCCAGTCCAAATGCGCCCAGTCCGAACGCCAAGGCTCCGAGCCAATGTCTCATGCCGTGTGTCTCCCTGTGTACTGGCCGCAGCGTGAAGCGATTCCTGGATGCGCCACACAGGCCGGTCGCCGACCATTGGAGGGATCGGTCTGGCTTCCCATTTGTTAGGCCTGAAAAGGAGATCCCCCACATGAAGATCCTGACGGTTCTGACCTCGCACGATCAACTCGGCGACACCGGCAAGAAGACCGGCTTCTGGCTCGAGGAACTGGCTGCGCCCTATTATGCGATGAAGGATGCGGGCGCGGAGATCGTCCTGGCCTCGCCCAAGGGCGGTCAGCCGCCGCTGGACCCCAAGAGCGACGACGCGGACGCCCAGACCGAAGACACGCGCCGATTCAAGGCCGACGCCGAGGCTCAGGCCGCCCTGGCCGCGACTGTCGAACTGGCCTCGGTGAAGGCCGATGATTTCGACGCCGTCTTCTATCCCGGCGGGCACGGGCCGTTGTGGGACCTGGCGAACGACGCCGACTCCATCGCCCTGATCGAGGCCTTCGCCAAGGCGGACAAGCCGACTGGCTTCGTCTGTCACGCGCCCGGCGTGCTGAAGTCGGTTCATGGGCCGGACGGCAAGCCGCTGGTCGAGGGTCGCAAGGTGACGGGCTTCACCAACTCGGAAGAGGAGGCTGTGGGCCTGACCGAGGTGGTGCCCTTCCTGGTCGAGAACGTCCTGAGCGCCAACGGCGGCGACTATTCCAAGGGGCCGGACTGGGGGTCGTATGTCTTGGTCGACGGCAAGCTGGTGACGGGGCAGAACCCGGGCTCGTCGCGTGAAGCGGCTGAGGCCCTGCTGGGGTTGTTGAAGGGGTGATGCTCACCTCTCCGCGCGCGAAGGCGCGTGGGGAGGACAGATCGCGGTAGCGATCAGGAGGGGGCGACTCCGACAGTGGGGATGACCCCAAGAGCTTCAGCCACCGAGTCGCCCCCTCCTGGCGCTCGCTGACGCTCCCGCCTGTCCTCCCCGCCGGCCTTCGCCGACGGGGAGGTGTCCCGTCTAGCGCCGACGCGGAGCGAGGATGTCCGACAGGCGGTCCGGTGTGCCCTCGATCCGTTCCAGGCGCGGATAGCGCAGGCCGTCGCGGTAGTCGAAGGCGACGGTGCGGAAGCGGTCGCCGGACTTGATCAGCAGTTCGAGCGGGGCGTCGGTCCCCTTGGCGGCGGTGACGGCGTTGCGCAGCACCTCGGCCGAACCGGCCTTGCCGTTGACGGCGACCAGGCTCCAGCCCGCGCCGATGCTCTGCTCGAAGGCGGGACCGCCCCAGCGGACGTTGGCGATCTTGTCGCCGGCCAGGGTGAAGCCCAGCGAATACTGGAAATCGTTGGCCCAGCCGGTGTTGACGGCCTTCTCGTCGGCGGTGGGGGTGTCCGTATAGATCAGGCGCCAGCCGCCGCGCTCGATCCCCGCCAGGGGGGCGCGGGCGTCGGGGCCGACGGCGTCGAGCCGGTCGCGCAGGAAGGTCGCCCAGTCATGCGGGTGGACGGCGTTCAGGGCGGCGACGACCTGATCGAAGGTATAGCCCTGGGGCGCCCAGGAGCCGTCGTCATGGCCGAAGAAGCCCTTGGCGAAATCGTCGAGGGACTTGCGGCCGTTGGTCTCGGCCCGGATCAGGGTGTCGGCGTCCAGCCAGACCAGCAGGCTTTCCCGGTAATAGTCGCCCGTGCCGCGCATCCACGAGGGGTACTGGCCGGGGACGCGGTAGCCGAGGAGGTTGTGGTTGTTGGTGTCCTGCAGCGCGCGCCACTGACGGCCCGGCTGGTTGTCGTAGAAGGCGGCGACATTGGCCAGGGTAGCCAGGGCGACGGGCTTGGAATGAAGGCCGGCGCGGGCGGCCAGGACGTCGCCCCAATATTCGGTCTGGCCCTCATAGACCCACAGCAGGGTGTTCTGGGTCGGGACGTTGTGGTTGGCGGTCAGTTCATCCGCCGGGCGCATGAACTTGCCGTTCCACGAGTGGGTGTACTCGTGCGGCAGCAGGCCGCGGTCGCCGGCGCTCTTGGACCAGTCGGTGAAGAAGCCGGGGGCGCCTGTGTTCTCGGAGCTGCGGTGATGCTCAAGGCCGATGCCGCCCATCTGGTCGGTCAGGGCGAACAGGAACTCATAGTTGTCGAAGTGGCGGGCGCCGAACAGGCGGTCGGCCTGCTGGACCATGTTCTCGTAGAGCTTCAGCTGCTCGTCGGTGGCGGCGAGGCCCTTCTCCTCGTCGGCCAGCAGGTTCAGGTGAACCCGGTCGCCGGTGGGGTCGATGTCCACGCGGCGGTAGTGGGCGCCGGCGAACATCGGACTGTCGATCAGGGTGTAGAGGTCGGTCGTCTCGAAGGCGGCGACGTCGCCGTTCCGGGACTCCGTGGTCAGGGCCGTGCCGTACTTCCAGCCAGAGGGCAGGGCAACGGAGGCGGCGACCGGGATCTGGCGGCTGTAGTAGCCGGCCGGATAGAGGATGGCCTTCTCCCACTGCAGATTGACCATGGCCGGGGTCATCAGGACGCGCCAGTTGGAACTGTCCGGCTGGGTCAGCTGCTGGAAGGCGACGTCGATGCTGGTCACGCCGGCGGGGATGTCGAGATGGAAGGCGTAGGGCTCGAGGGTGTCGCGCAGCCACTCGATCCGCTGTCCGTTCGCCGTGACCGTGAGGCCGGCCAGCAGTTGGATCGGGCCGGTGTCGGCGTGGTTGCCCGGCAGGTATTTCGGATAGAGCAGGGTCAGGGGACCGGGGCCGGCGACGGGTATGGTCTGGCTGACGCGGATGATGCGGCGGTCGAGGTCGGTGATGTCGGCCCGGTACTGGATGACGCCAGGATAGGGGGTGTCGGCTGGGGCGGGGATGGCCGGCTGAGACCGGGGCAGGGCCAGGGCGGCCTGGGTCGGGTCAGTGACCACCGGCGTGGACTGGAAGTCCTGGGCCAGGGCCGGGGCGGCGGTCATCAAGGCGGCGAGGCAGGCGGCGGCGGTCAGGCGGGTACGCGGCATCAGATCATCCGAACGGGAGGGCAGGCCTGCACCGTCGGGGAGCGGGGGAGAGGCGTCAAGGGACAGATGGTCACCTCCCCGCGCGCGAAGGCGCGCGGGGAGGACAGATCGCGCCAGCGATCAGGAGGGGGCGACTCCGAAAGTAGGGATGACCCCAAGAGCGTCTGATACCGAGTCGCCCCCTCCTGGCGTTCGCTGACGCTTCCGCCTCACCTCCCCGTCGGCCTTCGCCGACGGGGAGGTGAGTTGGGTTCAGCGCTTGCGGGGCGTCAGGATGTCGCTGAGGCGGTCGGGGGTTCCCTCGATCCGCTCCAGGCGGGGGTAGCGCAGGCCGTCGTGGTAGGGCAGGGCGACGGTCTTGTACTGGTCGCCGTCCTTGACGATCAGGGTCACGGACACGGCCGGATCCTTGGCGGCGGTGACGGCGGCGGCGATGCGGTCAGGGTTGGAGGCCTGGCCGTTGACGGCGACGATCTCCATGCCCGGCGCCAGGCCAGCGTCGAAGGCGGGGCTGCCCCACTGGACGCTGCCGATGGCGTTGTTCTCGCCCGTCTGGAAGCCCAGCGAATAGGTGAAGTCGTTGCGTTTGAACTCCCCGTACAGGGTCTTCTGATAGGCGGTCGGGGTCTCGGTATAGACCAGCCGCCAGCCGCCGCGCGTCAGGCCGTCCAGAGGCGCATGGGCGTCCGGGCCGGTGGCGTCGAGGCGGGTGCGCAGGAAGGTCGCCCAGTCGTTGGCCACGACGCCGTTCAGGGCCGCCACCACATCCTCGAAGGTATAGGGGGCCGGTTCGAAACTGCCGTCCTGGACGCCGTAGAAGGCCTTGGCGAAATCATCCAGCGACTTGCGGCCGCCGGTCTTCTCGCGGATCGTCGTATCGACGTCGAGCCAGATCAGCTGGCCTTCCGAATAATAGTCCTCGTTCCGCTGCCATGACAGCCAGCCCTTGGGCCGGCGCTGGCTGATGATCGGGTCGTTGGTCGTGTCCTGAAGCGCGCGCCACTGACGGCCGACGCGGGCGTCATAGGTCGCGGCCGTCAGGGCCAGGGACTCAATGGCCTGGTCCTTGGTCAGCAGACCCGAGCGGGCGGCGATCACCTGCCCGTAATACTGGGTCTGGCCTTCATAGACCCAGAGCAGGCTGTTCTGCATGGGGCTGTTGAAGTTGGGGACGTACTGGTCGGCGGGGCGTCGCCATTTGCCGTCCCAGGAGTGGTTCATCTCGTGGCTGAGCAGGTCGCGGTCGCCGAGATGGGTGTCCCAGCCCGTGAAGAACTCGGGATCGACCGAGTTCTCGGAACTGCGGTGATGCTCCAGACCGATGCCGCCCAGCTTGTCGGTCATGGCGATCAGGAAGTCGTAGTGGTCGAAATGGCGGGCGCCGTAGAGGCGGTCCATCTGGGTCACGAGGTTGCGCAGGATCTGGATCTGCTCGTCGGTGGCTTCCAGGTTCTTGGCCTCGTCGGCGACGATGTTGGCGCGAACCGGAGAGCGGCCGCCGGGATCGAGATCGATCTGGCGATAGTGGAGGCCGGCGAAGACAGGGCTGTCGACCAGGACTTCCAGATTGACCGGCTTGAAGGTCTGGAGGTCGCCGTCCTTGCTCTCGGGCTCCAGCGCCGTGCCGAACCGCCAGCCGGTCGGGAACTTGACCGTCGGCTGGACCATGATGTTCCGCGACCAGTGGCCGGCGGGATAGAGCAGCATCTTCTCCCACTGGATGTTCAGCATCTCGGGCGTCATCGTCACCCGGCCTTGGTTGCCGGTGGTGGGCGACAGGTGCTGCATCCTGATCTTCAGCTCGGTCGCGCCGGCCGGAACGGTGATGTGGTAGGCGAAGGGGGACAGGGTGTCGCGCACCCATTCCACGCGCTGACCATTCGCCGTGATCTCGATCCCCGCCAACTGCACGATGGGCCCCACGGGGCCGTGGTTGCCCGGCAGCCATTCGGGGAAGAACAGGGTCATCGGCCCCGCCTGGGCCACCGGAAT
The DNA here is from genome assembly GCF_058809375.1 of Brevundimonas sp. GW821-FHT10E09. Taxonomy (NCBI): domain Bacteria; kingdom Pseudomonadati; phylum Pseudomonadota; class Alphaproteobacteria; order Caulobacterales; family Caulobacteraceae; genus Brevundimonas; species Brevundimonas sp. GW821-FHT10E09. The sequence continues at coordinate 31,617 of NZ_JBXASO010000006.1, read as the reverse complement.
GGTCTCTGTGACGCCGAAGACGTGCTGGGCCAGGTTGGTGGCGTCGATATCCAGGGCGATCACGCCCGGATAGGCGACGTCCCGCGCCTCGGGGATCGGCGGCTGGGGCGCGGGCAGGGCGGGCGGATAGGTCGAAGCCTGCTGCGCCAGGGCGGCGGGCGCGGCCGAGACCAGCAGAAGGGCGAGGCCGGCGGCGCTCAGGCGGGATCGGATCATTGACGAGGTCTCATGCCGCTTGGGGAGGTTGCGACAGTCCGCCGCAGCGGCGGAGGCGTCAAGCCGGCGATGTCGGACTTTGGCGAAAACAGTCCGATGGGGGCAAGCCGGTGCGGGAATCGAGCCGGGGGTTCAGACCGACGCCGTCGTCGCCGGTCGCGCAAAAGGCTTAAGCGAGGTCCGGCGGCTTCCTGCCGTTGCCCGACTCCGCGCGGGCGGGTAGAGCGTTCGGCTTCTCCCGCCCAGCCGAAGTTCCAGACCATGCACGACATCAGAGCCATTCGCGAGAACCCCCAGGTTTACGTGGCCGGTTGGTCGTCGCGCGGGGTGGACGAGGCCGACGGGCTGGTGGCGGACATCCTGCGGCTGGACGCCGAACTGCGCCACGCCCAGACCACGGGCCAGGACGCCCTGGCCAAGCGCAACGCCGCCTCCAAGCTGATCGGCGCCGCCATGGGCAAGAAGGACATGGCCGAGGCCGACCGCCTCAAGGCCGAGGTGGAGGCGCTGAAGGGCGATATCGCGGCGGCCGCCGAGATCGAGGCGCGCGTCGGCAAGGAATTGCGCGACCTGCTGGCGGGGTTGAAGAACCTGGCCGCCGAGAACGTGCCCGACGGCGAGGACGAGGCGGGCAATGTCGAGGTCTCGCGCTGGGGAACCCCGCGTGAAGGCGGCCCGGCCAAGGATCACGCCGACCTGGGCGAGGCCCTGGGGATGCTGGACTTCGAAGCGGCGGCCAGGATGTCGGGAGCGCGGTTCGCGGTGCTGAAGGGCCAGCTGGCGCGGCTGGAACGGGCCGTGGGCCAATTCATGCTGGACCTGCAGACGGACCAGCACGGCTATCTGGAAGTGAACCCGCCGCTGCTGGTGCGGGACGAGGCGATGTTTGGCACGGGGCAGTTGCCGAAGTTTGAGGAAGATTTGTTCAAGGCGTCTTCAGTATCGAACGAAGTTGCAAAGAGTTTGCTGTCCCAAGCCATCACTGACGTGATTGATCAAAACCGCGCACAGGTGGAGTTTGAGGCGACAAGAGTTTATCCGAAGGGATGGGATGAAAGCTCGGCAAACTGGGATTCTACTCCTCAAGGAGCGATCAAGTTCTTTGAGGAGGCGCTTGATTACGTCTCAGGGCAGTATCGTTACCTCATCCCCACCGCCGAAGTCTCCCTGACCAACCTCGTGCGCGATCAAATCCTGTCCGAGGACGACCTCGCCACCCCGATGCGGATGACGGCCCTGACGCCGTGCTTCCGCGCCGAGGCCGGGTCGGCCGGGCGGGATACGCGCGGGCTGATCCGTCAGCACCAGTTCTCCAAGGTCGAGATGGTGTCGATCACGCGGCCGGAGGACTCCGAGGCCGAGCACGAGCGGATGACGGGCTGCGCCGAGGCGGTGCTGAAGGCGCTGGAGCTGCCGTTCCGGCGGATGCTGCTGTGCAAGGGCGACATGGGCTTCTCGGCCCAGAAGACCTTCGACCTGGAGGTCTGGCTGCCCAGCCAGGGGGCCTATCGCGAGATCAGCTCCTGCTCGAACTGCGGCGACTTCCAGGCGCGGCGGATGGACGCCCGGTTCAAGCGCGCCGGCGAGAAGAAGACCGAGTTCGTCCATACGCTGAACGGCTCAGGGCTGGCGGTCGGCCGGACCCTGGTGGCGATCATGGAGAACTACCAGCAGGACGACGGGCGGATCGCGGTGCCGACGGTGTTGCAGCCCTATATGGGAGGTTTGACCCATGTGGGCGCTTAATCCTCCCCCGTTGGGGGAGGGGGACCGCGAAGCGGTGGAGGGGGCCTGCCGCCCCCGTGCCGGTTCCGCCTGGCCCCCCTCTGGCGCGCTTCGCGCGCCTGTCTCCCCCCAAGGGGGGGAGATGGCATGAGAATCCTCCTGACAAACGACGACGGGATCGAGGCGGAAGGTCTTGAATCCCTTGAGCGGATTGCGCGAACGCTGAGCGACGACATCTGGGTGTGCGCCCCCGCCGTCGAACAGTCGGCCAAGGGCCGGGGCATCACCCTGAGCGAGCCGTTGCGGGTGCATAGGCACGGCGAGCGGCGGTTCTCGGTGACGGGGACGCCGACCGACTGCGTCATCCTGGCGGTCAACGACCTGATGCCGGAGCGGCCGGACCTGGTGCTGTCCGGCGTGAACCGGGGGCATAATATCGGCGAGGACGTCAGCTATTCGGGCACGGTGGCGGGCGCGCTTCAGGGCATGGCCTTCGGCATCCGCTCCATCGCTCTGAGCCAGAGCCTGGAGCGGTTCCACGACGAGGTGGTGGCCCACTGGGAGACGGCCGAGGCGTTCGCGCCGGCCATCATCACCAAGCTGCTGGACCAGAAATGGGCCAATGGGGTGGTGATGAACCTGAACTTCCCCAATCTGCCGCCGGAACGGGTCGAGCAGATCGAGGTGACGACGCAAGGGTTCCGCGACGTGGGCGAGATGCACGCGGTGCGACGCACCGACCTGCGCGGGCGCGACTACTACTGGATGAGTTTCCGCGGCGAGAAGCAGGAACATGCCGAGGGGACGGACCTGAGGGCCATCGAGGCGGGGCGGATCTCGGTCACGCCGCTGCACATCGACCTGACCCACATGGCCAGCGTCCATGACCTGAAGAAGGTGCTGGGCGGGGCGCCGCCCAAGAAGACGGAGCGCGCTGCGTGATGAGGCCGGCTGTCTCGCGCCCCCTCCACCACGACGCAAGGGCGTCGCGGTCCCCCTCCCCCAGGGGGGGAGGAAAATGAACCTGCACGACGACCGCGCCGGACGGCTGATCCTGTCGCTGCGCCAGCAGGGGGTGACGGATCCCCGGGTGCTGGCCGCGATGGAGAGCATCGACCGCGCGGTCTTCGTGCACGAGAAATTCCTGGACCAGGCCTGGGAAGACCAGGCCCTGCCCATCGACTGCGCCCAGACCATCAGCCAGCCCTATATCGTCGGCCTGATGACCCAGGCCCTGGACGTCCAGCCCCGCCACCGGGTGCTGGAGATCGGCACCGGCAGCGGATACCAGTGCGCGGTGCTGAGCCGGCTGGCCCGCTATGTCTATTCGGTGGAGCGGTATCGCAGCCTGCTGGTCGAGGCGGAGGCCAAGCTGCGGACGCTGGAGATCGACAATGTCATCACCAAACATGGCGACGGCGGCCTGGGCTGGATCGAACAGGCGCCCTTCGATCGCATCATGGTGACGGCGGCGTCTCCGGCCGAGCCGACCGAACTGTTGAAACAGTTGAAGCCGAACGGTGTTCTGGTCGCGCCCGTTGGCCGGACCTCGGTGCAGATGCTGCACCGCTATGTCGGTCAGGGCGACGGGTCGTTCCGGCGCGAGAGCCTGACGGAGGTGCGGTTCGTGCCCCTGGTCGAGGGGACGGCGAAGGAGGGGTAGGGGCGTGAGTGGTGAATCGTGAGTCGTGACTGAATGTCGCCCTCGATTCACCTCACGATTCACCTCTCACGAGTCACGCCGTCTCGCCGTTAACCTTAGCGCCCAACTTTGGCGATGATTGCGGGCTTGGCTTAAGCGGCGCGAGCGGGCACACCGGGCGGGCAGTTTTAACCATCTAAGGAGCGGCCGGTGGCGGTGATATCGGGCTGGATCAGAGCGGTTGTAATCGCGGGGGCGTCGCTGAGCGCGGCGGCCTGTATGACCTATCCGTCCGAGCCGCAGTATTCGACGCGACCGACGGTGGGCGGGCAGGGCGCCTATCCGCCGCCGGCGCAGCAAGGTCCGTATGGTCAGCCGACCTCTCCGCAGGCTCAGCCTTATCCGCAGCCGCAAGCGACGGCGCCGGTCGGCCAGGTGGATGGGGGATATCTGCCGCCGCCGGTCGCGGTGACGCCGACGCAGCCGACCTATGCTCCGCCTGCGCCCTCCTATCCGACCCCCTCGGGCGTGGTCACGCCGGGCGCCGCCTATGAGATTCAGCCGGGCGACACCATCTCGGGCGTCGGCCGGCGGTTCCAGACGCCGGTTCAGACCCTGATCGATCTGAACGGCCTGGGGCCGCGCGGCGCGATCACGACGGGCCAACGAATCATTCTTCCCGATGCGGCGGTCGATACAGGCCGCGATCCCTATGCGACCGGGCCTTCGCCGGCTGGAGTTCTGGTGCCGAATAGCGGCATGGCCCCGCCGCCGCCGCCGCCTCCGCCTTCGGGCAACGCCGCGCTGCCCGCCCAGACCCGTCCGACGGCCCCGGCCGTCGGCGCGGCTCGCCCGCCGGTCAGCGCCGCGCCTTCCGCGACGCCCGTTGCGGGCGGTCCCATCGCCCTGTTGTGGCCGGTGCGTGGCGATATCCTGCGGCGGTTCGGCCCGGTCGGGATGGGCGAGCGCAACAACGGGATCAACATCGGCGCCTCGGCCGGCGCCTCGGTCGTGGCCTCGGCCGGGGGACGCGTGGCCTATGTCGGCGACGATCTGGTGGGGCAGGGGCTGACGGTGCTGGTGGTCCACAACGGCGGCTGGCGCACGGTTTACGGCCATCTGGGTTCGGCCACGGTCAAGGATGGCGACGACGTGCGTGCGGGCCAGCAGATCGGCACGGTCGGTCTGACGGCCGGCGACGGACGCCCGTCGATCCATTTCGAAACCCGCCAGATGCGCGGCGACGACCCGGTCGCGGTCGATCCCCTGACCGTATTGCCACGCTGAACGTTTAGCCGCGTTGCAATCCGCGAGACGGAGCCCTAGGTTCCGCGCCTCGTTTTAATGGGGGCCGGCGAGGGCTGTCCCCCTTGTGTTCGGAGACTACCCATGGGCGCCCCAGCTGACGGCGGCATGATGGCCGTGATCATGCAGTTCCTGCCGATCGTCGCCATCTTCATCCTGTTCTACTTCCTGCTGATCCGTCCGCAGCAGAAGCGCGCCAAGGAACATGCGGCGGCCATCGGCGCCGTGAAGCGCGGCGACACCGTCGTGCTGTCCAGCGGCATGATCGGCAAGGTGACCCGTGTCGAAGAGGCCGAGGTCAACGTCGAGATCGCGCCCAGCGTCAATGTGCGCGTCGTCAAGACGATGATCGCCGAGGTGCGCAACCGCACCGCCATCGCCGCCAACGATTCCAAGGCCTGATACTTCGCGTATCGCTGAACCGAGACCGCCCTCATGATTCAGCTCTCGCGCTGGAAAGTCATCCTCGTCGTCGCCTCGGCGATCCTCGGCTGCCTGCTGGCCTTCCCCAACCTGCTGAGCTCGGCTCAGCGGGAGGCGCTGCCCGGCTGGCTGCCGAAGAACGCCCTGAACCTCGGGCTCGACCTGCAGGGCGGGTCGTATCTGCTGCTGGAAGTCGATGTGCCGGCGATGCGCGAAAAGCGCGTCACCAACCTGATCGAGGATGTACGGGTCACGCTGAACGGCGAGGGGATCGCCACCAACGGCTTCCAGCGCGAAGCCGGCGGGGTGATCGTGACCCTGGCCAATCCGGGGCAGCAGACGGCGGCCTTCGAGGCCCTGCGCCAGCTGGCCGGGGCCGCGGGCCCCTCGGGGCAGGTCGAGCGCACCGCGACGCGTGTGGGCGGCGACCGGATCCGCTTCGCCTATACGGACACGGCCCTGGCCGGCATGGGAGCGACGGCGGTGGACCAGTCGATCGAGGTGGTGCGCCGCCGGATCGACAGCCTGGGCACGCGTGAACCCTCCATCACCCGCCAGGGCGCCGACCGGATCGTGGTCCAGGCCCCGGGCGAGAGCGATCCTCGCAAGCTGGAGGAGGTCATCGGCCAGACGGCGCAGCTGACCTTCCAGATGGTGGATACCGAGAATTCGGTGACGGACGCCATGGCCGGACGGGTTCCGCCGGACGCCGAACTGCTTATGGACGAGCAGGGCACGCCCTATCTGGTCAAGAAGCGGGTGCTCGTCTCGGGCGAGAACCTGACGAGAGCCTCGGTCGATGCTGACCAAAGCGGTCGGCCGGCTATCGGCTTCCGCTTCGATGGCGCGGGCGCTCGCCGGTTCGGCGAGGCGACGTCCGCCAACATCGGCAAGCCCTTCGCCATCATCCTGGACGGCAAGGTCATCTCGGCGCCGCGCATCAACAGCGCCATCACCAACGGCTCGGGCATCATCGAAGGCCAATTCTCGATCCAGGAAGCCGCGACGATGGTGAACCTGCTGAACGGGGGCGCCCTGCCGGCGCCGCTGAACGTCGAGGAACGCCGGACCGTCACCGCCGAACTGGGCGCCGACGCCGTGACGGCGGGCGCCCTGTCGACCGCCGTCGGCTTCGCCATCATCGTGGTCTTCATGATCCTGGCCTACGGCTTCCTGTTCGGGGGCGTGTCGGTCATCGGCCTGGTGCTGAACGGGGTGCTGATCGTGGCGGCCATGTCGCTGACCCAGGCGACCCTGACCCTGCCGGGCATCGCCGGTCTGATCCTGACCTTCGCCGTGGCCGTGGACGCCAATGTGCTGATCTATGAGCGGATGCGCGACGAGGCCCGGTCGGGCCGCAGCGTGATCGCCAGCATGGACGCCGGCTTCTCCAAGGCCTGGGGCACGATCCTGGACGCCAATGTCACCACCCTGGTGGCGGCGGCGATCATGTTCGTCTTCGGCGCCGGTCCGGTGCGCGGCTTCGCCTGGACGCTGAGCATCGGCGTCTTCACCTCGGTGTTCTCGTCGGTTCTGGTGGCCCAGGTGCTGCTGGCCTACTGGCTCAAGACCGCCAAGCCCAAAAAACTGCCGATCGCGGAGTGATGGCGATGCGTGGATGGCCCTTCATCAAACTGCTGCCGCAGAAGACGAATTTCCATTTCGTCAAATACGCCCGGTTCGCCGCGGTGCTGTCGGTGGTTCTGTGCGTCGCCTCGATCGTGGCGTGTTTCGTTCCCGGCCTGAACATGGGCATCGACTTCCGGGGCGGCGCCTCGATGGAGGTGTCCAAGCCGGCCGGTCAGGCTATCGAGCTGGACCGCGTGCGTGAGGCGGTCAACAGCCTGAACCTGGGCGACGTCCAGGTGCAGGGCATCGCCCGGCGCGACACCAATGTGGATGACGGCTCGACCGCCATTCTACGCTTCCAGGTGCCGGAAGGCCGCGACCAGACCCAGGTGGTCAACCAGGTCGAGACCGCAATCAGCCAGACCGTGGGCGAGGTCCAGTATTCGGGCGTCAGCGTCGTCGGCTCCAAGGTCTCGGGCGAGCTGTTCACCTCGGGCCTGCTGGCCCTGGGCGTCGCCATCGGCCTGATGTTCCTCTACATCTGGTTCCGGTTCGAACCGCAGTTCGGCTTCGGCGCCGTGATCGGCCTGCTGCACGACGTGGTGCTGACCTTCGGTCTGATCGTGCTGTTCCGGCTGGAGTTCAGCCTGAACATGGTCGCCGCCATCCTGACCGTCATCGGCTATTCGATGAACGACACCGTGGTGGTGTTCGACCGTCTTCGCGAGAACCTGCGCAAGTATAAGACCATGCCATTGCGTGAGGTGATCGATCTGTCTCTGAACGAGACCCTGTCGCGGACCATCATCACCGGCGTGACCGCCGTCATGGTGCTGGCGGCCCTGGCGATCTTCGGCGGCGAGGCCCTGTTCGGCTTCTCGATCGCCCTGATGTTCGGCATCATCATCGGCACCTATTCGTCCATCTATGTCGGCGCGCCGATCATCCTGCTGTGGGGCGTCAAGCGCGGCGCCCTGGCCGACGACGCCAAGCCGATCAAACTGGGCATGGCCAGCCGGCCCTGATCATCGCATCCTCTCCCGGAAACGGGGGAGGGCGTGATGAGGCGAAGTTTCGTGCTGGCGGCGTTTCTGGCGCTTGGCCTGGGCATGGGCGCCGAGGCCCAGACCCATGTTGGCAAGGACGCCTATCAGGGACTGCACTGGTCGGTCGCCGCACCCCAGGGCGCGTCCTGGACCCTGGTCTGTCGATTTCGCCCTGTGACGGTCTGGGTCAGTCCCTATGAGCGGGACCGCTGGATGAACATCATGACTCAGGATGGCCGAGGCAGCCGCCATGGCCGCCTGCCCGGCGACAACGGCCGCTGCTCCCTGACCAAGACCGGCGGCGAGGGCTCGGTCGGGATCGCCCTGGTCAAGAACGGCATGGCGACGTCGGCGGGCACGCGCGATCAGGCGAACCCAGCGAAGGTGACGGTGTTCTGAACCTGATCGCGCTCTACGCGATTCCCACCCTCTCGCCCGTCACCCCTCGGAACGAGCCCGAGGGTGACGGGCAGTGGAACGGAATCGTCAGCGCAGCGAGGCGGCGAAGCGCTGGATGCGGGTGCAGGCTTCTTCCAGCACGGCGTCGGAGGTGGCGTAGCTGATGCGGAAATAGGGCGACAGGCCGAAGGCCTCGCCCTGGACCACGGCGACGCCCTCGGCGTTCAGCAGTTCGGCGGCGAAGGTGCTGTCGCCGTCGATGACCACGCCCGATTCCGTCGTCTTGCCGATCAGGCCGGCGATGGACGGATAGACGTAGAATGCGCCTTCCGGCACAGCGCAGGTGAGGCCGGTCGCCTGGTTCAGCATCGAGACGACCAGGTCGCGACGCTTCTCGAAGGCGGCCTTGCGCTCGGGGATGAAGTCCTGGGTTCCGTTCAGGGCCTCGACCGCCGCCCACTGGCTGATGCTGGTGGGGTTGGAGGTGGTCTGGCTGGCCACCTTGCGCATCAGGTCGATCAGCGCCTTCGGCCCGCCGGCGTAGCCGATGCGCCAGCCGGTCATGGCATAGGCCTTGGACACGCCGTTGACCGTCAGGGTGCGATCGATCAGGTCGGGCGCGACCTGGGCGATAGTGGTGTAGTCGAAGTCGCCATAGACGAGGTGCTCGTACATGTCGTCGGTCAGCACCCAGACGTGCGGGTGGCGACGCAGGACGTCGGCCAGGGCCAGCAGCTCCGCCTGGGTGTAGGCGGCGCCGGTCGGGTTGGACGGGCTGTTCAGGATCAGCCACTTGGTGCGGGGCGTGATGGCGGCCTCCAGCACCTCGGGACGCAGTTTGAAGCCGTCCTTCTCCTCGCCGACCACGGTGACGGGCTCGCCGCCGGCCAGCAGGACCATGTCGGGGTAGGAGACCCAGTAGGGGGCGGGCACGATGACCTCGTCGCCGGGGTTCAGGGTGGCGACCAGGGCGTTGAAGATGACCGGCTTGCCGCCCGGCGCGACGTGGATCTGCGACACGTCATAGTTCAGACCGTTCTCACGCGCGAACTTGGCCACGATGGCCTTCTTCAGCTCGGGCATGCCGTCGGCGTCGGTGTATTTGGTCTCGCCGCGATGGATCGCGTCGATCGCGGCCTGTTTGATATTCTCGGGCGTGTCGAAGTCCGGCTCTCCGGCGCCGAGGCCGATCACGTCGCGGCCCTCGGCTTTAAGCTTCCGGGCCTGGGCGGTCACGGCGATGGTGGCCGAGGGCTTGACGCGGGCGAGGGCGGAAGATTGCAGGCTGGACATGGGTATCCCGTCGATCTTGGAAGGTTCGTGCCGGGGAAGGCGAGGTTCCTTACGCGCCGTCGCCGTTCGGGACAATCCGCCGACGCTCGCTAATCGCCGGACAGGATGATAAGCGGCGCTCCTGATGCGCTGGATCATCGATTTCCTGTCGAATATGGAGGCGCGTCGCTGGCGCGCCGTGCTGGCGACGGCCCTTCTGCTGGGCGCCATGATCGCCCTGTTCGCCGTGGGCAAGAGCCAGTTGGGCCTGGACGCCGAGGTGAGGCTGGAGGCCTGGCTGGGCGGGTTCAGGCATGGGCCTTGGGGACTGCCGGCCGCCATCGTCGTCTTCACAGTCGCGGCCTTCTTCGGGGCGCCGCAGTTCATCCTGATCGCCGCCTGCGTCGTGGCCTTCGGGCCGTGGTTCGGGTTTCTGTACAGCTGGATCGCCACGGTCGCCTCGGCCGCCGTCACCTATTGGATGGGGCGCGGGCCGACGGCGCGCCTGCTTGAACGGCACGGGGGCAGGACGGTGGGGCGGCTGACTCGGTTCGTGGGTCAGAACGCCTTCTACGCCAGCTTCATGATCCGCAACGTGCCGTCGGCGCCCTTCATCGTCGTCAACATGGCGTTCGGCGCGGCGCGGGCGTCGTTTCCCGGCTTCCTGGCCGGTTGCGCGCTCGGAGTGCTGCCCAAGACGGCCCTGGTGGCCTTCTTCGGCGGATCCTTCATGACGGCGGTCAGCGGCGACGGGATCTGGACCTCGGCCATACTGGCGGGCGTGGCCCTGGCCTGGCTGGCTCTGATGCTGGGTGTTCGCGAATGGGTGAAGCGGCGCGAAGTCGCGCGCGGCGACTGATCCGGCAAGCGAAAGGCAGCATGTTTCACAGGCTGTTTCCCACCCTCATGACGCTAACGTGAACACCCCCAAGCGCGGCTGTTCCACAGGGTTGGGGGTGAACTTGGATACGGTGCGCTAAGGGGGTTGTATTCCCTGTTTCATACGGGCACACGGGCCAACGGTAGACGTGGCGAAGACGATCAGGAAGCTGTCCGGCAAGGGGATGTCAGGGCAGCGGGGCGTCGCCAGGTCAACTGCGAAACTGACGCCCTCGGTCAAAGAACAACGGTATCGATTCCCATGAGCTTTTCCCTTTTCGGCGCGATCTCCAACGACATCGCGATGGACCTGGGCACCGCCAACACCCTGATCTACATGAAGGGCAAGGGCATCGTCCTGAACGAGCCTTCGGTCGTGGCCCTACGCAATGTCGGCGGACGCAAGATCGTCCACGCCGTAGGCATAGAGGCCAAGCAGATGCTGGGCCGCACCCCGGGCCACATGGAAGCCATCCGCCCGATGCGTGACGGCGTCATCGCTGACTTCGAAGTCGCCGAAGAGATGATCAAGCACTTCATCCGCAAGGTGCATAACCGCAAGGGCTTCGTGAACCCGAAGATCATCGTCTGCGTGCCGTCGGGCGCCACGGCGGTCGAGCGTCGCGCCATCAACGACTCCTGCTTGAACGCCTCTGCGCGCCGCGTGGGCCTGATCGACGAGCCGATGGCCGCCGCGATCGGCGCAGGCCTGCCGATCCACGAGCCGACCGGCTCGATGGTCGTCGACATTGGCGGCGGCACGACGGAAGTGGCTGTCCTGTCGCTGTCGGGCATCGTCTATTCGCGTTCGGTCCGCGTCGGCGGCGACAAGATGGACGACAGCATCATCAGCTACATGCGTCGCAACCATAATCTGCTGATCGGCGAGACGACCGCCGAACGCATCAAGAAGGACATCGGCACCGCCCGTATCCCGGCCGACGGCGAAGGCCTGTCGATCGAGGTCAAGGGCCGCGACCTGATGCAGGGCGTGCCGCGCGAGGTCCGCATCTCGGAACGTCAGGCGGCCGAAGCCCTGGCCGAGCCGGTGACCCAGATCATCGAGGCGGTGAAGGTCGCGCTGGAGGCCACCCCGCCGGAACTGGCCGCCGACATCGCCGACAAGGGCATCATGCTGACGGGCGGCGGCGCTCTGCTGCGCGGCCTGGACATCGAGATCCGCGACCATACCGGCCTTCCGGTTTCGGTGGCTGACGATCCGCTGTCGTGCGTCGCCATCGGTTGCGGCCGCGTTCTGGAACATCCGCGCTGGATGAAGGGCGTGCTCGACTCGGCGCTCTGATCAATTCGTCTGCAGCCGGGTGAGAACCTGGCTGCAAATCCTTTCGGGCCTTCGCGATCAACGGTTCCATTCTGGCCCCGATTTTGCGATAGGCAGGCATGACGGCAGGGGCGCCTGCCGATTCCAACCCCTTATGTGGAAGGTCGCCCGTGGCGTTTCGCGACGGCCCTTTTGAAAACCTGAAGGTGCCGCTGGCCTGGACCGCCGCGGTGGTCGCAGTCGTGGCCATGGCGGGCGCGGCTCTTCTTCTTGTCAGCGATCGCACGACGCCGGACGGCGGCTCCAGCTATGGCGCGGCGCGGGGGGCTGCGGCCTCTGTGACCGGGCCGGTCAGCGGCGTCTTCGCCGCGCCGGTGCGCTGGGTCGGCGCCGTCACCGATTACATCGGCGGGTATTTCTTTGCAGTGTCCGAGAACCGGCGGCTGAGGGCCGAGGTGGCCGAGTTGGAGCCCTGGCGCGACCAGGCCATCGCCTTGAAGAACGTCAACGCCCGTTATGAAGCCATGCTGGGTCTGCGGACCGAACCGGCCGTGCCCATGGTCACGGCGCGCGCCATTTCGGATGCCCGCGGCCCCTTCAATCGCGCCAAGCTGGTGGATGTCGGCGCGTCGAAAGGCGTGCGGATCGGCAATCCGGTCATTAACGAGCACGGTCTGATCGGCCGCGTCACCGGCGTCACCGGCGGCGTCAGTCGCATGGTGCTGCTGACCGACGTCGCGTCCCGTACGCCGGTTCTGGTGGACCGCACCGACGCCCGCGCCCTGCTGACCGGCGACGGCAGCGACAACCCCCGGCTGGAGTTCGTGCGCGGGGCCGGTTCTGTGCAGGCGGGCGACCGGATCCTGAGTTCCGGCGATGGCGGCGGCCTGCCGCGCGGCATTCCCATCGGCGTGGCGGCCAAGGGGATCGACGGCAGCTGGCGCGTGAAACTGTTCAGTGATCGCGGCGCCATCGACTATGTGCGGGTTCTGCTGTTCCAGGACTTCGGCCAACTGATCGATCCGAATGCGCTCAATGCGCCGCCCCTGGCCGGTTTGACCACGGCGCCTCCGCCGAACGCTGAACAGGCGGGCGCCATAGGCGACGCGGCAGCACGCCGTCAGGCGGCCGCGGAGGCCCAAGCGGCACGGGCGCGCGCCGCCGCCGCCGTCGCCGCGACACCGCCTGCAAAAACACCGGCGGCGCCCCAGGCGCGTCCCGTTCAGACTCGTCCGGCGCAAACTCGACCCGCCGCCGAGGCGCCATCGGCGGCGACGTCTCCACAACCAACGCCCGCACAGGCGCCGGAGGGCGTGACGTGAGACGTCCGGTCGCGGTCCGCGTCGTCGGACCTCTGCAATGGATCGTCTATCCGGCCCTGGCGGCGATCGCCGCCACCATCATCTTCGCCACGCCTGTGCAACTGTTCGGCTTGATGCTGCCGGAGCCGGTGTTTCCGATGGTGCTGGCCTTCGCCTGGCCGCTGATCCGGCCGTCGATGACGGCGCCCGCAGTACTCTTCGGGCTTGGTCTGTTCCTGGACCTGTTGTGGAACGGACCTCTGGGCCTTTGGGCTCTGTGTCTGATGGGCGTCTATGTCGTGATCCTTTTGTCGCGCAATCTGCTGGCTGGGCATGAGGGGGTGATCCGCTTCGCCTGGTATATGGCCTGCACCTTGGCCGCCTTCCTGGTCGCCTATGTGATCGTGGCGGTGAGGGCGGGCAATCCGCCGGCGATCCTGGCCCTGATCGGCCAGATTCTGCCGACCCTGATCCTGTATCCGATCGCCGACTGGATGCTGGAACGGTTCGACGACGGGGATATCCGGTTCCGATGAGCGGCGAACCCTCCATCTTCTTCGCCGACGTCAACGAGCGCCAGGGCTCCTTCCTGCGCCGCACCTTCGTGTTCGGCGGGCTGACGGCCCTGGGGGTCACGGCCCTGGTGGGGCGGCTGGCCCAGCTTCAGGTCGTCCAGGCCCAGGAATATGCGACCCTGTCGTCGCAGAACCAGTTCAACTTCCGCATGGTCCCGCCGCCGCGCGGCCTGATCAAGGACCGCAACGGCGTGGTCATCGCCGGCAACCGGCCCAGTTTCCGGGTGCTGGTGATCCGTGACGAGACCAAGGATCTGGATCAGACGCTGGATCTTCTGGGCCGTCTGCTGCCCGACACGCTGGAACGTCGACGCGCGATCATCCGCGAGGTCAACGCCTCGCCCAAATTCAACCCGGTGCCGGTCAAGAGCGACCTGACCTGGGAAGAGTTCGCCAAGGTCAACCAGTACGCCAACGAACTGCCCGGCGTCATGGCCGACATGAACGAGGCCCGCTACTATCCGTTCGGCGGCGCCTTCGCCCATGTGATCGGTTATGTCGCCAAGGTGTCTGACCGCGACGTCAAGGCGATCCGCGATAAGGGCGAGACGGTGCCGCCGCTGCTGTTCAACCCCGGTTTCCGGATCGGACGCCAAGGCGTCGAAAAAGCGCTGGACGAAGCCCTGCGCGGAGAGCCGGGCGGCAACCGGGTTGAAGTGGACGCCCGGGGCCGGGTGGTGGCCGAGGATATCGGCGGTTCACGCACCGCCGTGCCGGGCAAGGAGGTTGTTCTTACTCTGGACGCCGATGTCCAGAACCGGGCGCTGGAGGTGTTCGGCGAAGAGTCCGGCGGTTGCGTGGTGATGGACGTCCGCAACGGCGACATCCTCTGCATGGTGTCCGCGCCCTCGTTCGACCCCAACCTGTTTGTTGGCGGTATTCCCTCCAACGTCTACAGCGCTCTCCGCGATTATGAGCGCAAGCCGCTGCTCGACAAGGCCATCGGCGGCGTCTTTCACCCCGGGTCGACGTTCAAACTGACAACCTCGCTGGCCTTGCTGGAGGCTGGGGTCGATCCTGACGAGCGGGTGGTCTGCACCGGCGGCTATCGCTTCGGGTCACGGACGTTCCGCTGCTGGAAACCCGGCGGCCACGGCCCCATGAACATGCATGATGCGATCAAGACGTCGTGCGATGTCTATTTTTATCACATGTGCAATCGGGCCGGCGTCGACAAGATTCAGGAGGTCGGCAAGAAGATCGGCTTCATGCAGACCTACGACATCGGGGTCGGCAACCAGAAGGCCGGATCGATTCCCAGTCGGGCCTGGAAGGCGAACTACAACAAGAACAATCCCAACCCTGATTCTCGGACCTGGTATCCAGGCGAGACCTTGTCGGTTGCGATCGGGCAGGGCGACGTGAACGTCACAGCTCTGCAACTGGCCGTGACGACCGCGCGCTTCGCCAATGCACGAAAGGCGATCATGCCGCGTCTGATCAAGTCGGTCGGCGGGGTGGATCAACCCAGCGGCGCTGCGGTGCCCGATCTGCCCTTCCCGCCCGAACACCTCGAAATCGTTCGTCAGGGCATGGTGGCGGTGGCCAATGACGTCGGGGGCGGCGCCTATCGCCAGAGCCAGCTAGGGCTCGGCGACATCAAGATGGCCGGCAAGACAGGCACGGCGCAGGTGCGCAACTACGGAACAGGCTCTCGCAAGAGCGCCGACGTCACCTGGGCGCTGAAGGACCACAACCTATTTGTGGCGTTCGCCCCTGTGGACGAGCCGCGCTACGCTATCGCCGTCATCATTGAGCATGGCGGCTTGGCCGGATCGACCGCTGCGGCTCCACGTGCGCGCGAAATCATGCGCACAGTGCTGCTTAAGGACCCGGACATGGTGGCGCGTATGACGCGACCACCACCACCGGAGCCTACAGCCTCGGCCGAGACAGCCGAACTAGAAGGCGCTGCGCCTCCCGAGCCGGATGTCGTGGGGGCTGAGACGGCACGTCGCACCCGTCAGATGCCGACCGTCACCACGGGTCCACGCCCCTATCTGTCCGAGCCGCGCTGATGACCGCTTCCGCCCTGTCCCGTCCCGGCGAGCGCGAGCGCGTTTCGATCAAGATCAGTCAGATCGACTGGCGTCTGCTGGCTCTGATCTGCGTGGTGTCCGGCACCGGCGCATTGATGCTCTATTCCGTGGGCGGAGGGTCCTGGTCGCCGTGGGCGGCGAAACACCTGATCCGCTTCGGCATGTGCGTGGCCCTGATGCTGGCCCTGTCCATGGTCAATATCCGCTTCTGGTTCGGCCTGGCCTATCCGGTCTATGGGGTGGCCCTGCTGATGCTGGCCCTGATCGAGGTTCCGGGCCTGGGTTATACGGCCATGGGCGCGACCCGCTGGCTGAACCTCGGCGTGACGCGCATCCAGCCGTCCGAGATCATGAAGATCGGCGTCGTTCTGGCCCTGGCGCGCTGGTATCACGGCGCTTCGGCCAAGGAGGCCAGCTTCCACTGGAAGCTGATCTATCCGGTCGCCATCATCGGCCTGCCCTTCCTGCTGGTGGCGCACCAGCCGGACCTGGGCTCGGCCATGCTGATCGGCCTGACCGGCGCGGCCATTATGTTCATGGCGGGGCTGAGCTGGAAGATCATCGCTGCTGTGGGCGCCGCCGCCGTGGCGCTGATTCCGCCCTATGTGATGTTCGGCATGCACGAGTATCAACGCCACAGGGTGCTGACCTTCCTGAACCCGGAGGCCGATCCGTCGGGCACGGGCTATCACATCATGCAGTCCAAGATCGCCCTGGGCTCCGGCGGCTTCCTGGGCAAGGGGTTCGGCCTGGGCAGCCAGAGCCAGCTGGAATTCCTGCCCGAAAAACACACTGATTTCATCTTCGCGGCGGTGTCCGAGGAGTTCGGTTTCGTCGGTTCCTTCACCATCCTGGCCTGTTATGCGGCGATCATCCTGATCTCGCTGCGGATCGCATCCCTGTCGCACAGCCATTTCGGCCGTCTGGCCGCGTCGGGGGTGACCGCGACCTTCGCCATGTATGTGCTGATCAACGGCGCGATGGTCATGGGGCTGGCGCCCGTCGTGGGGGTGCCGATGCCGCTGCTGTCCTATGGCGGCACGGTGATGCTGACGGTGATGATCGGTTTCGGCCTGGTGATGGCCACGCGCGTGCACCGTTACGCCGAACTGCCCAAGGGCCAAGGCCTGATCTGACGCCGTTCGCGCGTTCGGAAGCGCGGGTTTTGGGGCGTCGCCTGCACAGCGTCTTACAGCGACGGATTTCCACCACCAGATCAACACCTTCAATTCGGCGGGCCGAATCATGAGCGAAACGAAGCCGACCTCCCCGGAACTGGTCTGGGACGTCCGGGCGGAGCTGGGCGAGGGGCCAGTATGGGACGCCGAGCGCAAGGCGGTGTGGTTCGTCGACATCAAGGGTCGAAAGCTGCATCGTTATACGTCCGGGAGCGGCGAGACCGCCTTGTGGGACTCGCCGGACCAGACCGGCTTCGCCCTGCCGGCCGAGGACGGTTCGCTGGTCTACGGCGTCGGTGGCGGCCTGCATCGATTCGACCCGGAAACGGGCGTCTTCACCATGATCCAGCCGGTCGAGGCGGACCGGCCGCAGAACCGCGTCCGTCCGTGAGCGCCGAAGCCGTAATCCAATTGCGCGCCGGAGACTGGCGCGCCTCCCTGACGCCGGGTCTGGGCGGCGCGATCCTAGACCTGAGCCTACATGGCCGATCGGTGTTGCGGCCAACGCCGAAGGGGGCGACCGACCTGCTGGAAACCGCCTGTTTCCCGCTAGTCCCCTACGCCAACCGGATCGCCGACGCGCGGTTCGTGTTCGAGGGGCGCGAGGTCAGGCTGACCGCGCTGGACCGGTTCGCCCCCCACGCCCATCACGGAGACGGCTGGCTGAAGCCCTGGGCGGTCGAGGCCGTCGACGATGCGAGCGCCGACCTGAGGCTGGACTGGTCGGACCAGGCTGCGGCCCAAGCAGGCGGCTGGCCTTGGCCGTGGCGGGCGCGTCAGGCGGTCAGGCTGACGGACCAGGGGCTGGAGATCAGCCTGTCGGTGACCAACACCGGCGATACGGTCATGCCCGCCGGCCTGGGCCTGCATCCCTATTTCCCCAGACATCCAGACACCCGGCTCAGGCTTTCGGCGACGGGGGTGTGGCTGACCGACGCGCGCGGAATTCCCGAACGGCTGGCGGCGCCGGATGCGGTGGCGGACTGGGGCGACGGCCTGGCCCTGGCCGAGGCCCCCTTTGTCGATCACGCCTACGCCGGCTGGACCGGCGAGGCCCTGCTGGACGGGGACGGGCACCGCATCGTGCTGAACGGCGGCGCGGGCGCGGACTGGGTCCAGGTCTATGCTCCCGTCGGGGCCGACTTCTTCTGTGTCGAGCCGGTGACGCACCGACCGGACATTCTGAACGGGACGCCGGGCGAGGCCGGCGGGCTGGCGCGACTGGCGCCAGGCGAACACCTTACCCTGGTCATGCGTCTGACGGCCGAAGCGATCTAGAGGCCGTTCCGCGCGCCGCCCGTTCCAGGCCGTCACGAAGGCGGCGGCGTTGCGACCGACCTGCTCGGGCGATTGGCCGGGCTTGAACACGGCAGAGCCGAAGCCGGAGGCAGCCGTGCTGGACCCGTGATAGAATATCGGATCGTCGACAGGTTCGGTCTGCCGCACGACCGCCGCTGACGCACCGCCGCGGCGGCGACAAAAAAGCCCCGGTCCCGCCTGGCGAGACCGGGGCTTTCCGATCCGGCTGAAGCGGATCACGCCTTGGGGGCGGGGGTCTTGTCCGAGGAACTGCGGGCCAGTTCGCGGTTGAGCCACAGGGCGACCAGGGTGCAAATCGCGCCGGACAGCAGATAGGCGCCGGCGGCGATCAGGCCGAACTGGCTCGAGATCCACAGGGCGACCAAAGGGGCGAAGCCGGCGCCGAACAGCCAGGCCAGGTCCGAGGTCAGGGCCGACGATGTATAGCGGTTGGCCAGGGAGAAGCTGGACGCCACCGGACCGGAGGCTTGACCGAACGACAGGCCCAGCAGGATGAAGCCGGAGATCATGAAGGTCAGCTCGCCGATCGCCCCGCCGTTCAGCAGCTGGGGGGCGAAGCCCGAGAAGGCGGCGATGCCGGCGGCGGTGACCGCCAGCAGGGCGCGTCGGCCATAGCGATCGGCCAAAACGCCCGAAGCGAGGATGGCCAGCAGGCCGAAAACGGCCCCGACCATTTCGATCAGCAGGAAGCGGACCGGCGTTTCCTGGGTGAACAGGAAGACCCAGGACAGGGGGAAGACGGTGACCATGTGGAACATGGCGAAGCTGGCCAAGGGGGCGAAGGCGCCGATGGCGATCCGGGGGCCTTCCGCCTTGATGGCGGTGTGGACCGGAGTGGGCTGCAGCTCGCGGGTCTCGAACAGCTTCTGGAAGCTGGGGGTCACGACGATGCGAAGGCGGGCGAACAGGGCCACGACGTTGATGGCGAAGGCCACGAAGAAGGGATAGCGCCAGCCCCAGTCCAGGAAGTCGGCCGCCGACAGGGTGTTCAGGAAGAAGGCGAACAGGGCAGAGGCGACGATCAGGCCGATGGGCGCGCCCAGTTGGGGAATCATGGCGTACCAGCCGCGGCGATTCTCGGGGGCGTTGACCGCCAGAAGCGAAGCCAGGCCGTCCCAGGCGCCCCCCAGCGCGACGCCCTGACCGATGCGGAAGACAGCGAGCAGTACGGCGGCGGCGATGCCGATGGTTTCATAGCCGGGCAGGAAGGCCACGGCCACGGTCGAGGTGCCCAGCAGGAACAGCGCTATGGTAAGCTTGGCGCCGCGCCCGAATTTCTGGTCGATGGCGATGAACAGGGCCGTGCCGAAAGGGCGGGCCAGGAAGGCCAGGGCGAAGATCGCGAAGGACAGCAGCGTGCCGCCGATCGGCCCGGCGAACGGGAAGATCAGTTGCGGAAACACGACCACGGAAGCGATGGCGTAAACGAAGAAGTCAAAGAACTCCGACGTCCGGCCAATGATCACGCCGATGGCGATTTCGCCGGCGTCCACCTTGCCGTGATCGGAGTGGAGGGCTGCGGCGTCGCGTTCCAGCGACTCTGACGAAGGGGTCGTCGAGACGGACATGGGCTGGGATCGCTCCGTGAAATTTGAGATTTGGGCATGCGTCGGTAATGCCGCATTATGACCGGGCGCCCTTTGCGACGAAAGTCGCGATCTGAGGATAGGACAGATTGTCCAATGTCGTTTCTGATCGAAGCTGACTATCCGGCCCAGTTCGAACGCCAACCGTCGCGACTCCTCCCTGTTGTCCGATGTTTCCCGATTGGAGCCGCCTTGCGCCGTCTGCGCCTACTCCTGCTCGTGCCCATGGTGGCGCTTCTGTCGGCCTGTAATCTGGTCGTGCTGAAACCCGCCGGCGACATCGCCCAGCAGCAGGGCGACCTGCTGATGATCTCCACCCTGCTGATGCTGATCATCATCGTTCCGGTGATGGCGCTGACCGTATTCTTCGCCTGGAAGTACCGGGCGTCGAACAAGGACGCGGAATACCAACCGGACTGGGACCACTCGACCCATCTGGAGGTCGTGATCTGGGCTGCGCCCCTGCTGATCATCATCTGCCTGGGCGCCCTGACCTGGGCCGGCACTCACCTTCTCGATCCTTACCGCCCCATTGACCGGATCAAGCCGGGGCAGGCGGTGGACGAAAGCGTTGAGCCGCTGCAGGTCAATGTGGTCGCGCTCGATTGGAAATGGCTGTTCATCTATCCGCAGTACGGCGTCGCCACCGTCAACGAACTGGCCGCGCCTGTGGATCGCCCCATCCGCTTCCACATCACCTCGTCCTCGGTGATGAACTCCTTCTATATTCCCGCCCTGGCCGGCCAGATCTACGCCATGCCGGGCATGGAGACGAAGCTGCACGCCGTCATCAACCGTCCGGGCGAGTATGAAGGCTTCTCGGCCAACTATTCCGGCGACGGCTTCTCGCACATGCGTTTCGCCTTCCACGGTATGGACCAGGCAGGCTTCGACGGCTGGATCGCCGGGGTTCGCCAGGGCGGTCAGGCGCTGGATCGCGACCGTTACCTCGAACTGGAAAAGCCCAGCGAGAAGGTGCCGGCGATGCGTTTCTCCACGGTCGACGGCGGCCTGTGGGACGCGATCCTCAACATGTGCGTCGAGCCGGGCAAGATGTGCATGGGCGAGATGATGGAAATCGACCGCAAGGGCGGCCTGACCATGGCCTCGGTGCGCAACACCATGCCGCTGGTCTATGACAAGTACGCCGGTCGCGGAAAGAACGCGGCGATCTTCGGCTCGAACGACAGCTATGTCATGACCATCTGCACGCCGCTGCAGGCTGAGGCTGCGGCCGCTGATCGCATCCGTCGGGCCGAACTTGACGCAGCCAGCGCCCCTGTCAGCCTGGCGCCTTTGTCGGGCCTGGGTTGACCCAGGGCGTGCCGATGGCGTCGCTGTCCACAGACAAACAATCTACGGGGGCGGTTTCGACCGACGTCCGTTCCTCCCCCAACGCCTGAGCGAACACAGTCGATGAACGCTGACACCCTCATTCCACTCATCTTCGGGCGGTTGACGCTCGAGGCTCTGCCGTTGCACGAGCCGATCCTGGTCGTGACCATGATCGTGGTCCTGCTGGGCGGCGTCGCCCTGCTGGGCGCCCTGACCTATTTCAAGCTCTGGGGCTATCTCTGGAAGGAATGGTTCACGACCGTGGACCACAAGAAGATCGGGATCATGTACATGATCCTGGGTCTGATCATGTTCGTGCGCGGCTTCGCCGACGCTATCATGATGCGCCTGCAGCAGGCGATGGCGTTCGGCGGGTCCGAAGGCTATCTGAACGCACACCACTATGATCAGGTCTTCACCGCTCACGGGGTGATCATGATCTTCTTCGTGGCCATGCCGATGGTGACGGGGATCATGAACTATGTCGTGCCGCTGCAGATCGGCGCGCGCGACGTCTCCTTCCCCTTCCTCAACAATTTCAGCTTCTGGATGACGACGGCCGGCGCCATCATCGTCATGGCCTCGCTGTTCGTCGGCGAGTTCGCCCGCACGGGCTGGCTGGCCTATCCGCCGCTGTCCGGCATCGGCTACAGCCCCGGCGTCGGGGTGGACTATTACATATGGGCGCTGCAGATCGCGGGGGTGGGGACGACCCTGTCCGGCATCAACCTGATCGCCACCATCGTGAAGATGCGGGCGCCGGGCATGGGCATGATGAAGATGCCGATCTTCACCTGGACGTCGCTCTGCACCAACGTCCTGATCGTGGCGTCCTTCCCGGTCCTGACCGCCGTCCTGGCCTTGCTGACGCTTGACCGCTATGTCGGCACCAACTTCTTCACGAACGACTTCGGCGGCAACCCGATGATGTACGTGAACCTGATCTGGATCTGGGGCCACCCTGAGGTCTACATCCTGATCCTGCCGCTGTTCGGCGTCTTCTCGGAAGTCGCCTCGACCTTCTCGGGCAAGAAGCTGTTCGGCTACACCTCGATGGTCTACGCGACGGTCGTGATCACGATCCTGTCGTACCTGGTGTGGCTCCACCACTTCTTCACCATGGGTTCGGGCGCGTCGGTGAACTCCTTCTTCGGCATCACCACGATGATCATCTCGATCCCGACGGGGGCGAAGATCTTCAACTGGCTCTTCACCATGTATCGGGGCCGTATCCGTTTCGAACTGCCGATGATGTGGCTGGTCGCCTTCATGCTGACCTTCGTGATCGGCGGATTGACCGGCGTGCTTCTGGCCGTGCCGCCGGCCGACTTCGTGCTGCACAACTCGCTGTTCCTGGTCGCCCACTTCCACAACGTCATCATCGGCGGCGTGTTGTTCGGCCTGTTCGCCGCCATCAACTTCTGGTGGCCGAAGGCTTTCGGCTTCAGACTCAACAAGTTCTGGGGGCTGGTCAGCTTCTGGTGCTGGGTGCCGGGCTTCTGGCTGGCGTTCGCGCCCCTGTATGTCCTGGGTCTCATGGGCGTGACGCGCCGGATGCGGGTGTTCGACGACCCGTCCTTGCAGATCTGGTTCGTCATCGCCGCCATCGGCGCAGGCGTCATCGCCCTGGGCATCGCGGCCATGTTCATCCAGTTCGCGGTCTCCATCATCAATCGCGACAAGCTGCGTGACATCACGGGCGATCCGTGGGGCGGCCGCACCCTGGAATGGGCCACCTCTTCACCTCCGCCCGCCTACAACTTCGCCTCCACGCCGGTCATTCATGACTCCGACGCCTGGTGGGACATGAAGAAGAAGGGCTATCAGCGTCCGCTGTCCGGCTATCGCGCAATCCACATGCCCTCGAACACGGGCACGGGGGTCATCATCTCGGGCCTGTGCCTGGTGATGGGTCTGGCGCTGATCTGGTACATCTGGTGGCTGGCGGCCCTGACCTTCGTGGGCGTGCTGGCGGTCTCGATCGCCCACACCTTCAACTACAAGCGCGACTACTACATCCCTGAGGATGAGGTGCGCGAAACCGAAGAGGCGCGCACGCGCGCCCTGGCCGGAACGGAGGCCTGATCCATGAGCGTGACCGCGACTGAGATCGACCCGAACGTCTTCCATCTGGAAGAGGAGCCGCATCACGAGGAAGGCTCCAGCACCATGCTGGGCTTCTGGCTCTATCTGATGAGCGACTGCCTCATCTTTGCGATGCTGTTCGCCGTGTTCGGCGTCCTGGGCGGCAACTACGCCGCCGGGCCGGGACCCAAGGAGCTGTTCGACCTGGAGCTGGTGGCGGTCAACACCGCCATGCTGCTGTTCTCGTCGATCACCTACGGCTTCGCCATGCTGGCGATGGACAAGAACAACAGGACCCAGACCCTGATCTGGCTGGCGATCACCGGCCTGTTCGGCCTGGCCTTCCTGGGAATCGAACTCTACGAGTTCGCGCACCTGATCCATGAAGGCGCCACGCCGCAACGCAGCGCCTTCCTGTCTGCCTTCTTCACCCTGGTGGGCACCCACGGCCTGCACGTGACCTTCGGCATCATCTGGCTGGTGACGCTGATGGTTCAGGTCAGCTGGAAGGGCCTGATCCCCGCCAACAAACGCCGCCTGATGTGCCTGTCGATGTTCTGGCACTTCCTCGACGTCATCTGGATCGGCGTCTTCACCTTCGTCTATCTGCTGGGCATGGTTCGATGAGCGCCGACAAGAACGATCACTCGCCCGAGTCGCACGAGGTGGACCACCTGGGTCACGAGGCGCACAATCACGGCTCCTTCAGGAGCTATATGATCGGTTTCGTGCTGTCGGTGATCCTGACGGCCATCCCGTTCGCCCTGGTGATGACCGGCGCCTTGCCGCCCCAGGCGACGGCCCTGATCGTCATGGCGTTCGCCGTGGTGCAGATCGTGGTCCACATGATCTACTTCCTGCACATGAACTCCAAGTCGGAGGGCGGCTGGACCATGCTGGCCCTGATCTTCACGATCATCGTGGTGGTCATCGCCCTGTCGGGTTCGCTGTGGGTGATGTACCACCTGAACACCAACATGATGCCCGCCACCCACGAAATGAGCCAGATGTCCTCCTGAGGACAGGCCCGGGAGATCGCCATCAAGGCCCAAGGCCCAATCGCGCCGCGTCTGTCGCCGACCCTGTTCTGGGCCGGCGTCGGCGCGGCGTTGCTGTTTGCGGGCTTCGTCGCCCTGGGCGGATGGCAGTTGCAGCGACTGGCGTGGAAGACCGACCTGATCGCCCAGGTCGAAGCGAGTGTGCACGCCGCGCCGCAACCCGCGCCGGAGCCGGACGCCTGGCCGACGGTGTCGAGAGAGACGGACCAGTATCGTCACGTCACGGCGCGGGGCGTTTTCCGACATGACCGGGAGACCCTGGTCCAGGCCGTCACGGATTACGGCGCCGGATTCTGGGTCATGACGCCGCTGCAGACCGACGCCGGCGCCACGATCCTGATCAATCGGGGCTTCGTCACGCCACAGCGTCGTTTGCAGAAGGATCGACCGGGCGGGCAGGCGACGGGCGAACAACAGGTGACCGGCCTGTTGCGCATCACAGAACCCAGGGGCGGTTTTCTGCGCACGAATGATCCGGCGGGCGACCGCTGGTACTCTCGCGACATTGCGGCCATCGCTGCGGCCCGGGGGCTGTCCAATGTCGCGCCCTATTTCATAGACGCCGACGCGACGCCCAATCCCGACGGCTGGCCCAGGGGCGGTCTGACCATCGTGAAATTTCCCAATAGCCATCTCGTCTACGCCCTGACCTGGTTCGGCATGGCCCTGATGACCCTTGTCGGCTTCGGGCTCTTGGTCCGCGAAGTCCGGCGCCGCCGATCCGCGCAATGACCAAGACGCTTCAACGGCTGCTGGGCATCGGCGACTGGCGCGAGACGGCGGTGTCGCAGGAAACCGCGAACCGGCGAAATCTTCGCCTGCTGATCCAGTTGCGCTGGCTGGCCGTCGCCGGTCAGGTCGCCACCATACTGCTGGTCCATTTTGTCATGGGCATCCGCCTGCCGGTCTTCTGGCTGCTGATCGCACCCGCCGGCCTGGCCCTGGTCAATCTGGTCAGCGTCCCGCTGACGCAGCGCCGGGACGCCATCTCGGATCAGGAACTCATGCTGGCCCTGCTGGCCGATGTCGCGGCCCTGACGTGGCAGCTTTTCCTCACCGGCGGCGCGGCCAATCCGTTCGTGGCCCTCTATCTGCTGCAGGTCGTGCTCGGCGCGGTGCTTCTGGCCCCCGTCTACGCCTGGTCGCTGATCGGCGTCACCAGTCTGTGTTTCGCCGGCCTTGGCGTATTCAACCGGCCGCTGAACCTGCCGCCCGACAGCGAGGATGCTCTGTTGAGCCTCTATATGCAGGGCAGCCTGATCTGTTTCCTGCTGATGGCGGTGCTGCTGGTGCTGTTCATGACGCGGATCAACGACAATCTGCGCGCCCGCGACGCATATGTCGCCGATGTGCGCCAGCAGGCGACGGAACAGGATCACATCGTGCGCATGGGCCTGCTGGCTTCGGGGGCGGCGCACGAACTGGGCACGCCCCTGGCGTCGCTGTCGGTCATACTGAGCGACTGGCGAAGGATGCCGATGCTGAAGGCTGATGCGGACCTGAAGCAGGACATGGACGTGATGCAGGCCGAGGTCGAACGCTGCAAGGCCATCGTCACCGGCATCCTGATGTCGGCGGGCGAGGCGAGAGGCCAGGCGCCGATGCGCACGACCATGGGCCGGTTTCTGAACGAGGTGGTTCAGGGCTGGAGCGCCCGTGACGCCCGTGTCCGGGTCGAGGTCACGGCATGGACCGGACCCGATCCGAGCGTCATCGCCGACCCCGCCCTGCGTCAGGTCTTCGGCGTCCTGTTCGACAATGCGGTGGAGGCGGGGGCTCGCCGCATCTTCGTGTCCCCGGTCGTTCGCGACGGGCAGCTGGAATTTGCGATCCGCGACAATGGGCCCGGCTTTCCAGCCACGATTCTGGAGCGGCTGGGCAAACCCTATAATTCGACGAAGGATCGCCCCGGCGCGGGTTTGGGCTTGTTTCTTCTGGTGAATGTGATGCGTTCGCTGGGCGGCGCGGTTGAAGCGTCCAATCCCCCAGCTGGCGGCGGCGAGGTGCGGTTGATCCTCCCCATCGCTGCCCTGGCGCCGCAGGAGATGTCCGATGACTGATGAAACCCCGACCCTGTTGATCGTTGAGGACGACGAATCCTTTTCGCGCACCCTGCGCAAGTCCTTCGAACGGCGGGGCTATATGGTGGTCAGCGCGGACGGCCCCGATCAGATGGCCGAGGTGCTGAAAATTCACCGGCCGGGCTTCGCCGTGGTCGATCTCAAACTGGGCGGCGCCTCCGGCCTGGGGTGCGTCTCGACCCTTCGCGCCTTTGACGCCGACATGAACATCGTCGTCCTGACCGGCTTCGCCAGTATCGCCACGGCGGTGGAGGCGATCAAACTGGGCGCCCGTCACTATCTGGCCAAGCCGGCCAGCACCGATGACATCGAAGCCGCCTTCGGCAAGGCGTCGGGCGACGCCGCGACGCCCCTGACCAGCCGCCCGACCTCGATCAAGACCCTGGAATGGGAACGGATCCACGAGACCCTGGTGGAGACGGACTTCAACATCTCCGAAGCCGCTCGCCGCCTCGGCATGCATCGCCGCACCCTGGCCCGGAAGCTTGAGAAGCGTCGCGTGACCTGAACCTGGTCTCTCAGTGGGATCGTCGGCAGGAATGGCGGAAGCGGTGGGATTCGAACCCACGGACGGCTCTCACCGTCGCTGGTTTTCAAGACCAGTGCCTTAAACCACTCGGCCACACTTCCTTGCCGCGCTGAGCGGAGGCGGACGCCATAGCAGGCGAACGGCGCATTAACCAAAGCGGAAATGTCTTCGGTCATCCTGTTTTTGAGGATCGAGGCGAGGTGCGACCGATGACGACCGGACAATGGATGCGCAGCGGCCTGATCCTGGGCCTGTTCTCGCTGCTGGCGGCCTGTTCGACCGTCGGCGGCAAAGGCGGCGCGAGCGGAATTCCCGTGGTCAAGGATCCGGCGCCGATCGTGTCGGGGACGATGCGGCCCTATCAGGTGCGCGGACGCTGGTACACGCCCAAGGAGCAGCCGGACTACGAGGAGGTCGGTATGGCCTCCTGGTACGGGGACGCCTTCAACGGGCGGCCGACCTCAAGCGGCGAGCGGTTCGACATGCACCAGCTGACGGCGGCGCATAAGACCCTGCCGCTGCCGGGGCTGGTCGAGGTCACCAACCTGGAAAATGGTCGTCGGCTGGTGGTCCGGGTCAATGATCGGGGCCCGTTCGTTGACAGTCGGATCATCGACCTGTCGCGGGAGGCGGCGCAGGAGCTGGGGATGCTGTCGCAGGGCGTCGGGCGGGTGCGGGTCCGGTATCTGGGCCGCGCGCCCCGACAGGGCGGCGGGACGATCCTGCGGGCGGAAGGGCCGGCCAGAGCGCCAAGCTCGGCCCCGGCGCCCGCGCCTTCGCCCGTTCCGGTGGCTGTCGTTGCGGAGGTCGCGAGCTTCTGGGTGCAGGCGGGGACTTTCTCGGACCAGGGCGAGGCGAGCCGAATCGCGGAGCATTTGAGCGGATGGGTGCGCGCCGACCGGAATGGCGGGCGGTATAATGTCGTGGTCGGTCCGTGGGAGAGCGCCAACGCGGCCGAGGTTGCGCGCCAATCCGTCGTGGCGAAGGGTTATGTCGGCGCCCTGTTGATATCGGGCAGTTGATCGCGCGCACGGGCTTGCGTCCGGCGGGCCGCGCGCGCCATGAAGGCGCGTGACCCGTGGAAAATTCATCAGCTTCGAAGGCGGCGAGGGCTCCGGCAAGTCGACTCAGGTCGGACGGCTGGTCGAGCGGCTGCAGCCCGTCCTGGGCGATCGCGCTGTGGTGCGGACGCGTGAACCGGGAGGTTCGAAAGGGGCGGAGGTGATCCGCAACCTGGTCGTGGCCACCGACGCCGAGCCCTGGTCGGCCATGACCGAGACCCTGCTGATGTACGCCTCGCGTTCGGACCATCTGGAGCGGACCATCCGGCCGGCGCTGGAGGCCGGCGACTGGGTGGTGTGCGACCGGTTCGCCGATAGCAGCCGGGCCTATCAGGGCGCCGGCGGCGGGGTTGCCCAGAGCTTTATCGAACAGATCGATGCGGGCGTGGTCGGAGACGATCAGCCGGACCTGACCCTGGTGTTCGACCTGCCGGTCGAGGTGGGGCTGGAGCGGGCGTTCGGGCGCGGCCTGTTCGAGACGCGGTTCGAATCCAAGGGGCTGGAGTTCCATCAGCGACTGCGCGAGGGTTTTCTGAGGATCGTCGAGGCCCATCCGGAGCGGTGCGTGCTGATCGACGCCGTGGGGTCGCTGGACGAGGTGGAGGCGCGCGTCTGGCGGGCGGTTCAGGACCGGCTGCTGTGAGCGACGATCATCCCCGCGACCGGTTCGACCTGGTCCCTGATGCGGCGGCGGAAGCGGCCTTTCTGGACGCCTGGGAGCGGGGACGGCTGCACCATGCCTGGCTGCTGTGCGGGGTCGAGGGGACGGGCAAGGCGACCTTCGCCTATCGCGCGGCGCGGCGGTTGCTGGGGGCGGCGGCCGATCCGGCGCGCGGGCCGCTGGGCGCGCGACGCGAGGATCCGGTCAGCCGGCTGATCTCGGCCCAGTCCCACCCGGACCTGCTGGTGCTGGAACGGCTGGTCGAGGGGGGCAAGACCAAGAAGTCGATCTCGGTCGATCAGTCGCGCGACCTGCCCGAGTTCTTCTCCAAGAGCCCGTCCCAGGCCCAGCACCGGGTGGCGATCATCGACGCGGCCGACGACCTGAACCTCAACGCGGCCAATGCCTTGCTGAAGGTTCTGGAGGAGCCGCCCGAGCGGGGCGTGCTGTTCCTGGTCACCCATGCGCCGGGGCGGCTGCTGGCTACGATCCGGTCGCGCTGCCGGCGGCTGAGCTTCCCCATCTGGACGCCGGAGCGGCTGGAGACCCTGGTCCGGAACCGGACAGGGGCGGAGCCGGAGGAGGCCGAGCATGCGGCGGCCATGGCGGGCGGATCGCCGGGCGCGGCCCTGGCCCTGGCGTCGGGGGCGACCTTCGAGATGGACCAGTTGGCGCGGCGCTGGGTCGAGGGCGATGTGGACCGGGCCGAGGCCCTGGCCGTCGCCGACAAGTTCCGGGGCGCGGAGGGGCAGGAGCGGTTCGAGACCCTGATGGACCGGCTGATCGCGGCGGTGCGGATGCGCGCCTTGAGCAGTCCCGCCGGCGCAGGCAACCGCTGGGCCGAGCTGTGGGAGCGGCTGCAGCCCTTGCCGGAGCGGGCGGCGGGGCTGAACCTGGACAAGGCCGATGTGCTGGCCGGGGCGCTGGCGGACCTGAGGCGGGTCCAGGCCCAGCAGGAACGGATGGGCTGATGCTGATCGACAGCCATGTGAACCTTCACGCCCCCCAGTTCGACGAGGACCGGGACGCGGTGATCGCCCGGGCGCGCGAGGCCGGGGTCGGCCTGATGGTCGAGATCTCGGACAAACTGACCAGCTTCGAGGCGACCCACGGGATCGCCATGGCCAACCCCGACATCTGGTGCACGGTGGGGGTGCATCCGCACGAGGCCAAGGATGCGGCGGAGCTGACGGCGGCGACCCTGATCGAGCTGGCGCAGCGGCCCAAGGTGGTGGGGATCGGGGAGTGCGGGCTGGACTTCCACTATGACTTCAGCCCGCGCGAGATCCAGGCGGCGGTGTTCCGCCAGCATGTGGCGGCGGCGCGGGAGACGGGTCTGCCGCTGGTGATCCATACCCGCGAGGCAGATGAGGTCATGGGGGCGATCCTGAAGGAGGAGCACGCCGCCGGGCCGTTCAAGATGCTGATGCACTGCTACACCAGCGGGGCGGAACTCGCGGGAATCGCAGCGGAACTGGGAGCCTGGTTCTCGGTGTCGGGGATCGCCACCTTCAAGGCGGCCGAGGATGTGCGGGCGGTGATCCGGGACATGCCGGCCGAGCGTATAATCGTCGAGACCGACTGCCCCTATCTGGCGCCCATCCCGCATCGGGGGCGGCGTAACGAGCCGGCCTATATCAGCCATGTGCTGGACAAGCTGGCCGAGATCCGGGGCTGGAGCGCCGAGGAGGCGGACCAGAGAACCACCGAGGCCTTCTTCGGCCTCTTTGACCGGATACCGAGACCCGCATGAGCTTCGAAGTCGTCATCCTGGGCAGCGGATCCTCGGGCGGGGTGCCGCGGGGCGATGGCGACTGGGGCGTCTGCGACCCGGCCGAGCCGAGGAACCGGCGCACGCGCTGCTCGATGCTGGCGAGGAAGACCGGGCCGGAGGGGATGACCAACATCCTGATCGACACCTCGCCGGATCTGCGCGAACAGATGCTGGCCAGCGGGACCCGGCATGTGGACGCGGTCCTCTATACCCACGACCATGCGGACCAGACCCACGGGATCGACGATCTGCGGACCTTCGCGACGCGGGCGCGCAAGCGGATCCCGGCCTGGATGGATGAGGCGACCCTGAACTCCCTGTCGCACCGGTTCGACTATATCTTCGAGAGCAAGTTCGGCTATCCGCCGCTGCTGGACGCCCAGGTCATTCCGCCGCACGGGACGGCCTGGTCGGTGGAGGGGCCGGGGGGCGCGATCCCGGTCGTGACCTTCGATCAGGGGCACGGGCCGATCCGGTCGGTCGGCTATCGGCTGGGCGACATGGCCTATTCCAGCGACGTGTCGGACCTGGACGAGGCGGCGATCCGGGCGGTGGCGGGGTGTCAGGTCTGGATCGTCGACGCCCTGCGCTACACCCCTCATCCGACCCATGCGCATTTGGACCGGACGCTGGAGTGGATTGCGGCGGCGGACGTCGAGCGGGCGGTGCTGACGAACCTGCATATCGACATGGATTACAAGGAACTGTCGGCGATTGTTCCGGCCAATGTTGAGGTCGGGTTCGACGGCTGGCGCTGCATGATCGGCTGAGGCCGGTCGGTTTGGCGTAAAAACAGGGTGACAAACCGCCAAACCGCCAAATGGGCCAAATGCGCCATGGGGCACCTGCTGCGGCGTTAGGATCGGCTGAGGCCGGTCGGTTTGGCGCGAAAACAGGGTGACAACCGTGCCAAAGGCGCCAAACGCGCCAGGGAGCGCCTGCTGTGGCGTTGATGGGGGGCGGACGGCGGCGCACGCCCGATGTCAAAGACCGGACGACGAGGCTAACACAGTCTGGATGTGTGGTTGGTCGATTGCCGTCTGGGCGCGTTAGGGTGTTGAAATTATTAGTTTCAGTTCACCAAATTAGGAGAGATGATCTTCGTTTTCCTTCCTTGGCCCATCTATACAAACCGCTCTCCTCACGTTTGCATTCAGCAGGGCCGCGCTGGAAAGCGGACGTCCCGAACATCTTTTCGGGGTGATGGGGTGGACGCCCCCCGACGGCATCTATGTGCCAGAGTGAGGTGTTGAACAGCACTCGAAGGAGGCGTCCG
>NZ_JBXASO010000005.1:0-210975 GCF_058809375.1 Brevundimonas sp. GW821-FHT10E09 | reverse complement strand
AGACCTCAGGAATGAGGGGTCCTTATTCGACGCCGATCACACCGCTAACGGGGTCCCTTTTCCACGCCGATCCACAGTCCAGCGCCGGCAGCCAGGCCGCCCGGCGGCCCCGAAGCCAGGCCTGAAGAACGGCGCGCGCACACGGGTGGCCCGTGCGGGCCCGGGCGGCTTCGATCGCAACACCGGCCGCGATGAGACCAAAGCCCGCGCTTCGCGTCTGCGGGAGAGAGAAGGCGACCACACAGGCTTCTCCGAGCGCGTCGGTGCGATAGCCGGTGAGAACGTGCCAAAGATCGTGCACGTCGCGCAGTCGACGGGCATACCAGGCGTAGGGGTGAGCGGCTTCGATCTCGGAGTCCGCGACCTTGCGACTTTCCCCGGCCAGACCGTAGGCCGAGAGGTTCCGCTCGTCGATGAAGTCCAGATAGGCGCGGCCGACCGTGCCCTGCGGGAGCGACTCCAGCCACGCCCGATCATGCAGCCGGTCCGCCAATTCCACCATCATATAGGCCTGCCGAGCGCCTTCAGGCTGTTCGAGCATCTTCTCATAGCCCCGGCGGACGGAACGCCCGGCCAGAGCGTTCATGATCTCGAACACCTGAGTCGTGTCTTCCTTGTCGGCGATGAGACGGCGCAAGGCGCGAAGCGCCCGGAGCGGCTCGACGCGTCGGGGACGCAGCCGGCTGGGCGTGCGGGTTTGCGGATCGAATTTGGCGTCCGCGACCATTAGTTCGGCTGTCACTTGCTCTCTCCCAGGACTGAGCTTAACCAGTTGCTATCTACATGGATGTAACTAACACTGATGTCAATAGAGCGCGTTCGTCGTCGTCGTCGCACCCCTGATGAAGCTCGTCTGGAGGCCCTGGTCTGCGCCCGTGCGCGACTGCTGTCCGGAGGGCCGGACTCCGTCACCCTGAAGGCCGTCGCCGATGACCTCGGAATGACCCACGCCAATCTGATCCATCACTTCGGGTCGGCCGAGGGGCTTCAGTCGGCCTTGATGGGTTCGATGGTGGCGGATCTGTCTCGCGACCTCGAGGCGGCGATCGCGCGCCTGCGTACCGATGAGGGGGCGCCGCTGGAATTGGTCACCGCCGTATTCGACGCCTTCGCCGAAGGCGGGGCGGGCAAGTTGGCGGCCTGGATCGTGCTGAAGGGCGATCTCTCACATCTCGAACCCGTTCGGGACGCCGTCAACGGGCTGGTCCACGTGATTCAGGAGAAACTGGGCGACCCGTCCGACGCCAGCCGGGACCGACTGTCTTCGGCGGTCCTCTTCATCGCGCTGAGCGCGTTCGGCGAGGCCCTGATCGGAACTCCGCTCAGGAACATGCTCGACCAGGACGAGGACGCCAGTCGGCGGGTGGTGGCGGGGCTGTTGCCCTATTTTGTCGCCCGATCCGAGCGTGCGAACTGAACGATCAGAATCGGTTCGCCTCCGATGACGATCTGATGCGGGGCTTGCCGTTCGCCTGAGGCGCGGCCTAGGACCGGGCCATGAACGCGTTGCGCCGATGGATCGACCCTTACCTGCTGATGCTGATCGGCACGGTGGTTCTGGCCGCCCTGGCTCCGGCTCGCGGCGCGGGCGCGAACGTCGCCGAAGGGGCGGCGACGGCGGCCATCGGCCTGTTGTTCTTCCTCTATGGCGCGCGTCTGTCGCCCGGCGCCGTCTGGGCGGGACTGTCGCATTGGCGGTTGCAGGGGATGGTGCTGTCCTCCACCTTCCTGCTGTTCCCGCTGATGGGCCTGGCCGTGTTCTGGGCGACGGGGCCGTGGTTGGCTCAGGATCTGAGGATCGGCCTCTTCTATCTGTGCCTGCTGCCGTCGACGGTCCAATCCTCCATCGCCTTCACCGCCATCGCGCGGGGCAATGTGCCGGCCGCCCTGTGCGCCGCCTCGGTGTCCAATCTGGCCGGAGTGGTCATCACGCCCCTGTTGGTGATGCTGCTGCTGCCCGTGGGCGGCGCGGGCGTGTCGCTGTCGTCCATCGAAGGCATCGCCTTGCAGATCCTGGCGCCCTTTGTCGTCGGGCAGGCCGCGCGGCCCCTGATCGGCGGCTGGCTGACGCGGCACGGCCGTCTGACCTCGGTGGTGGATCGGGGTTCGATTCTGCTGGTCGTCTATGTCGCCTTCAGCGCCGGGGTGGTGTCCGGGGTCTGGACCCGCCTGTCTCATCTGGACCTGGGGCTGGTGGTGGTTCTGGACGTTCTGATCCTGGCGGTCGCTCTGGCGGTTACGACCCTGGTCAGCCGGCGGCTGGGCTTTTCGCGCGAGGACGAGATCGCCATCGTCTTCTGCGGCTCGAAGAAGAGCATGGCCAGCGGCCTGCCCATGGCCGCCATCCTGTTTGCGGCGCAGAGCGTCAGCCTGATCGTCGTTCCCCTGATGCTGTTTCACCAGATCCAGCTGTTCGCCTGCGCCGTCCTGGCGCGACGCTACGGCCAGGCTGCGCAGGACGGGATCAGATGACGCGGTGAAGCACGGCGGCGTCGGAGATCTGGCGCATGACGGCGTCATAGCCCGGCGCGTCGATTCGGCTGGAAAGGCCGATGGAGCTGCACCCCTTGCGCGCCAGATCGCAGGCGGCGGAGACGAGCGGTTCGATCAGCTTTTCCGGCCGCAACAGATCGAAGGCGACCAGGGTGTCGACCATGAACTGCCGCTCGCCCGAGGACGTCGTCGAGATGGAATAGGCCAGTATGGCCCGGACGCAATCATTCGCCACGGCCGCGATGACCCCGCCGACGGCCGGGGCCGAATCCACGACAGCGCGCCAGGATTCCAGAGTCAGACTGGGGTTCCCCATGTGGGCCAACACATAGGCTTGGTCGGCTTCGTCGCTGTTCAGGCGGCGATACTGGAGGGCGCTCATTTTCGCCGCCATAGGCCATGGACGAAATGGCCGCCTTGATCTCCATCAATCCGTTTGCGTGCGTCGGTGACGAAGTCTAACCTCCTTCGTCATGCTCGAACTCCGATCCCTGCCCACGGACTGCGCCAAACGCCGACAGGAGTCGGTGTGTTCCGCTTGTGGCGCGCGGGCCTTCAGCGTGTGCAGCAGCCTGGATTCCTCCGATCTGGCCGGTCTCGACGCCATCGCCGAACGGGTGACGCTGAAGGCGGGCGAGGCCCTGATCCGCGAAGGCGATCCGGCGGTCCATCTGTTCAACATCACCTCGGGTTCGGTGCGGATCTACAAGCTGCTGCCGGATGGGCGGCGCCAGATCACGGGCTTCCTGTTCGCCGGCGACTTCGTCGGTCTGGCCACGGGCCAGGACTACGCCTTTTCCGGCGAGGCCATTGAGGACGCGACCCTGTGCCGGTTCCGCAAGGCCGACTATCGCGCCCTGATCCGCGAGCGACCCTTGCTGGAAGAGGCCCTGCTGGATCGGGCGACCCACGAACTGGCGGCGGCGCAGAATCAGATGTTGTTGCTGGGTCGCAAGACGGCCCAGGAACGGATCGCCTCCTTCCTGCTGGACCTGCCGACGCGCGATCCCCTGCGACCGTCGACCGAGGATCAGGTCCGGCTTCCGATGACCCGGTCTGAAATCGCCGACTATCTGGGTTTGACCATCGAGACCGTCAGCCGGGTTCTGACCAAGCTGAAGACGACCGGCGTGATCCGTCTGTTGTCGCTGAACGAACTGCGGATCGAACAGCCCGACCGCCTTCGCGACATCGCCGAAGGCGAAGTCTGAAACCCGTTTCGTCGTCCAGCCATAGAACCGTCTAGACCGGCGCCAGCTGACGCGTGACGGTCAGGCGGACCTTTCCGTCTTCGGCGATCCCCTCCACCCGGATGACCCGGTCGCACAGCTGTGTCGGGGCGGGGCGGTGGCTGACGACGATCAGGCCCTGGCCCGAGTGTTTCAGACGCCGGTCGAGCGCGGTCAGCACCTGGGCCTCGGTCGTCGGGTCCAAGCCTTCGGTCGGTTCGTCCAGCACCAGCCAGGGCGCGGACCGAAGATAGGCGCGAGCCAGCCCCAGCCGTCGCCGCTCGCCGCCAGACAGTCTCTCGCCATTGGGGCCGACGCGGGCGTCCAGGCCGGCCGGATCGGCGCGGACCCGTTCGGCCAGGGCCGCATCCTCCAGCGCGCGCCACAGCGCGCCGTCTTCGGCGGGGCCAGCCAGCAGCAGATTGTCGCGGATCGTGCCGTCGATCAGGCGGATGTCCTGGGCGGCGTAGGCGAACAGGGGGCGGCGGTCGTCCGGGGCGACGCCGGCGATGTCCAATCCGCCCAAGCGCGCCTCGTCCGCCAGGGCGTCGCGCAGGCCGACCAGTCGTTCAGCCAGCGTGGTCTTGCCCGACCCGGACGGGCCGATCAGGCCCAGGCGCATCGGCGGGGCCATTTGAACGCCGTCCGCCGACAGGACCAGGCTCGCCTCCGAGGGGGCGGGCGAGGACGCAAGCGACGGGGCCGAGGCCAGGGCGTCCAGCCGCCGGGCGGCTTCGACGGCGGCGCCGTTCTGTTGCAGGGCGCCGACCAGTCCGGCGGCGGCCTCGATCCCCATGACGGCGGCCAGGGCGGCGAGGGCCGTCATCGGCAGGGCGGCGCCCAGGGTGGCGGGCACGACTGCGGCGACGGCCAGGCCCGTGACCGTCGCCTGCCAGGCGGCCATCCAGCCGCCGGCCTGGCTGAGGACGATCTGGCTTCGGTCGAGACGGGCGGCGGCCTGGGCAGCCTCGCCGGCCGCCCAGCGGTCCAGGCCATAGGCCTTCAGTTCCGGAGAAACGGCTTCCAGGGCGGTCAGCCGATCCTTCAGAACGCCCGTGGCGATCTGAACCTCTCGTCCGGCGGGGGCGGCCAGGCGACGGGCGATCAGCACCGAACCCGCAGCGCTCAGTCCCATGGCGAGCAGCAGCATCAGGCCCGCCATGGGGCTGGCCATGCCGGCCAGCAGGGCGGCCGAAACGGCGCCCGCACCCAAGGCCCAGGGCGCCGACAGACGCACGAACAGGGTCTGGACCGCATCCACGTCCTGCACCAGTCGGGCCGAGGCCTCGCCGGACGACAAGGCCAGGGCCTGGGCGGGCGGGGCGGAGGCGAGGGCGTCGAACAGTTGCGGGCGCAGCCGCGCCAGGGCTTTCAACGCAGCCTCGTGACCGGCGACCCGTTCGATATAGCGGGCGCCGGTGCGCAATATGGCCAACATGCGAATGGTCGCGCTGGGCATCATATAGTTGAAGGCCTGGACCGCCGCCGATCCGGCGACGCCGGCGATGGCGGCGCCCGTGATGAACCAGCCCGAAAGACCTAGCAGGCAGGTGGCCGCCACCGCGACGAACGCGCCGCCGGCTGCGGCGATGCGCAGGCGGCCGCGCTGGGCGCGCCGCTGGGCCGCGATCAGTTCGCCGATGCGCGAGGGCGAGGTCGTGTTCACAGTCATGGTCACAGGCGCACCACGCGGTCGGCCATGGCCGCGACAGCGGCGGAATGGGTGGCGATCAGGGTCGTGCGGCCGCGCGTGGCTTGGCGGATCAGGTCCAGCATGGCCTCTTCGGAGGCCGGGTCCAGATTGGCCGTCGGCTCGTCCAGCAACAGGATAGGCGCGCGTTTCAGAATGGCGCGGGCCAGGCCCAGCCGCCGACGTTCGCCGCCCGACAGGCCGCCGCCGCGTTCGTCGATGGGCCGGTCCAGATCGCCGAACAGGCCGGCCTCGCCAGCGGCCACCAGGATACGGCCGGGACAGGCGGACGGGTCGGCCAGGCGGATATTGTCACCGAGACTGCCGGGTACGACGATGGGGTTCTGGCTGGCCCAGGCGATCTGGCCGGCGAAATCGCCCGCCTCGCTCAGGCGCGCCCCACCGACCTCGACCTCGCCGGCCGTCAGGGGCGACAGACCCAGGAACAGATGCAGCAGGCTGGACTTGCCGGAGCCGCTGGCGCCCACCAGGGCCACGATCTGACCGGGACGGACCTCCAGGTCGAAATCGGCGATCACCGGCGCGGCCTCGCCATAGGCGATGGCGACCTTGGTGAAGCGAATCGCCGGCGCCTCCTCGGGCAGGATGTGGCGATCCCGCGTGGGGCTTTCCGGCGTGACCAGGGCGGGCACGGCGGATTCGGCGGCCTGGCGGTCGTGATAGGCGGCGGCCAGTCGGCGCAGCGGCTGATAGACTTCGGGCGCCAGGGCCAGAACGAAGAAGGCGCGCGGCAGGTCCAGCGTTTCAGGCGCAGGGAAGGGCAGAAGCTTCAGCAGGTTGAAACCGCAGTAGACGGCGATCAGGGCCACGGCCAGGGCCGAGAAGAACTCCAGCACACCGGACGACAGGAAGGCGATCCGCATCACGCGGTTGGTGCGGCGTTCCAACTCGTCGGAGGCGCGGGCGATGTCGGCGGTGGTGCGGGCGCGGGCGTCGAAGGCCAGAATGGCGGGCAGGGCGCGCACCCGGTCGACGAACAGACCTGACAAACGCTCCAGCGCCTGGAACTGGCGGCGGCTTTCACCCGCCGCAGCCGTGCCAGCCAGGATCATGCCGAAGATGAAGGGCAGCAGGGTGAACAGAAATATGCCGGCCGAAAAAGGGCTGGCGACGGCGGCCACGGCGATGATCAGCAGGGGCGACAGACCCGCCGCCATCTTCAGAGGCGTGAACCGCGACACATAGCCGTCCAGCGCGCCGACGCCCTCGACCACGGCGGTCAGCCGGTCGTCGGCGCGGCCGCCGCGTCCGAACAGGTCGGCCAGCAGCCGGTCGCGCACGTCTGTCTTGATCGACCGGCCCAGGCGCGCGCCGACCACCACCGCCGCCTGGCCGATCAGGCCTCGCGCCATCAGACTGAACACGGCCAGCAGCAGCCAGGGCAGGGCGGCCAAGGGCGAGGATCCGAAGGTCGCGACCGTCATGGCCAGGCCGCCCGCGAAACCCACGGCCGGCGCCACGTCAGCGACGGCCAGAAGCCCCGCCAGGATCGTCAGTCGACGCCAAGGCGCCGCCGTCTGTTTCAGCCAGGCCGCAGGGGAGGAGGCTGTGATCGGCGCCGATGTCATTTGCGGACTCCAGCCGTGGGACGGCCCCAAAAGCCATTGGACAAACCGTCGTTGGGCGAAATGTCCAAGGACGATCAGTCCACTACGACCTGGGGCTACAGAGGGCTTTGATCGAAATCAAGGCGACCGCCCCGCCTTCGTTTAAGGGCGTATGAAACGTCGGTCGTCGGGGCCGGCTACAAGGAGCCTTGAGCCATGATCGACCTCGCGGTCGTCGACCTATCCAGGCTGCAGTTCGCGCTGACAGCCCTTTATCACTTCCTCTTCGTGCCCCTGACCCTGGGGCTGTCGTTCATGCTGGTCATCATGGAGTCGATCTATGTCATGACCCGCCGGCCGATCTGGCGCACGATCACCCGCTTCTGGGGCGTGCTGTTCGGCATCAACTTCGTGCTGGGCGTCGCGACCGGCATCACCATGGAGTTCCAGTTCGGCATGAACTGGAGCTATTACAGCCACTATGTCGGCGACATCTTCGGGGCCCCGTTGGCCATCGAAGGGCTGATGGCCTTCTTCCTTGAAGCCACCTTCGTCGGGCTGATGTTCTTCGGCTGGGAAAAGCTGAAGCCGTCGGCGCACCTGTTCGTCACCTTCATGGTGGCGCTCGGCACCAACCTGTCGGCTGTGTGGATCCTAGTCGCCAACGGCTGGATGCAGAACCCGGTGGGCTCGGCCTTCAATCCGGACTCCATGCGAATGGAAGTCACGGACTTCATGGCCGTGGTCTTCAACCCGGTGGCCCAGGCCAAGTTCGTCCACACCGTCAGCGCCGGCTATGTCTGCGCCTCGGTCTTCGTTCTGGGCGTCTCGGCCTTCTATCTGCTACGCGGCAAGCACGTCGGCTTCGCCAAGCGCTCGATGACCGTGGCCTCGGCCTTCGGCCTGGCGGCTTCGCTGTCCGTCGTCGTCCTGGGCGACCAGTCGGGCTATAACCTGACCGATAACCAGAAGATGAAGCTCGCTGCGCTCGAGGCCATGTGGCACACCGAGCCTGCGCCGGCTGGCCTGACCCTGATCGGCATTCCCAGCATGAAGGATCGCGAAACCCACTACGGCGTCCATGTGCCGTGGGTCATGGGTCTGATCGCGACCCGCACCATCGACAAGCCGGTCGAAGGCATCTTCGAACTGGTCGCCACCGCCGAGGACCGTATCGAATCCGGCGTCATCGCCTATGACGCCCTGGAGAAGGTCAAGGCCGATCCGGCCGATCCCGTCGCTCGCGGCGTGTTCGAAACCCATCGTCGCGACCTGGGCTATGGTTTGCTGCTGAAGCGTCACGTCGCCGATCCGCGCATGGCCTCGCCTGAGCTGATCCAGAAGACGGCGTGGGAAACGGTGCCGAACGTGCCGGCCCTGTTCTGGAGCTTCCGCATCATGGCCGGCATCGGCATGTTCATGATCCTGTTCTTCGCCACGGCCTTCTACCTCTGCACCGTGCGCAAGCATCAGACCCGCTGGTTCCTGCGTCTGGCCGTCCTGTGCCTGCCGCTGCCGTGGGTGGCCATCGAGTTCGGCTGGATCCTGGCCGAGTTCGGACGTCAGCCCTGGGCGGTCGAAGGCGTGCTGCCGACCTTCCTCGGCGCCTCGTCCCTGAGCGTGCCCCAACTGTGGGCGACCATCATCGGCTTCACCGCCCTGTACGGCGCCCTGGCTGTGGTCGAGGTCCGGTTGCTCCTCTACGCCATCAAGAAGGGGCCGTTCCACGAGCAGGAACTGTTCGGCGAACCTACGCCTGAAGCCCCGGCCCAATCGCCCAGCCAGCGCCCCGCCGCGCCCGCCGTGGCCTGACCCAGAGAGATTTTAGGACATCCGACCATGGATCTTCCCCTCGACTTCGCCACCCTACGTCTGATCTGGTGGGGGCTGCTCGGCGTACTGCTGATCGGCTTCGCCCTGACCGACGGTTTCGACCTGGGCGTCGGCTCGCTCCTGCCCTTCGTCGCCAAGACGGATGAAGAGCGCCGTATGGTGATCAACACCGTCGGCGCGACCTGGGAGGGCAACCAGGTGTGGTTCATCCTAGGCGGCGGCGCCATCTTCGCCGCTTGGCCCTTCGTCTACGCCGTCAGCTTCTCCGGCTTCTACCTGGCCATGTTCCTGGTCTTGTCGGCCCTGATCCTGCGGCCCGTGTCGTTCAAGTATCGCTCCAAGCGTCCGTCGCCCAAGTGGCGGTCCTTCTGGGACTGGGCGCTGTTCACCGGCAGCTTCGTTCCGGCCCTGGTGTTCGGCGTCGCGGTCGGCAACGTCCTCTTGGGCGCGCCCTTCCGCCTGGATAGCGACCTGCGCTCCTTCTACGAGGGCAATCTGCTGGGCCTGTTCACCCCCTTCAGCCTGATCGCCGGCCTGTTGTCGGTGGCCATGCTGCTGCTGCACGGCGCGGCCTGGCTGTCGATCAAGGCTGAAAAAGGCCCCGTGCTGGACCGGACGCGCCTGATCGGCACCGTCGCCGGCGTCCTGGCTCTGGTCCTGTTCGCGGCCGGCGGCCTCTATATGGCCTACGGCGGCGTGGGCTTCCGGATCGCCGGCGCCGTTGACATGCAGGGCTTCTCCAACCCGCTGCGCACGACGGTCGAAGCCGCGCCGGGCGCCTGGCTGGACAACTACAGCCGCTATCCGTGGATGATGATCGCCCCGACTCTGGGCTTCGTCGGCGCGGTGGTCGGTCTGGCGGGCATGTGGCTTCGGTCGGCCCCCCTGGCCTTCGGCGGTTCCTCGCTATCGACCGTGGGCATCATCTCCACCGTCGGCCTGTCGATGTTCCCCTTCATCCTGCCCAGCTCGGTCGATCCCCAGTCCAGCCTGACCGTCTGGAACGCCTCGTCCAGCCACCTGACCCTGTTCATCATGCTGATCTGCACGGCGATCTTCCTGCCGCTGGTCCTGATCTACACGACCTGGGTCTATTCCGTCCTGTGGGGCCGCACCTCGACCGCCGCCCTCAAGACCAACCCCGACCTCTACTGAGCTCAAGGAGCATCAAGCCATGTGGTATTTTTCCTGGATCCTGGGTGTCGGACTGGCGGTTGGCTTCGGCGTGCTGAACGGCCTGTGGCACGAGTTCCACCTGTTCGACGAGGGCGACGAGGGCCTGTCGGTCGATGCGTCGAAAGAGGTCGATGTCCCTCTCTAGCCCCACCGGCGCGCTGACGACGCGCGAGCTTATCGCCCGCTACGACGCCCACGCGCCGCGCTACACCTCCTATCCGACGGCGGCGCAGTTCACGCCCGCCGTCGGGGCCGCCGATTGGGGGGCGTGGCTCGGCGCCGCGCCCCTTGATCGTGCGGCGTCGCTGTATCTGCACATCCCCTTCTGCAAGCGGCTGTGCTGGTACTGCGGCTGCAACACCCGGGCGATGAACCGCGTCGGGGTCATGAGCAGCTATGTGGACCTGCTGCTGAAGGAAGCCGATCTCGTGCTCGAACGGATCGGCCGCCCTGTGCGGGTCGGTTCGATCCACCTGGGCGGCGGCACGCCCAACATGCTGCCCCCCGAGGAGCTGGAGCGGCTGTTCGCCGGTCTGGCCGCCCGGTTCGACCTGGGCGACTGTTTCGAGATCGCCGCTGAACTGGATCCCGAAGTCCTGACCCAGGGCTGGGTCGAGGCGGCCGGCCGTATCGGTCTGAGCCGCGCCAGCCTGGGGGTTCAGGACCTGTCGCCCAAGGTGCAGGCGGCGGTGAACCGGCCGGAATCCTTCGAGACCATCCGCTGGGCGGCCGAGGCGCTGCGCGGCCAGGGGGTCACGTCACTGAATCTGGATCTGATGTACGGCC
Organism: Brevundimonas sp. GW821-FHT10E09; assembly: GCF_058809375.1. Taxonomy (NCBI): domain Bacteria; kingdom Pseudomonadati; phylum Pseudomonadota; class Alphaproteobacteria; order Caulobacterales; family Caulobacteraceae; genus Brevundimonas; species Brevundimonas sp. GW821-FHT10E09. Next base: position 200,200 of record NZ_JBXASO010000005.1, on the reverse strand, counting down.
TGCCGCTTCAGGGGGCCGAGCATGTCGTCACGACCGTGGCGCAGATCGCTGTCTTGCGGCCCGAACGGATCGCCCTGTTCGGCTACGCCCATGTGCCGTGGATGAAACCGCACCAGAAACTGATCAAGGAAGCCGATCTGCCTGGACCCGAGGAGCGCTTCACCCAGAGTCAGGCGGCGGCGCGGTATCTGGTGCAGAAGGGTTGGCAAGCCATCGGTCTGGACCATTTCGCCCTGCCGCATGATTCCATGGCCGCGGCCGTCCGCGCCGGTCGGCTGCATCGCAATTTCCAGGGCTATACGACCGACGAGGCCCCGGTGCTCATCGGCCTGGGCGCTTCTTCGATCAGCCGCACCCCCCAGGGCTTTGTCCAGAACCATGCGCAGGAGCGGGATTGGCGCGCGGACGTCTCCGCCGGAACCTTGCCGGTCGCGCGCGGCGTGGCCCTGAATCCGCGCGACGCCTTTGTGGGCGAAATCATCGAACGCCTGATGTGCGACTTCACGGTCGACGTGGCCGAGATCGCCCGCATGCGCGGTCGTGATCTTGCGGAAGTCGCTGCGGTCTGGCCGAGGCTGCAGCGGTTTCAACTGGACGGCTTGATCGAGGTGAACGGGACGACCGTGACCGTCACGGATCTGGGCCGGCCGTTCGTTCGCGCCGTCTGCGCCGCCTTTGATCCGGGCGCCGCCGACATCGAGAAACGCCACGCCCGCGTGGTCTGAATGGACAGATTGTCCAACCCTTGGCGGGGTTTGCGCTAAATCAAGGCCGAGGCGGGGCAGGGGGCGCATTTCCCCGTCAAGACGCTCGGACAAGTCGCATGAGGCGGCAGCGGGCGTCGGGGATGAGCAAGATGAAACTGAAAACCCTGATCCTCTCAGCCGTCGCCGCCGCCGCCTTCGCTGCGCCGGCCCTGGCGCAGAGCCCGGCCGCTTGGGAGATGCCCAAGAAGGGCGACTGGATCATCACCGGCCGCGTGACCGATGTCTTCTCTGAGGCTGACAACGCCATCACCACGGCCGCCGGCGTCGATTCCGGCCTGAAGGTCGATGTGGGCGACAGTGTCATGCCGACACTGGGCTTCACCTACTTCCTGACCGACCATCTGGCGGTCGAGGCGATCCTGGGCACGACCAAGCACGAAATCCGCGCCCAGGGCGGAGCCACCGACGTCGCCGTGCACGAAACCTGGGTTCTGCCCCCGGTCGTGACCCTGCAATACCGCCCGCTGACCGAGGGTCGTTTCAGCCCCTATGTCGGCGCGGGCGTCAACTACATGCTGTTCTACAGCGGTGAAGACAAGAACGGCTTCAAAGTCGATCTGGACGACAACTTCGGCTACGCCCTGCAGGCGGGCGCCGACATCGGCATTCAGGGGCCGTGGAACCTGAACGTCGACGTCAAGAAAGTCTGGGTCAATATCGACGCCGACGTCAACGACGGCGCTCTGAAGAGCGATGTGGATCTGGACCCGTGGGTCGTTTCTGTGGGGGTAGGCCGTAAGTTCTAAGAAAAATCGACATCGGAAATGCGTTCGAAATGGAAGCCCCGCCGGTTCGCCGGCGGGGCTTTCGCTCTTGTGCGGATGCGCTCGACAAAACGGGCGGCGCGCCCTAGGCGGGAGGCGAGCCGTTTGTTGCGGCGCAATCTCGGGATTTCCGCATGCCTTCCGGTCTGATCGCCCTGCTCGATGATGTGGCGGGGATCGCCAAGATGGCGGCGGCGTCGATCGACGACGTCGGGGCGGCGGCGGGCAAGGCCTCGACCAAGGCCGCCGGGGTCGTGGTGGACGATGCGGCGGTGACGCCGCGCTATGTCACCGGCCTGTCGCCCAGCCGCGAACTGCCGATCATCGGCAAGATCGCCCTGGGTTCGTTCCGCAACAAGCTGATCTTCATCCTGCCGGCCGCCCTGCTGCTGAGCGCCTTCGCTCCCTGGGCCATCACGCCGCTGCTAATGTGCGGCGGGGCCTATCTCTGTTTCGAAGGGGCGGAGAAGTTGATGGAGGCCTTCGGGCACGGCGGCCACGCTGACGCCGCCCCGGTCGTGGGCGACCCGGCGACCCTGGAGAAGACGACGGTGGCGGGGGCGGTTCGGACCGACCTGATCCTGTCGGCCGAGATCATGGCCATCGCCCTGGCCGACGTCTCCGCCCAGCCGATCCTCACCCAGGCGGCGGTTCTGGCCGTGGTCGGGATCGCGATGACGGTCGCGGTCTATGGGGCTGTCGGCCTGATCGTGAAGATGGACGACATCGGCCTGCATCTGGCCGAGCGCCCCAACGGCGGGGTGCGCGCCCTGGGCCGCGGCCTGGTCAAGGGGATGCCGGTGGTGATGGACGCCCTGTCGGCCATCGGCACGGCCGCCATGCTGTGGGTCGGCGGCGGCATTCTGGTTCACGGAACCCATAAGCTGGGCCTGCACTGGCCGGCCGAACCGCTTGAGCATCTGGCCCATGCGGTCGGGGCCGCGACCGGTCCGCTTCATGGGATCGTCAGCTGGTTCGTGACGGCCCTGGGGTCGGCGATCATCGGCGTGATCGTCGGCGGCCTGATCGCCGTGCTGGTCCATCAACTGGGCCGGCTGCGGGCCAAGCCCGCGCACTAAATCTCCCAGGGCCGTAGCTGTCACGCTGTTGCAATCCCGGCCCGCTAGACCCCGACGCCTGTCTCCGGAGTAAGCTCATGTCCCTGTCGCGCACCGCCCTCGCGGCCCTGGCCGCTGTTTCGCTTGTCGGCGCCGCCGTTCCAGCGATGGCGCGACAGAGCCAGACGCCGACCCCGGCTCCACAGGCCTCCGTTGCGGCCCTGACGCCTCCGAAGCTGATCGTCACCATCGTGGTGGACCAGTTCAGCGCCAATCTGTTCGACCAGTACCGCGGCCGCTACACGGGCGGCCTGCGCCGGATGGCGGACCAGGGGCTGGTGTCGATCAACGGCTATCAGACCCACGGCCTGACCGAGACCTGCCCCGGCCACTCGACGGTTCTGACCGGCATGCATCCGACCGAGACCGGAATCCCGGCCAACGACTGGATCGACGGCAAGACCGGCAAGGAAGTCTATTGCCTGGCCGCGCCCGCCAACCACCTGGCGAACGGACGCGACGACGTCGACAACGGCCCGGTCGGCCCAGAACAACTGCGCGCCACGACCCTGGGCGACTGGCTGAAGGCCGTCAGCCCGCAAAGCAAGGTCTTCGCCGTCTCGGGCAAGGACCGGGGCGCGATCAACCTGGCCGGCCATCAGGGGCAGGCCTTCTGGTTCACCGAGGGCTTCGGCCTGACCACCTATGTCGAGCCGGGCGAGACGGCGCAGGCCAAGCTGGCGCCCGTGGCGGACTTCAATCGCGACTTCCGCCTGGGCATGAGCTTGGCGCCGGTCGCCTGGGATTACACGAATGACCAGTGCCGGGCGCTGGCCGGGGACTGGACCATTCGCGGCCAGACCTTCCATTCGACCCTGCCGCCGGCGGGGCTGAAGTTCGACACCTCGCCCCTGCTGGACGAGCAGACGCTGAAGGCCGCCGAATACCTGCTGGACACCCAGAAGCTGGGCCAGGGCGCGGCGACCGACATGCTGGGCGTCAGCCTGTCGGCGACGGACCGGATCGGCCACATGTACGGCACCCAGGGGCCGGAGATGTGCGAGCAGATGCACCGGCTGGACGCGGCCCTGGGCGAGTTCCTGGACCGGCTGGCCCAGGTTCCCGGCGGCGCCCTGGTGGTGCTGACGGCGGACCATGGCGGTTCGGACTTCGTCGAGCGGCTGCACGACCACGGCTATCCCCACGCGCGCCGCGCCGACCTGTCGGAGATCCAGGGCGTGAATGACGTCCTGAAGGCCCGCTTCAATCTGGACGCCGATCCGCTTCAGGCGGGCGGCAGCGGCCTGATGGTCGCAGACGCCCAGCATCGGTCGCTGCCCGATCCGCTGCGCACCCAGGTGGCCGAGGCGGCCGTCGAACTGCTGCGCGCCCTTCCGGACGTCGGTTTCGCCGAAACGCGCGACCGTCTGCTGGCCGAACCCCTGCCGGACAGCCGCGAGCCCGAGATGATGAGCCTGCGCGAGCGGATGCGTCTGTCCACCGTGGCGGCGCGGTCGCCCGACATCCAGTTTTCCTTCGCCCAGAACGTCGTTGCAGGCGGCCGCGTCGGCAGCACCCTGGCCGGCCACGGCAGCCCGTTTGAATATGACCGCCGCGTGCCGATCATCTTCTGGTGGCCCGGCGCGACCGGCGAAGAGCGCTTCCTGCCTATCCGCACCATCGACATCGCCCCCACCCTGGCGCATGTGATCGGGGTGGCGGCGCCCAAGGTCGAGGGGCGCTGTATCGACCTGAACGGCTTCGCCGTGGCCGACTGCCCGGCGACGGAGACGACCCCGGCGCGATAAACTCCTGTTTCGCGTCGTAAACTCGTGTTTCCCAGCGGGGGCGTGACCTTACGTCGGGGACGTTTCATCGGCAGAAGGGGGCAAATCGTCCAACCGTCCCTTTCGGGGCGTGATTTGGGCGGCCTCGGAAGCGAACAGGAAACGTCCCCATGAACAGAGCCCGCCGTGCCCGCATCGTCGCGACCCTGGGTCCCGCGAGCCGCGCCCCCGGCACGGTCAAGGCCCTGGCCCAGGCCGGGGTGGACGTCTTCCGCCTGAACTTCAGCCACGGCACGCACGAGGACCACGCCGCCGCCCTGAAGGCCGTGCGTGGGGCCGAGATGGCGCTGCAGCGTCCGTTGGGCGTTCTGGCCGACCTGCAGGGGCCCAAACTGCGGCTGGGCCGGTTCAAGGACGTCGAGATCGCCGTCAAGCCGGGCCACAAGATGCGGTTCGACCTGGACCCGACGCCCGGCGATGAAACCCGGGTGCAGATGCCGCACCCCGAGATCTTCAAGGCCCTGCGCACCGGCATGTTGCTGCTGCTGGACGACGGGCGGGTGCGGCTGCGGGTCAACGACCGGACCGACGACTGGGCCGATGTGACGGTCGAGAGCGGCACGAAACTGTCGGACCGCAAGGGCGTGGCCGTGCCCGAGGCGGTCATCCCCGTATCGGCCCTGACCCCCAAGGACCGCGAGGACCTGGCCTTCGCCCTGCGTCAGGGCGTGGACTGGGTGGCCCTCAGCTTCGTGCAGAAGCCCGAGGACATGGCCGAGTTGAAGCGGATCGTGAACGGTCAGGCGGCCTGCCTGGCCAAGATCGAGAAGCCGGCGGCCCTGGCCGATCTGGAGGCCATTCTCGACTATTGCGACGGGGTCATGGTGGCGCGGGGCGACCTGGGCGTCGAACTGGACCCCGAGGACGTGCCGGTGGCGCAGAAGCAGATCGTCCGCGCGGCCCGTAATCGCGGGGTGCCGGTGATCGTGGCGACCCAGATGCTGGAGTCGATGACCAGCGCCCCGTCGCCGACCCGCGCCGAGGCCACCGACGTGGCCAACGCGGTCTATGAGGGCGCGGACGCCCTTATGCTGTCGGCCGAGACGGCGTCGGGCGACTATCCGCTGGAATCCGTCGAGATCATGAGCCGGATCATCGAACGGGTCGAACGCGATCCGATGTGGCCCAAGCTGATGGGCGCCGAACACGCCGGCATGGACGAGCATGACGTCGACGCCCTGGTCGGGGCGGCGGCCATGGCCGCCAGCGCGCCGTCGACCGGCTGTCTGGTGGTCTTCACCACCTTGGGCGGCACCGCCCGGCGGATGGCGCGCGAGCGGCCGCTGAAGCCGATCCTGGTGCTGACGCCCAATCCGAATACGGCCCGTCGCCTGGCCCTGGTCTGGGGGCTGGAGCCGCGCCTGGGCGACCAGCCCGATTCGCTGGAAGCCGTCACCGACGACGCCGTGGAAGGGGCGGTCCGATACGGTTTGGCCGAGCCCGGCCAACGCATCCTGATCCTGGCGGGCACGCCCTTCGGCGCGCCCGGCGCCGCCAATCTGCTGCGTCTCGCCCATGCGCCGGCGGCCAAGGCCAAGGGGCGCAAGAAGGGCTGAGGGGGGCTTTTTCGGAAGGCTGGCGCGGGCGAACTATAACGCTACTGTGCGCTGATGAATCGGCGGCCCGAATGATCAAATACATCGGCTCCAAGCGCGCCCTGCTGGGGCATGTGACCGGCGTGGTCGCGGGGCTTCTGCCGCAGGGCGGCCAGGTCTGCGACCTGTTTTCCGGCACGGCCCGCGTGGGTCACGCCCTGAAGAAGCAGGGGTTCCAGGTCTGGTCGAATGATCACAACGCCTATGCGCACATCCTGGCGACGGCCTATGTCCAGGCGGATCGCGAGCGCTGGGTCGAGCGGGCGGAGACGGTGCTGGGCGAGTTGCGGGCGGTCACGCCCCAGGCCGGCTGGTTCACCCAGGCCTTCTGCCACGACGCCCGGTATTTTCACCCGGACAATGGCGCGCGCATCGACGCCATGCGCGACCGGATCGAGGCCATGGGTCTGGAGCCTGAACTGAAGGCCGTCGCCCTGGTCAGCCTGATGGAAGCGGCCGACCGGGTGGATTCCACCGCCGGGGTTCAGATGGCCTATATGAAACAGTGGGCCCCGCGCGCGCTGAAGCCGCTTGAACTGCGCATGCCCGATATCCTGCCTTCGGTGGGCGGCGTCTGTCGCGCGACCCAGGGGGATGCGGTCGAAATGGCTGAACAGGTCGAGGCGGACCTCGTCTATCTCGACCCGCCCTATAACCAGCACTCCTATCTGGGCAACTACCATTGCTGGGAAAGCCTGGTCCTGTGGGACCGGCCGGAAACCTACGGCGTCGCCAACAAGCGGGTGGATGTGAGGACGCGCAAGAGCGCCTTCAACAGCCGGCCCGGCATCGGCCCGGCCCTGCGGTCCGTGATCGAACGGTTGCGCGCCCCCAACCTGATCGTCAGTTTCAACGACGAAGGCTATCTGAGCCGGGCCGACCTGGTCGAGATGCTGTCGTCGCGTGGCCATGTTCAGGTGGTCGAAATCGCCCACCCCCGCTATGTCGGCGCCCGGATCGGCATCCATAATCCCAAGGGGGTCAAGGTGGGCCAGGTGGGCCGGCTGAAGAACGTCGAACACCTGTTCGTCGTCACGGATCGGCCGGTCGAGCTTCCCGTGGCCGCCTGATTACAAATGGATTTTGGCAGATTCTGTCGGGAACCCGACACAGCCGGTGTCGTTGAAGAGACATGCAACCGCTCGTTTCTCACACCCCGGCCTCCACGCGCGAAGAGGATTACCGCCTGCGGTCCGCGCCCGAGCCGAAGTCATGGATTTCGGCTGAACCGATCATAGAGATTTCGTCGGATCGGCTGGCGTCGCGCATCTATACCCACAACGCCGAACGGTATGGACGGCGCGAGCCGGTGGCGGTCGAGACCGCTCAGGATGACGTGGAGCCCAGCCTGGGGCAGCCGCCACACTGGATGATGATGTTGGCGGGCGCCGCCGTCGCCGCCCTGATGGGCGCATTGCTCGGCGGCTTCATGCACATCTGACGCGCGGTTCCGCGCTTCAGATCTGTTCCAGCAAAGCCTTGATGGGCGACCAGCCGCGTCGGTGGGCGGGGCACGGACCCAGTGTCTTCAACGCCGCCTGATGAATGGGGGCGTTGTAGCCCTTGTGCCGCGCAAAGCCGTAGCCGGGATACTGCGCGTCCAGATCGATCATCAGCCGGTCGCGCGCCGTCTTCGCCAGGATCGACGCCGCCGCAATCGACAGGGACAGGCCGTCGCCGCCGACCACGGTTTGAATCTCGCACGGCAGTCTGAACCGGTAATTGCCGTCCACCAGAGCCGCCGCCGGCTGGACCGCCAACTGCTCCACCGCCCGACACATGGCCAGGCCGGTGGCGTGCAGGATGTTCAGGTCCTCGATCTCCTCCACCGAGGCGAAGCCGACGCCCCAGGCGACGGCGCGGGCCTTGATCTCGGGCTCCAGCGCCGCGCGGCGCTTTTCCGTCAGGACCTTGGAGTCGTCGATGCCCGGCGGCAGATCGTCGGGGTTCAGGATCACCGCCGCCGCCGACACCGGCCCCGCCCAGGGCCCACGCCCCGCCTCGTCCACGCCGCAGACGGGGCCGTTGACGCGCTGGATCAGCACAGTCTCAAGCGCCAGGGTGGGGAAGGCTTTCGGATTCGCAGGGGCTCTAGCCATGGCCCGCCATCGCACGAACCTGGGCGTGACGGAAGCAGGTCGTCTGGTGGTCGTTGACCATGCCCACGGCCTGCATGAAGGCGTAGACGATCACCGGGCCGCAGAAGTTGAAGCCGCGCTTCTTCAGGGCCTTGGCCATGGCGACGGACTGTTCGGTCTGGGTCGGGGCCTGGCGGTAGTCGGCGAAGGGGGTGTGGATCGGTTCGCCGCCGACGAAGGACCAGAGCCATTCGGAGAAGTCTTCGCCCCCATTCTGGGCCTGCTCGCGCATCTCAAGCCAGATCTGGGCGCCGCGGATGGCGGCGTTGATCTTGGCGCGCGAGCGGATGATGCGGGCGTCGCCCAGCAGACGCTGGACGTCGGTCTCGTCATAGCGGGCGACGATTTCGGGGTCGAAACCGTCGAAGGCGTCGCGGATGCCTTCGCGTTTGCGCAGGATGGTGATCCAGGCGAGGCCGGCCTGGAAGCCGTCGAGGACCAGCTTCTCCCACAGGGCGCGGGAATCGCGTTCCGGCACGCCCCATTCGGTGTCGTGGTAGGCGATGTAGAGCGGGTCGGTCCCGCACCAGCCGCAGCGGCCCGAGGTATGTGAGTCGGTCATGCGGCGATGTTGCCAGTTTGTTCGAAGTGGGGGAAGGGGCGCGACCCTCTCCCGCTTGCGGGAGAGGTGGCCCGGCGTCCGCGCAGCGGACCAGGGTCGGAGAGGGAAGTCTTACTCAGAAAGAGGACATCCCCCATCGTCAGGCGTGTCGCTTCGCGCCACGACCTGACACTTCCCCCGCAAGCGGGGGAAGGTCTTGCGGCTCAGTCGCGCACCAAACCCCCGTCCACCACCAGGTTCTGACCCGTCACCGCCCGGCTCCAGGGCGAGGCGAAGAACAGGGCGGCGTCGGCGAATTCCTCCGGCGTCGTGACCGACCGCAGCGGGGTCATGCCGGCGATCAGATCGAAGACAGCGTCCGGCGTGGCGGCGCTGGCGTCGGTGGTGCGCAGCAGGCCGCCGGAGATCATGTTGACGGTGATCCCGTCGGGGCCCAGGTCGCCGGCTGCGGTGCGGGTCAGGGACAGGAGCGCGGCCTTGGCGGCGGTGTAGTCATGATAGGGCACGACCGGGTTCTGGAACAGGTTGGTGCCGATGTTGATGACGCGGCCGAACTTGCCGGCGGCCATGCCCGGCGCCGTCGCCTGGATGGTGTTCAGGGCGCCGCGCACGACGGTCGAGAACTGGGCCGCCAGTTCGTCCCAGCCGATGTCGGTCATCTGCGACCGGGCGTCGCCGTTGAAACTGTAGTCCAGGGCGTTGTTGACCACGGTGGTGACGGGGGCGCCGAAATGGCCTTGCGCGGCGGCGACCAGGGCGTCGACGGCGGCGCGGTCGGTCACGTCAGCCTGGAGGGCGACGGCGCGGTCGCCGATCTCGGCCGCCAGGGCGTTCGCGGCCTCGCCGCTGGCGCGCCAGTTGATGATCACGCGCGCCCCTTCACGCGCGAAGGCGCGGACGGCGGCGGCGCCCACGCCGCGCGCGCCGCCGGTGACGAGGACGATCTGGTCGGCGATCTTCATGGGAGGGTCTCAGTCGGTTGAGGAGGGGAGGACGTCCTGACCCATCCAGGCGGGTTTGCGCAAGCGCACGGGGCGGCCCTCTACCGTCAGGTCGCCGTCGAGACGGTCGATGCGCAGCAGGGCCATTGCTGAACCGTCGCGGCCGGACAGCACCTCGCCCGCACGCAGTTCCCCCTTCAGCACCTCGGCGCCGAAGGGGGGCGGGGGGCCGTCGAAGTCCAGGGCCAGCATGCGGTTCTTGATCGAGCCCCGCCGTTTCATCCGCGAGGTGGTCTCCTGGCCGACGAAACAGCCTTTCTGGAAGTCGATTCCGTTCAGCAGGTCGAAATCGGCCTCGATCGGATAGGTCTTGTCCTGGGGGGCGTCGGCGGTCGGATCGGGGACGCCGACAGATAGACGGTGGGCGTCATAGTCGGCCTCGGTCGCGTCCGCAGCCGCTTCGCCGTACAGGCGGCAGCCCATCAGGGGCGTGCGGGGGTCGGGAATGAAGCCGGCGGGCGCGTCCGGCCAGGCGGCGAAAACCGGGCGGTCGTCGGCGGCGACCTGGACCTTGGCGCGGAGCTTGTACATCGACAGCCGCTGGATCAGGGCCTCGCGGCGCTCGGCGGCCACGTCCAGCAGAACCCCTTCGGCCTCGCCCAGGATGAACAGGTCGAACAGCAGCCGGCCGGGCGGGGACAGCAGGGCGCCGAACCGCAGCTCGCCGTCGCCCAGCGTCTCCACATCCTGGGTCAACAGATTGTGCAGGAAGGGCCGGGCCTCCTCGCCCGTGATTGAGATGAGGGCGCGGGAGGAGAGGCGGGCGATGGGCATGGCGCCAAGATAGGGACGCGGACCCCTGGGCTCCAGACCTGTTGTCGCCGCAAGCCGTCAGTGGGGCGTTCGGGCCTGGATGAAGGCCGCCACATCCTCGACCACGCCGGGCGCCAGGGGCAGGTCGGGGGTGGAATAGGCGGCGATGTTTGCGGCCCGGTCGGCGGGGGCGGTCTTCAGTACATGATTGACGCCGTCCCACAGCTTCAGGGTCGCCTGCGGATCGGCGGCGGCCAGGGCCTGGGCGTCCGCGACGCCGACCTGGATGTCGGTGGTGCCCTGTCCGATGAAGACCGGGCCTGCATAGGCGGCGATCAGGGCGGCGGGGTCCAGCGGCAGCCACGAGATCAGATAGGGCTGGACCGACGGACGGAACAGGGCGGCCAGGGCGGGCGGCGTATCGGCGACGGTGCGGCCGGCTTCCAGTTCGGTCAGGGCGGAAAAGGCCTGGGCCTTCATCGGTTCCGGCAAGGCGGCCAGCTGTTCGCGAATGACCGCGCCTGCCGGACGACCGGCGCCGGACAGCAGGATCAGGCCGCAGACCTTGCTGGATTCGGGGTCGTCGCCGCCTTCGACGGCCTTCAGGGCGATCAGGGCGCCCTCGCTGTGGCCGATCAGCCAGGCGCAGGGCTTGCCGGCGCGGCCGGCGGCCTCGGCGGCCCAGGCGCGGGCGTCGGCGACATAGGCGTCAAAGCGCAGATCGAACTCATCTCCTCCGGCCGCCGCGCTCTGGCCGACGCCTCGCTTGTCGATGCGAAGAGTGGCGATTCCCTGCGCCGCCAGCCCGTCCGCCAGCAGGCGGTAGGTCGAAGCTGAGACGCCCATGGGGCTGTTCCCATCCCGATCCGTCGGGCCGGAGCCGGGCAGGATGACCCCGACGGCGCTCGCATTCTCGGGCGTCAGCAGGGTTCCGTGAAGCGGCGCGGGTTGGGCGGGCAGGGCGATCTCGGTCGAGACCGGGCCGGCGAGCAGGGCGAGGGCGAGGCTGAACATGGCGGTCTCCTTGACGGGGCGGATCGGGTTCAGAAGGGCTGGCGGTCGGGATCGCTGCGCCAGACGCGCCAGCTCTCGAACACCGAGAGGGCGGCGACGATCAGGGCGGCGATGATCAGGGACAGGGCGCCCAGCGGCTGAGGCGCGAGCGGCGCGGCGATCAGGCCGATGAGGCCCAGCAGGAAGAACAGGCGTCCCGCCAGTCGGTTGGACCGGTCCCAGGCCAGGCGGCTCTTGTAGCTCCAGGGCGTGCGGACCCCGACCACCGGATTGGGCGCGACCCGGCCGAGGAAGGCGCCCAGGACCAGAAGGATCAGCGACACCCCTGCCATGGTCACCACCGGCCCGGTCTCGACCGTGGCGTTGCCCAGGCCTGTCCAGCTGATCAGCAGGCCGATAGCGGTGAAGACGAACAGGGTGATGCCTTGGCCGATCCGCAAGGAACGGCCGCGCGAGGCGTCGCCTTCTGACACGGCGCGCAGGGCGCCCAGGCCCAGTCCCGCTGTGGCGATGAAGCCGATCAGGGTCATCCCGCCGAGGAAGGTCGCGAACTCGACCCGGCTGCCCCACCGATCCACCTGGAACTGGCCGTTCCAGTGCATCGGCATCGGCGTGGTCGGGCCGTTGAGGCCGACATGCAGGGCGAAGGCCGCCTGGACCGCGAAGACGGCGAGGGTCAGATAGTCCAGCAGCGACAGGCGATCCTTCATCGACGGGGCTCCTTTTGGGCCACGGGCAGGACTTGGGCGGTCTCGCCCGTTCCGGCGATGTCCATCAGAAAGGCCATGGCCTCTTCCACCGCCGAGATCTCCAGCCGGTAGCGAATGGTCTGGCCCTCGCGCTCGGGACTGACGAGGCCGGCCTCCTTCAGGGCGTTGAGATGACCGGTGATCGTGGGCCAGCTCATGTCGAAGCCGGCGGCGATGTCACCCGACGCCAGGGGGCCGGCGCGCAGCATGGCGATGATGCGGCGGCGCACCGGATGCGACAGGGCTTTGAACAGGGCGTTCATAGGCCTCACCCTAATTAGGAAGATAACTAATTGCAAGTCGGGTGCGGCAAGACGCGCGGCCACGAGAAGGCGTTCGCCATTGCAAAGCAATCGCATCGGGGCGTATGCAGCCGCCACTCCCTGATTTTGAGAATATTTTGCAAGTCATGACCCGCCCGACCCGCCGTTTCGCCTGCGCCTCCAGCCTGCTGGCCCTTGCCGTCGCCGCGCCCGCCCTGGCCCAAGAGGCGCCGCCGGCCGCGCCTGCCGAACTGGACGAGATCGTCGTGACGGGATCGCAGGTGCGACTGACCTCGGCCTATGCCGGCGGGCAGGTGGCGCGAGGCGGCCGGGTCGGCCTGCTGGGCAATATGGACGTGATGGACACGCCCTATTCGACCAGCAACTACACCGAGAAACTGATCCGCGATCAGCAGGCGCGCGGCATCGGCGACGTGCTGCAGAACGATCCGACGGTGCGGGTGTCCAAGGGCTTCGGCAATTTCCAGGAGCTGTATGTGATCCGGGGCTTCCCGGTCTTCTCGGACGACATGAGCTACAACGGCCTGTACGGTGTGCTGCCGCGACAGTTCGTGGCGGCCGAACTGATCGAGCGGGTCGAGGTGTTCCGCGGCGCCAGCGCCTTCCTGAACGGCGCCGCGCCGGGCGGGACGGGCGTAGGCGGCGCCTTCAACCTGACGCCCAAGCGCGCCGGCGAACCCCTGACGCGCCTGACGGCAGGGGTGTCGGGCAATGACGAGATCTACGCCGCGGCCGATCTGGCCCGTCGCTTCGGCACCGAGGAAGAATGGGGCGCGCGCCTGAACCTGGTCAGCCGCGACGGCGAGGGCTCGGTGGAGAACGAGAACGGCCAGCTGCGCGTCGTCGGCCTGGGGCTGGACCGCCGGGGCGAGCGCGCCCGCTTCTCGGCCGACCTGGGCTGGCAGGACCACCGCATCGATGCGCCGCGTCCCAGCGTGACGCCGGGGGCCGCCATCCCTGACGCCCCGTCGGCCGACAAGAATTTCGCGCAGCACTGGACCTATACGGACGAGGAGCAGCTGTTTGGCGCGGTGCGCGGCGAGTTCGACCTGACCGACAGCGTGACCGCCTGGGCGGCCTTCGGTGGGCGTCAGGGCAAGGAAGACAACAGCCTGGCCAATCCGCGCGCTGACGCCGCTGGCGCGATCCGCGGCTATCGCTTTGACAACATCCGCGAGGACACGGTCTGGTCCGGCGATATCGGCGTGCGCGCCGACCTGACGACCGGGCCGGTCGAGCACCGTCTGGTGGCCTCGGCCTCGCAGATCCAGTCGAAGTCGAAGAACGCCTGGGCGGCCTCGAGCTTCAGCGGCTATGCGTTCGGGACGCTGAGCAACCCGACCCTGTCGCCTGCGCCGGCCATCACCAGCGTATCGGGCGATCTGGATGATCCGAACGTGACCGAGCGGGTCAAGCACACCAGCGTCGCCGTGGCGGACGTGCTGTCCTTCCTGGACGGCCGCGTCCTGGCGACGGTCGGCGTCCGCTATCAGGAGATCGAGACCAAGTCCTACGCCTATGCCGACGGCGCCTTCGGGTCTGGCTATTCCAGCGATGCGACCACGCCGGCCTTCGCCCTGGTCTACAAGCCCAGCGACAAGATCTCGCTATACGCCAACTATGCCGAAGCCCTCGTGCCCGGCACGACGGCGCCGGCGGTGGTCAATGGCGTGACGGTCGCGAACGGCGGCGAGGTCCTGTCGCCCTTCCGCGCCGAACAGGCCGAGGTCGGCGCCAAGTATGACGCCGGGTCGTTCGGCGGTACGCTGAGCGTCTTCCGCACCACCCTGCCAAGCGCCTATTTCGATCCCGACACCGCCATCTACTCCGACGGCGGCGAGCAGGAGAACCAGGGCGTCGAGCTGACCGTCTATGGCGAGCCGGTCGCCGGCCTGCGCCTGATCGGCGGGGCGACCTGGCTGGAGGCCGAGATCAACCGCTCGCTGACCGCCGCGAACGCGGGCAAATCCGCCATCGGCGTGCCGGACTTCCAGATCAACGCCAATGTCGAATGGGACGTGCCGATGGTCAGCGGCCTGACGCTGGAGGGCCGTGCGGTCCATACCGGCGCGCAGCCCGCCAATGCGACCAACACGCTGGAGCTGGAAGAATGGACCCGGTTCGACGCCGGCCTGCGCTACGCCTTCGTCGCCGGCGGCAAGGATCTGACGGTGCGGGCGCGGGTCGAGAACATCGCGGACGAGGACCAGTGGGTCGCCGTCGGGGGCTATCCGGGTTCGAACTATCTGACCCTGGGCGCGCCGCGCACCTTCCGCCTGTCGGTCTCGGCGGAATTCTGATCGGATGAAGACGCGGACGGTCCGCGCCTGGTCCTGGACGCACAAATGGTCGAGCCTGGTCTCCACGCTCTTCCTGCTGATGCTGTGCGTCACGGGCCTGCCGCTGGTCTTTTCCCATGAGATCGAAGAGGTCTTGCTGGAGCAGACCTGGACCCCGGCCGATCCGGACGGGCCGCGTCTGACCCTGGATGAAGTGCTGGCGGCGGCCCTGGCGCGCCACCCCGGCGAGGTCCCCGCCTTCATGAGTTTCGACGAGGATCGGCCGGTGGTGAACGTCACCAGCGTCGATCCGAACGGCCCGGCCGGGCGCTACAGTTTCGAGCCGATCGACCAGACCAGCGGTGCGGTCGCCCCGCCGGTGGCCGGCCATCCGGTCATGGAGTTCCTGCTCCAACTGCACACCGACCTGTTCCTGGGCCTGCCGGGCATGCTGTTCCTGGGCCTGATGGGTCTGATGCTGATCGTGGCGGCGGTGTCGGGGGTGGTGCTGTACGCTCCCTTCATGCGGCGGCTGCCGTTCGGCACGGTGCGCGCAGCCAAGGCGGCGCGGACGCGGTGGCTGGACTATCACAACCTGCTGGGCGTGGTGACCGCGGCCTGGCTGTTGGTCGTGGGGGCGACGGGCGTGGTCAACACCCTGGCCACGCCGATCCTGGCCTATTGGAAGAATACGGCGCTGAAGGAACTGACCGTCGCCTATGACGCCCCGGCGCCGACCGGCGAGCGAGCCTCGCTGGATGCGGCGGTGGAGCGGGCCAAACAGGCGCTGCCGGGCAAGACGCTGCAGTTCGTGGCGTTTCCGGGGACCGACTATTCGACCGACCACCACTACGCCGTCTTCTTCCACGGCGACACGCCGCTGACGACCCATCTGACCACGCCGGCCCTGATCGACGCCCGGACCGGGGCGCTGGCGGCCGTGGCCCCGACGCCCTGGTATGTGAAGGCCCTGTCGCTGTCCCAGCCGCTGCACTTCGGCGACTATGGCGGGCTGGGGCTGAAAATCCTGTGGGCGCTGCTGGACCTGGCGACCATGGTCATCCTGGGGTCCGGCCTCTACCTCTGGCTGGTCAAGGGACGGCGGAAACCGGCATGAGCCGCAAGGATCTGACTATCTGGGCCATCTTCGGCGCGCCCGTCGCGGTCTTCGTGCTCAGCCTGACGGGGCTGATCGGCGCCCTGCTGGGAGACGGCGTCTGGGATGCGGTCTTTTCGGCCCTGCTGGCCTCGACAGTGATCGTCACCGTCTGGGCCTTGATCCGGCGCCGACGCTGACCGCGGTCAGATCGAGAAGCTGACGCCGCAGCCGCAGCTGGAGGCGGCGTTTGGATTGCGGACCACGAACTGGGCGCCGGCCAGTTCGTCGACATAGGCGATCTCGGAATTCTTCAGGAAGGGGACCGAGACGGGGTCGATCAGGGCGGTCTGGCCGTCGGCCTGGATTCGCAGGTCGTCGTCCTCGGCCGTCTCGACCAGTTCGAACCGGTACTGGAAGCCCGAACAGCCGCCGCCGTCCACCGCCACGCGCAGCATCAGGGTCTTGCCCTCGGCCGCGCTCAGTTTGGCCAGGCGTTTGGCGGCGCTGGCGGCCAGGACAATGCCTTCCGGCGCGCGCGTGGCGACGCTGAAGGCGGGTGTGGACGGTTCTGTGGATTGGACGGTGCTCACGGCTGTCTATATGAGGCGCGCAAGGGCGTTCGCAAAGGGCCGCCCGCATCAAAGCAGCCTCAAAGTTGATGACTTGAGCCAGACACCTCTCGCCCCGTACGCCGAACGCGCCGATCTGACCAAGGGCCGCCGCTTCTTCGAGCCGCCCAGCCGGACCCGCACGGCCTTCGCGCGCGATCGCGACCGGATCATCCATGCGACCGCCTTCCGCCGCCTGAAGGAGAAGACCCAGGTCTTCGTGGCGCACGAGGGCGATCACTACCGCACCCGCCTGACCCATTCGCTGGAGGTGGCGCAGATCGCCCGGTCGCTGGCCCATGCGCTGAGGCTGGACGACGACCTGGCCGAGACGGTGGCCCTGGCCCACGACCTGGGCCACCCGCCCTTCGCCCACGCCGGCGAGGACGAACTGGTGATCCAGATGACCGACCACGGCGGCTTCGACCACAACGTCCAGAGCTTCCGCGTCGTCACCGAGCTGGAGAACCGCTATCCGCAGTTCGACGGCTTGAACCTGAGTTGGGAGACGGTCGAGGGGGTCATCAAGCACAACGGCCCGGTGTCGCACCGGCTGGACGAGCCGGCCTGGTCGGTGGTGCGGCCCTACAGGACGGGCGGGGAGGCGGGCTGGGATCTGCGCCTGGGCACCTTCGCCTCGCTGGAGGCCCAATGCGCGGCCATCGCCGACGACATCGCCTACAACAACCACGACGTGGACGACGGGGTGCAGGCGGGGCTGATCACCCTGCAAGACCTGGATCAGGTGCCGTTGATCGGACCCATGCTGGCCGAGGTGCGGCGCGACTGGCCGGCCATCGACGACCGGATGCTGCGGATCGAGGCCGTGCGGCGGATGATCGGCGTCATGGTCGAGGACGTCCTGGCCGAGACGGCCCGGCGGCTGGAAGAGGACCGGATCGGTTCGACCGAGGATGTCCGCACGGCGACGCGGACCATGGTGGATTTCTCGCGGTCCATGCACGCGGACCTGGCCGTCCTGCGCAAGTTCCTGTTCGAACGGATGTATCGCCACTACCGGGTCAACCGAACCCGCAGCCAGGCGCGGCGGGTGCTGTCGCAGCTGTTCGAGCTGTTCATGGCCGAGCCGGAGGTGATGCCGCCGGAGTGGGCCGTGCCGGCGGCCACCGAAGACCGAACCCAGAGGGCGCGCGCGGTGTGCGATTACATCGCCGGGATGACCGACCGCTACGCGATAGAAGTCCACCAGAAACTGTTCAGCCTCGACCTGGCCCTCGATCTGTGATTCGAAAGACGGCGGCGGGGCGTTAAACTCATTATTCGGCGCGCCGATTCGCAGCGCCGGACCCACGGCGGAGTGCGACCATGTCTTTCGATGACGAAAACCGACCGGGCCGGGGCGCCTATACGCCCCCGACCGACGACGACCTGCCCTTCCGTCGCAACTCCTATGATCCGCGCAGCGGCCGCAATGTCGGCTCGGGCGGGGGCAAGGTGCCGCCGGTGACTTTGATCATCAGCGCGGTGGTCCTGCTGGTCCTGATCATCGCCGTGATCTTCTTCTATCGTTCGGGCATGCGCGCCTCGACCGACGCGCCGCCCGCCGTGGGCCAGCCCGTCGGCGAGATGAAGACCGCTCCGCCCGTGGACGCCCAGCCGGTGGATCCGGCCGACGGGGTGCGGGTCTATCGCGACGAGGCCGAGACGACCGACGCGCCCGTCACCTTCACCCCGCCGCCCGAGGCGCCCCAGCCGCGTCCGGCCGCGCCGCCCGCCGCCGCCCCGACCGGACAGGGCTTGCCGCCGGCCAAGGCCGCCCCGGCTGCAACCCCGGCCGCCCCTGCGCCCCGTCCGGCCGCCCCGGCCTCCGCAGCGGCGACGCCTGCGCCGGCCGCCGGCGCCGCCACGGGTTCCGCCTCGGTCCAGATCGGCGCCTTCTCCTCCACCGAGATCGCCGACCGCGAATACGCCGCCGTCGCGGGTCGCTTCGGCCAGTACGCCTCGGGCGCCCAGAAGCGGGTGACCGAAGTCACCTCGTCCAGCGGTTCAACCCTGTACCGCACCGCCTTCTCGGGCCTGTCGCGCGAGCGGGCGGTCGCCTTCTGCAACGCCCTGAAGGCCGCCGGACGGGATTGCATCGTTCGGTGACCTCCGCCGCCATCTACGGCTGTTCGGGCCACCGGCTGACCGACGACGAACGCGCCTTCTTCGCCGAGGCGCGGCCCTGGGGCTTCATCCTGTTCCGGCGCAATATCGACACGCCGGAACAGGTGCGGGCCCTGACCGACGAACTGCGCGCCGCCATCGGCGACGCCGACGCGCCCATCCTGATCGATCAGGAGGGCGGGCGGGTCCAGAGGATGGGACCGCCCCACTGGCCCAAATACCCCCCCGCGAGCGCCTATCTGGAGGCGGCCGGAGATATCGACGCCGCCCGAGAACTGGTGCGGTTGGGTGCGCGGCTGATGGCGCACGACCTGCGCGAGGTGGGAATCAATATTGATCTGCTGCCGGTGCTGGACGTACCTGTGCCAGGCGCCCACGACATCATCGGCGACCGCGCCTATGGCCGCGATCCGCAGACCGTGGCCCTGCTGGGTCGCGCGGCGGCGGAAGGATTACTAGCGGGCGGGGTGCTGCCCTGCGTCAAACACATGCCGGGCCACGGTCGCGCTTTCGCCGACACCCACAAGGACTTGCCGACGGTCCATGCCGATCTAGAGACCTTGGACGCCTGGGATTTCGCGCCGTTCAAAGCCCTGTCCGACATGCCGATCGGCATGACGGCGCACATCGTCTTCACCGCCATCGACGCAAAACGCCCCGCCACCCAGTCCAAGAAAGCGATCCGACTGATCCGCGAGCGTCTTGGCTTCGGCGGTCTGCTGCTGTCGGACGACCTGGTGATGAACGCCCTGTCCGGCAGTCTGACCCAGAGGGCGCACAAGGCGCTTAAGGCGGGATGCGACGTCGTGATCCACTGGAACGGCGACATGGATGAGATGCGTCAGGTCGCCGAGGGAGTCGGACCGCTGAAGGGCGGGGCGCTTCGCCGGGCCGAGGCGGCGATGGCGCGGATCGTGCGGGTTCCAGAACCCCTTGATCCGGTCGCGGGCCACGAACGCTTCTTCCGGGCGATGGCGGGCAAGACGGACGCCGCCAAGGGGCCGGACGTGGGCGAGGCGCAGGCATGAGCCGCCTGGACCCGATCGGCCCCAAGCCGCGCGAAGCGCGGTAGGCCGACAAGGATGACCGACGCCTTTCAGCCCAATCTTGATTTCAGCGCCGCCGCCGAGGCCGAGGAGCGCGAGGCCTTCGTCGTCGATCTGGACGGCTACGAGGGGCCGCTGCACGTCCTGCTGGCCCTGGCGCGAACCCAGAAGGTCGATCTGCTGAAACTGTCGATCACCCGGCTGGCGGAACAATATCTGGCCTTCGTGCACGAGGCGCGGCGCAGGAATTTCGCCCTGGCGGCGGACTATCTCGTGATGGCGTCCTGGCTGGCCTATCTGAAGTCTCGCCTGCTGTTGCCGCGCACCGAAAAGGACAAGGGCGAGGAGCCGCCGGCCGAGGCCATGGCCGCCGCCCTGGCCTTCCGGCTGCAAAAGCTGGAGGCCATGCGCAAGGCGGTGGACCAGCTTTTGGCGCGGCCCCAGCTGAAGCGCGACGTCTTCACCCGCGGCGATCCCCAGGCGACGGTGATCGTCCCCTCCGACCGGATCGACGCCAGCCTGTATGACCTGATGAGCGCCTATGTGACCCAGCGCCGCCGCGAGGAGGGGCGGCGCTATTCGCCCGGCCAGCGGGTCGAGGCCTTTCCGCTGGAGGCGGCGCGCGACTGGCTGCGCGAGATCATGCCGCGCCTGGCCGACTGGACCCCGCTGGACCAGGTGGCGCCCCATCCCGAAGACCCGGACGGCCCCAGCCAGGCCAGCTATACCGCCTCGACCCTGTCGGCCAGCCTGGAGCTGGTGAAGGAGGGGGCCATGGACATCCGCCAGACGGCGCCCTTCGCGGAGCTGTATCTGAAACGCCGTGGAGGCGGACATCCGCTGGAGCTGACGCCGTGAGCGATCTCTCCTTCCAACCCGACGATGGCGAGATCGAGCGCCGGGTCGAGGCGCTGTTGTTCGCCGCCGCCGGGCCGCTGAGCGCCGCCGAGATCGCCGGCCGTCTGCCCGAAGGCGCCGACGTCGCCCGCGCCCTGTCGGGTCTGCGCGCCCGATACGAGGGGCGGGGCGTGGAGCTGGACTGCGTCGCCGACCGCTGGCGGTTCCGCACGGCGGCGGATCTGGCCTTCATGATGACCGAGGAGCGAGAGGAGCCCCGCCGCCTGTCCAAGGCCGCGCTGGAGACCCTGGCCATCATCGCCTATCACCAGCCCGTCACCCGCGCCGAGATCGAGAGCGTGCGCGGCGTCACCCTGTCGAAGGGCACGCTGGACCTGCTGCTGGAGATGGGGTTCGTGCGTCTGCGCGGGCGCCGACGGACGCCGGGTCGGCCCGTCACCTACGCCACCGCAGATCGGTTCCTTGAACATTTCGGCCTGGCGACCCTGTACGACCTGCCGGGCGTGCAGGAAATGAAGGCGGCGGGCCTGCTGGACCTGTCGCTGCCCGTCGGCTTTGAACTGCCGGATCCCGGACGAGGCGCGGACGTCGACGAGGACAGTCTGACGAACGAAAACGACGCGCCGGAGTTCGCGCAGGACTTTGTCGGCGAGGAACGCTAGGCGGGATCGATAGAGGGGCGTCAGGTCGTCAGCAGCCGAGGCAGCTTGAAGGTCACTGTCTCGCGCGCCCCCCCGTCCTCGGTGACGGTGGCGTCGAACCGTTCCGCGATGGCGTCCACCAGGGCGGCGATCAGCGGTTCGGGGGCCGAGGCGCCGGCGGTGACGCCCACCGTCTGGACCCCGTCGAACCAGCTCCAGTCCACCTGGGAGGCGTCGTCGACCAGCCGGGCGTCACGGGCGCCGGCGCGCATCGCCACCTCGACCAGCCGGGCCGAGTTGGACGAGTTCTTGGACCCGACCACCAGCACCAGCTCGCACCCTTCGCCCAGCACCTTGACCGCGTCCTGGCGGTTGGTGGTGGCGTAGCAGATGTCTTCCTTGTGCGGGTCGGGCAGTTCGGGGAAGCGCCGCTTCAGCACCTTCAATATGCCCGCCGTGTCGTCGACCGACAGGGTGGTCTGGGTCGCATAGGCCAGGGGGGCGTCGCCGGGCCGTTCGAACGATTCGGCGTCGGCCTCGGTCTCGATCAGGCTGATGGCCCCCGGCGGCAGTTGACCCATGGTGCCGATCACTTCCGGATGGCCGGCGTGGCCGATCAGGATGATATGGCGGCCCGCGTCATGATGACGCTCCGCCTCCACATGGACCTTGGACACCAGGGGGCAGGTGGCGTCGAGGAACAGCAGTTGTCGCGCCTGGGCGTTGGCGGGAACCGACTTGGGCACGCCGTGCGCCGAGAAGACGACCGGCCGGTCGTCCGGGCATTCGTCCAGCTCCTTGACGAAGATCGCGCCCATGGACTTCAGCCGCTCGACGACATGGCGGTTGTGCACGATCTCGTGCCGCACATAGACGGGCGCGCCGTATTTCTTGATCGCGCGCTCGACGATCTGGATCGCCCGGTCCACCCCGGCGCAGAAACCGCGCGGCGTCGCCAGCCGCACCGCGATGGGGCGGCGTTCGGGCGAGGGGGCGGGGACGTGCATGTTCATGGCCGCAACCTAGTCGTTCGCGCGACATATCGCCATGCAGGGCGACCGAATCCCTGGTCTTGAACAGCGACGCATCGCCACGGTCAGGCCTTATCCGGCGAAAATCGAGTTCGAACAAAGATTTAACCTCCGTTCACGACGCCTTGACCTCTTGGCCGCTCACGATTAGTTTCCGCGCCGAATTCAGACCCGCCCAAACACATTGTTTGAGCGCTGAGAGCACAGGTCCTGTCCCCCATGTCGGAATCGCGCGAAGAGGCGATCAAACGCCTCCAAGACAGCGCATCCGCATTGGAGGCGCGGACCACGGTGGAGAAATCCGCCGAGCTGACCGGCCATCAGGTGTCGGGTCAGGCCTACAAGATCATCGCCGAGCTTCTCGGCGGCGTCTTCGTGGGTCTTGCGGCGGGTTTCATCGCGGACTGGGTCTTCGGGACCCGTCCGTGGGGTTTGATCGGCGGGGTCCTGTTGGGCTTCGCCTTGTCGATTTACATGGCGCGTCGCACAGCCAACCGGCTGATGGCGCAGGCCAAGGCGTTAGGTACGTCGGCTCCGGCCGATCCTTATGTCGAGGCCGACGAAGACGGGGAACGATAGGGCTTCATGGCCGATCCGATTCATCAGTTTCAGATACAGAAGGTCATCGATCTTCCTGACGTGACCCTGCCCGTTCTGGGTACGGTCGATTTGGCCGTGACCAATTCGCACATCGCCATGACGGCCGCCTTCGTCGTGATCGTCGGCTTCCTGGCCGCCGTGACCTCGAACGCCCAGGTCGTGCCCGGCCGATTGCAGGCCGCAGGCGAGGGCGTGTTCGGCCTGATCGACAATCTGGCCGATTCCATCATCGGTCATGAAGGCCGCAAGTATTTCCCATTCGTCTTCACCCTGTTCATGCTGATCCTGGGCATGAACATCCTGGGTCTGTTCCTGACCTTCACGGCGACGTCGCAGCTGGCCATCACCGTTACCTTCGCCCTGATCACTTTCGGTCTGGTGCTGGTGGTCGGGTTCGCCAAGAATGGCCTGGGCTTCTTCAAGCTGTTCTGGCCGATGGGCGCGCCGCTGGCGCTGCGTCCGGTCGTCGGTCTGATCGAGTTCGTCTCCTTCCTGCTGCGTCCTGTCACCCTGGCGCTTCGTCTGTTCGGCAACATGCTGGGCGGCCACGTGGCGCTGAAGATCTTCGCCGGCTTCGTCGTCTCCCTGGGCCTGCTGGGTCTGGGCGGCGGCGTCGGCCTGCTGGCCTTCCCGGTCGCGGCCCTGTCGCTGGGCATGGTCGTCGCCCTGACCGCCCTGGAGTTTCTCGTGGCCTTCCTTCAGGCCTTCGTCTTCGCCGTTCTGGCCTGCATCTATCTGAATGATGTGGTCAACCTGGATCACGCCCACTAAGGGCAGGACCAGTCTCTTCACCCCAACCACCAACGACTTAAATCTAGGAATACAATCATGGACGCTGAAGCCGCCAAGTACATCGGTGCCGGTCTCGCAACCCTGGGCATGATCGGTTCGGCCCTGGGCGTGGGCAACATCTTCGGTCAGTTCCTGGCCGGCGCCCTGCGCAACCCGTCGGCCGCCGCCGGCCAGGTCGGCAACCTGTTCGTGGGCGCCGCCCTCGCCGAAGCCCTGGGCATCCTGGCCTTCGTGCTCGGCATCCTGATGATCTTCGGCTGATATCAGCCGATACCGGCGCGCGGGGCTCGCCCGCGCGCCGTTTCATCTGATCCTGCAGCAGACGGTTCATGGCCAGCACCCACACCAATCATGCGGTTCCGGCTTCGGTCGAAGCGGACCTGCACGCCGAGACGGCGACCGCCGCCGAGCACGGCTCGGGCGGCCTGCCGCAATTCCAGTTCGAACACTGGGCGGGACAGATCGGCTATCTGCTGATCCTGTTCGTCATCCTGTATGTTCTGGTCTCCAAGGTCTTCGCGCCGCGCCTTCGCAAGGTGATGGACGAGCGGGCCGATACGATTTCCAACGCCGTCGCCACCGCGCGTCAGGTTCAGGCCGAGGCCGCCGACCAGGCAGCTCAAGCCCAGGCTGAAGTCGCCAAGGCCCGCGCCGACGCCCGCGCCATGGCCGCCGCCGCCAAGGCCCGCGTGACCGAAGACGCCGCCGCCCGCCAGGCTGCGGAAGAAGCCGTCGTCAACGCCCGCATCGCCGAGGCCGAGACCGCCATCGGCAAGACCCGCGACGCGGCCATGGCCAATGTCGCCGTGATCGCCTCCGACGCCGCCGCCGCCATGGTCGAGCGCCTGACCGGCAAGGCCGCCACCTCGGGCGAGCTGGCTACGGCCAAGGGAGCCGTCTGATGAACCTGATCTTCGAACACGGCATCTGGAGCTTCGCCAATGCGGAGATTTGGGTCGGGATCGGCCTGCTGATCTTCTTCGGCATCCTGATCGCCGCCGGCGTGCCCAAGATCGCCGCCGCCCAACTGGACGCCAAGGGCGCCAAGATCCAGGCCGACCTGGACGAGGCCGCCCGTCTGCGCGCCGAGGCCGAGGCCCTGCTGGCCCAGATCCGCAAGGAAAAGGCCGAGGCCGAGGCTCAGGCCGCCGAGATGATGGCCCAGGCGGAAGCCGACGCCCGTCGTCTGGAAGTCGAATCCAAGGCCAAGCTGGAAGAGACCCTGGCCCGTCGCCAGAAGATGGCCGAGACCCGCATCGCCCAGGCGGAGGCCCAGGCCTCGGCCGAGGTCAAGGCGGCCGCCGCCGACCTGGCCGCCAAGGCCGCGGAACAGATCCTGGCCGCCCGCCTCGCCGGCGGCGCCAAGGACCCGCTGCTGGACGCCGCCATCGCCCAGATCGGCGATCGCCTGAACTGAGGCCGGCCGGCTTAGCCGAACGAAAAAAGGCCCCCGGCGTCGCTGGGGGCCTTTTCTTGTGTCTAATGCCCCGCTGTCAGTGGGCGGTGGCGCCGCCCATGAAATGGGCCGCCTGGCGCTTCTCGCGTGTCACCAGTCGGGCGTAGACATTGCCCAGCACGATGCCGAACACCGCATGGGTGATCAGCAGCCAGCCGATGGTGCCGAAGCCGGCGGCGGCCGAGAAGGTCCGGTAATCGCCCAGCATCAGGATGGCCCCCATCATCACCACCCAGGCGCCGACGGCGAAGACGATGCCCTTGGTCTCGGGGGTGTCGGTGGGCAGGCGGGGACACATCAGACCGAACAACGGCCCCAGGATGAAGACGCCGCTGAAGGCGTGGATCGCCCAGCCGACGGCCATGTTTCCAGGCATGCCGATCATGGTGGCGATGACCCCCTGGAACGGGTCGAACCAGTTCAGGAACAGGTTGGGTATTTCAAGCAAGGAAACGGCGACGGTCGCGGCGACGCCCGCGATCATGCCCTTTTGTACGCGTGACATCATGACCTTAGCGCCTCCCAACGCATTTGGTGGTTCTCTGATAACGCCCAGACAGAATACGCCTGTAGAGGGAGAAGGGCGTTCACGATGATGTGGTTAGCAGTTGCGACAACGCAACCGCGAGACGGTCTGTCAACTAGCGGAAAAGCTTCCGGAAATAGCGACGAAGCATCTTCCGCAACCGCGTCAGACGTCGGCGGGGTCTCTTAAGCACGACCTTCTCGGCGCGCAGGGCCTGCTGCCAGAAGACAGGAGCGAACTCCGGCTTTTTGCGCATGAGCCGCCGGAACGGATAGACCCATTTGGGCCGGGCGTATTGGGCACGAATGAACAGCCGCTTGGCCCAGAAGGAGCTCTTCAGGATCAGCATCAGGCCGACGGCGATGACGGGAATGCCGCCTGGACCCGGCAGGGGCGCGATCAGAATTCCCAGAAGCACCACGAACAGCCCGCCCGCCATCAGCGCCCATCGCTTCAGCGCGCGAAGCGTACGGCTGCGCGCGCGGTAGGACGGAAGGCGGATCGCGGTTGCGAAGGTCAAGTCGGCGCCAGACAGAGAGGAGGGAGGTCCTGTGACAACGATCGTCACGACCGCCCGATCCCGACTCGGGAGAGGAAAGAGCGACCGTGGCCAGCCTGCCACAGGCTCGTTAAGACCGTGTGTCCATGGCCGATCCGTGTCTACGGCGTGAAGCTTTGGTCATGATTGATCAAGGGCTTCTGGCTGTTGCCTCCAGGACACAATAGGGGGAGGTCACCCCTCTTCAACCTTCGTCATCCTCGCCCTTGCGGCGAGGATCCATACTCCCGGTGTTTCCGCAGAATGCGCCTTCGTCTGGCGCTGGGAGTATGGATCCCAGGGACAAGCCCTGGGATGACGGGGCCTATCCGTCGCCCTTACGCCGCCTGGTTCGACCCTGCCGGCGCGGTCCAGCGCAGCACCGGCGAGCGGGCGGCGCGGGTTTCGTCCAGGCGGCGCAAGGGGGCGTGGAAGGGCGCGCCCTTGAAGCGATCGACGTCGCCGGCTTTCGCGGCCTCGGCCAACAGGCGCATCGCGTGGATGAAGCGATCCAGTTCGGCCTTGGACTCGGTTTCCGTCGGCTCGATCAGCATGGCGCCGTGGACGACCAGCGGGAAATACATGGTCATCGGGTGGAAGCCCTCGTCGATCATCGCCTTGGCGAAGTCGAGCGTGGTGATGTCCGTGCCCTTCAGCCATGCGTCGTCGAACAGGGCCTCGTGCATGCAGGGGCCATCGGGGAAGGCCGCCGACATCAGGTCCGACAGCCGGGCCTTGATATAGTTGGCGTTCAGCACTGCATCCTCGGCGACCTGACGCAGGCCGTCGGCGCCATGCGACATCATGTAGGACAGGGCGCGCACATACATGCCCATCTGGCCCTGGAAGGCGCACAGGCGGCCAAAGGCCTGCTCGGCCTCGTCTTCCTCGCGCTCGATCAGGCGATAGCCGTTGTCATCATGCACGACCCAGGGGGCCGGGGCGAAGGGCGCCAGGGCTTCCGACAGGACCACCGGACCCGCGCCCGGACCGCCGCCGCCGTGCGGCGTCGAGAAGGTCTTGTGCAGGTTGATGTGCATCGCATCGACGCCCAGATCGCCCGGACGAACCCGGCCGACGATGGCGTTGAAGTTGGCGCCGTCGCAATAGAAGTATGCGCCGGCCGCGTGCGTCAGGCGGCTGATCTCCAGGATGTCGCGCTCGAACAGGCCGCAGGTGTTGGGGTTGGTCACCATGATGGCGGCGACGTCGTCGCCCAGCTTGGCGGCCAGGTCGGCGACGTCCACGCGGCCGTCCTCAGTCTGGGCGACCTCGACGACGGTGTAGCCGACGAAGGCGGCGGTGGCCGGGTTAGTGCCGTGGGCGCTGGTGGGCACCAGAACCTTGCGGCGCTTCTCATGCTGGCCCGAGGTCTCGTGGGCGGCGCGGATGGCCATCAGGCCGCACAGCTCGCCGTGCGCGCCCGCCTTGGGCGACAGGGCGACGGCGGGCATGCCGGTCAGGGTCTTCAGCCAGTGCGCCAGCGTGTCCATCAGCTCGAGCGCGCCCTGCACCGTCGAGATCGGCTGTAGCGGGTGGATGTCCGAGAAGCCGGGCAGGCGGGCCATCTTCTCGTTCAGGCGCGGGTTGTGCTTCATCGTGCACGAGCCCAGCGGATAGATGGCCAGGTCGATGGCGTGGTTCTTCTGGCTCAGGCGCACATAGTGGCGCATGGCCTCTGGCTCGGACAGGCCCGGCAGGCCGATCGGATCCTTGCGGACCAGGTCGCCCAGGTCAGAGCCGTCCGTCTTGGGCTCGGCCAGATCGACGCCGGTCTTGCCCCAGCCGTCGCCTTCGAAAATCAGGGCTTCGTTCTGCAACAGGCCGCGGCCGCCGGTCAGGGTGGCGGGCTTGGTCGTCACGGCGTTCGGAGCGGTCGGACGGCCGACGGTGTTCATGGTGCTCATGGTCGTTATCCCTTACGCGCCGAGGACTTTGGAGAGCGACTTGGCGAGGATCTGGATGTCGGCATCCAGCGTCGTCTCGGTCGCGGCGACCAGCAGGACGTCGTCCATGCCGGCTGCGGGGGCCAGGCGGCTGTAGGGCACGCCGGCCAGGATGTGGTGGCCGGCCAGTTGATCGACCACCTCGGCCGCGTTCTTGGGCAGACGCACCGCGAACTCGTTGAAGAAGCGCGAGGTCAGGATTTCGACGCCCGGAATGGCGGCCAGGGCGTCGCGGGTGGCGACGGCCTTCTCGTGGTTCAGCAGGGCCAGTTTGCGCAGGCCCGTCTCGCCCAGCAGGCTCATGTGAATGGTGAAGGCCAGGGTGCAGAGGCCGGAATTGGTGCAGATGTTCGACGTCGCCTTGTCGCGGCGGATATGCTGCTCCCGCGTCGACAGGGTCAGGACGAAGCCGCGCTCGCCGTCGGCGTCCACCGTCTCGCCGGTCAGGCGGCCGGGCATCTGACGGATCAGCTTCTCGCGCGTGGCGAACAGGCCGACATAGGGGCCGCCGAAGTTCAGGGCGTTGCCGATCGACTGGCCCTCGGCGGCGACGATGTCCGCGCCCATCTCGCCGGGCGACTTCAGCAGGCCCATCGACACCGCCTCGGTGACCACGACGATCAACAGGGCGCCGGCGGCGTGGGCGGCCTCGGCGATCTTGGTGACATCCGTCGCCGTGCCGAAGACGTTCGGGGTCTGAACCACGACGCAGGCCGTGTCGGGACCGATCTGGTCGATCACGGCGGCCTCGGCGTCGACGGCGGCGGCCAGGACCTGGGTCTCGACGCCGACGGCGTGGACCACGGTTTCGGTCGCCTTGACGTAGTGGGGGTGCACGCCGCCCGAGATCACCGCCTTGTTGCGGCGGGTCACGCGGGTCGCCATCAGCACGCCCTCGGCCATGGCGGTCGAGCCGTCATACAGGCTGGCGTTGGCCACCGGCATGCCGGTCAGGTTCGCGACCTGGGTCTGGAACTCGTACAGGTACTGCAGGGTGCCCTGGGCGATTTCCGGCTGGTAGGGGGTGTAGCTGGTCAGAAACTCGGACCGCTGGATCACATGATCCACCGTCGCCGGGACATGGTGCTTGTAAGCCCCTGCGCCGCAGAAGAAGGGCACCGCGCCGGCCGTCGCGTTCTTGGCGGCCATGGCGGACAGGGCGCGTTCGACCTCCATCTCGCCGGCCACGCGGGGCAGGTCCACCGGCCCGTCCAGTCGCGCCGCCTCGGGCACGTCCACGAACAGGTCGTCGATCGATTTCGCGCCGATGGCGGCGAGCATCGCCGTGCGGTCGTCGGGCGTCAGGGGGAGGTAGCGCATGTTCTATTCCGCTCATCCCGGCGAAAGCCGGGACCCAGTGTTTTGGGCGATCGGTCGCGTCGATCTAAAGAAGAGCCGCTCATCCCACGCACCCTGCCTCGCGAAAGACCTGGGTCCCGGCTTTCGCCGGGATGAGCGGATGAAGTCAAAGCGTCTTCAGGAACTCGTCGTAAGCGGCCTGGTCCATCAGGGCGTCCAGCTCCGAGGCGTCGGACATCTTGATCTTTGCGAACCAGCCGTCGCCTTCCGGGGCGGCGTTGACGGTTTCCGGAGCGGTCGACAGGGCGTCGTTGGCCTCGACCACTTCGCCCGAGACGGGGGCGTAGACGTCGGAGGCGGCCTTGACGCTTTCGACCACGGCGAAGCTGGCGCCCTTGGCGACGGTCTTGCCGACCTCAGGCGTTTCCACGAACACCACGTCGCCCAGGGCGTCGGCGGCGTGCTTCGAGATGCCCACGGTGGCGATGTCGCCGTCCAGGCTGACCCACTCGTGATCCTTGGTGAACTTCATGATCTAATCCTCAGACGGTCTTCGGTTTGCGGTAATAGCGTTGCGCCACGAAGGGCATGGCGACGACTTCGGCGGCGGCGGACTTGCCGCGCACGACGACCTTCAACTCCGTACCCAGCGCGGCATACGCCGGCGGCACGAAGCCCATGGCGATGTTCTTGCCCAGCGTAGGGGAGGGGCCGCCCGAGGTGACCTTGCCGATGACGTTCCCGTCAGCGTCGGCGATCTCGGCGCCTTCACGGGCCGGGGCGCCTTCCTTGACGATCAGGCCGATGCGGACGCGTGAAGGACCGTCGGCCAGTTCCTTCAGGATGCGGTCGGCGCCGCTGAAGTCCGCGCGCTCCTTGCGCGACTTGGACAGGGCGAAGGTCAGGGCGCCTTCGACCGGGCTGGTGGTCGGGTCGATGTCATGGCCGTGCAGCGGCAGGCCGGCTTCGAGCCGCAGGCTGTCGCGGGCGCCCAGGCCGATCGGCTTGACGCGGGCGTCTTCCAGGATGGTGTTCCAGACGCGCTCGGCCTGGTCCGCAGGCACCGAGATCTCATAGCCGTCCTCGCCGGTGTAGCCCGAACGCGAGACATAGCAGTCGACGCCGAACAGCATCAGCCGGGCGCATTCCATGAAGCCCATTTCGGTCAGGAGCGGCTCGTGGGCGGCCATGACCTCGGCGGCTTCCGGTCCCTGGATGGCGATCAGGGCGCGGTCCAACACCGTCAGTTTGGCGTCGCCTTGAAGATTCGCCTCCCAGAAGGCGAAGTCCTCGTCCTTGTTGCCGGCGTTGACGACGACGAACAGGCCGTCATGGTCGGGACGGCCGGCCATCAGATCGTCGATGATCCCGCCGTCCTTGTTCAGCAGCAGCGAATACTTCTGCTTGCCGGCCTTCAGGATTTCATAGTCGCCGGGCACGAACCGCTCGAACTGGGCGGTCGCGTCCTCGCCGGTGATCTTGCACTGGCCCATGTGCGACACGTCGAACAGGCCGGCGTGTTCGCGGGTCCAGCGGTGCTCGGCCAGGACGCCCTCATACTGGACCGGCATGTCATAGCCGCCGAAGCCCACCATCCGGGCTCCCAGAGCGCGGTGCGCGGCGTTCAGGGGCGTGGTCTTCAGGGCTTGGTCGGTCATGGTTCAGGCTTTCACGGTCGCGTTTGGTGGCGGAGCTCCGCCGTCTTCGCGCCCCCGCTGTCCTGAAGCCTGAGAGATTCCGGCGGTCAGACCACCTTGCTCCGTCGGCGCGCCCTGATCCCGAGAAGGGGGCGACTTTCCAGCGTCCGTATGCTGTCGCGGTCCGTTTGCCTGAGCGTTTCCGGGGCGGTTGCGCCTTCGGCGTCGGGGGCCGGCCTGCCGGTCCCGAACTCTCCCGCGAGAGCATCCGACCTAAGCCACCGACTCCGGGCCCAAGTCAAGCGTTGGCGGCTTTCGGAGGCCGTCCGGCGGCGTCATTGTCGCCGTTCGCATCGCCTGTTGTTGAGTCGCCCTTGCCCTCGCGCCGTTGGCCCGCCAAGAACGGGAACCGCCTCAGCCGCACCGGACCGACCGCATGACCGCCGACCGCACCCGTCTCGACGCCCATATCGCCGCGCTCGACGCGCCCGAGGGTCTGAAAGCGGTGCTGACCGTCGTCGCCGCCACCTGCGCCGACATCAGCAAGGTCGTCGCCGGCGGCGCCCTGGCCGGGGCTCTGGGCGCCTCGGGCCAGATCAATGTCCAGGACGAGGAGCAGAAGAAGCTCGACGTCATGACCAACGACATGCTGACCGACGCCCTTCTGGCCAGCCCCGCCGTCGCCGGCGTCGCCTCCGAGGAAATGGACGAGGTCCAGCCGGCGACCCATTCGACCGGCCAATATCTGGTCCTGTTCGACCCGCTGGACGGGTCGTCCAACATCGACATCAACGCCATGGTCGGGACCATCGTCTCGGTGCTGAAGTCCACCACGCCGACGCCGACCGAGGCCGACTTCATGCAGCCGGGCCGCAACCAGGTCGCGGCCCTCTATGCCCTGTACGGTCCCCAGACCATGCTGGTCCTGACCACGGGTGCGGGCGTGAAGGGCTTCACCCTGTCGAACGACGGCGACTGGATCCTGACCCACGACGACATCGCCATATCGCCGGACACCAAGGAGTTCGCCATCAACATGTCAAACCTGCGCCACTGGTCCGAGCCGGTGCAGACCTATGTGGGCGACCTGCTGAAGGGCGACGAAGGCCCGCGCGGCAAGAACTTCAACATGCGCTGGGTAGCGGCCATGGTCGCTGACGTCCACCGCATCCTGATGCGCGGCGGGGTCTTCCTGTATCCGTGGGACAAGCGCGAGCCGAACAAACCCGGTAAGCTGCGCCTGATGTACGAAGGCAATCCGATGGCCTTCCTGGTCGAACAGGCCGGGGGCAAGGCGACGACGGACGGGACGCAGCCCATCCTGGACATCCAGCCCGAGCATCTGCACCAGCGCATCCCCGTCGCCCTGGGTTCGGCCAACGAGATCGACGCCTACGCGGGCATGTGATGCAGATTTTCGAGACCGACGCTCTCCTGGTTATCGACCCGCAGAACGACTTCTGCGAGGGCGGCGCTTTGGCGGTCGCGGGCGGGGCGGGGATCATGCCCCTGATCAACCGGCTGGCGGACCGGTTCGACCGGGTGATCCTGACCCAGGACTGGCACACGCCGGACCAGATCAGCTTCGCCTCCAACCACCCCGGCGCGGCCCCCTTCACCGAGATCGAGGTCGCCTACGGCCGCCAGATGCTGTGGCCCGATCACTGTATCCAGGGCGCGCCCGGCGCCGACTTCCATCCCGACGCGGCACCCACGGTGCAAAAGGCCCTGGCCGTGATCCGCAAAGGCTACCACCCGGCGGTCGATTCCTATTCCGGCTTCTTCGAGAACGACCATCGCACCCCGACGGGCCTGGCCGGCCTGCTGCGCGACCTGGGCGTGACCCGGGTCTTCCTCGCGGGCCTGGCCTTCGACTACTGCGTCCGCTTCACCGCGGAGGATGCGGTGCGCGAAGGCTTCGAGGCCGTGGTCATCTCCGACGCCAGCCGCGCGATCGCGCCTGAGACGGCGGCGGCGGCGCGGGACAGTTTCCGGGCGCTGGGGGTGTCGGACATTGAGGCTGCGGCCCTGCTGGGTTGATCTCAGCTCACTCCCAGAAATCCTCCGCCTCCGGAATGCGGGTGAAAGCGATCTTGGCGCCGATGAATTCGGGCAGGCCCGCCTTGGGACCGATGCTGACGGTGTCCTTGCCATAGCGGCGATTGAGGGCGTCCAGCGCCTGGGACAGGCGCAGGGACGGGGCCTCGCCGCCCTGATCCGGCCCGGTATCGAACAGGTCCGTCTCGAAGGCGTCACGGGATTTCAGCCCGTGAACCCCGACACCCACATAGCTCAGCCGTCCGGCCTCCAACTCAGGCTCGACCTTGCGCCACAGGACATCCAGCGCGGTCAGCAGGGCGAAGGTGTCCTGCGTCGGCGCGACGGGGCAACTCATAGCCGCCGTCTCCCAGCCTCGCCGGTCGCTTCTGGGCGTCGCCTTCGGTCCCATGTCCAGATGCAGGGTCAGGCTCGCCCCCGTCAGGCCCATTCGCCGCAGCCGCGCCCCGCATTTGACCACCAGCCGCCGCGCCACGGCGCGCGCCTTGTCCGGGGTCCGCATGGCCTGGGCCAGGACGTGGCTGTGGCTGATGGAGGCCGGGGGCTTCTCCGGCGTCGGCTCGCTGTCCAGGCCATGCAGGCCACGCCAGATGCGTTCGCCCTCGATACTGTTCCAGACCGCGCGCGCCTGCCGGGCGCTCATGGTCCACAGGCCTGCGGTGTCCGCGACGCCCGCCGCCTCCAGCCGCAGTCGCATCCGCGGGCCTATGCCGGGATATTTCGACAGCGGCAGGTCCAGCAGCGGGCCGGGCAGTTCGTTCGCTCTCAGGATGGTCAACCCGGCCGGCTTCTTCATGCCGCAGGCGGTCTTGGCCAGGAACCGCGACGGGGCCAGCCCGATGGACGAGCGCAGACAGTCGCCGACATTCTCCAGGATGCCGGCCTGAATCCGTCGAGCCAGGGCGACGGCGTTCGCCTCCTGCCGTTCGGGGCCGAGCAGTTCGCACGAACATTCGTCGATGGAGCCGACCTTCCACACAGGCACGTGGCGGTCGATCTCGGCCATGATCTTCTTGTGGACCGCGACATAGAGGTCCGGCCGCGCCTCGGCGACGATCAGGCCGGGGCACAGTTTGCGCGCCTCTGACACCCGCATCCCCGTGTGGACGCCCCAGGCCTTGCTTTCATAGCTGGCGGCGATGGCCCCGGTGTATTCGCTCATCGCTGGCCGGACGATGACAGGTCTGCCCTGCCAGTCCGGGTTCATCTGCTGCTCGACGCTGGCGAAGAAAGCGTTCAGATCGACGAACAGCCAGCGTAGGCCCGCGCTGTCTTCGTTCGCCTGTTCCATAAACGGAACATATCAGGAACATTTAGCGTCGGGAAGATAAAGTGATGTTTGGCGCACTCTTTGATCCGTCATCCTCGGCACAAGGCCGAGGATGACGGGTGGGGGATGGGATGGCGTCAGACCGCCGCGTAGGCATCCACCTCAGCCAGGAACGCCGCCTTTTCAGTCTCGCCCAGGAACGACCCCTCGAAACTGTTCTGCGCCAACAGCGTCACCTGATCCCGCGTCAGCCCCACCGCCGCCGCCAACCGGCTGTAGTTGTCGTTCACATACCCCCCGAAATAGGACGGGTCGTCCGAGTTCAGGGTGACGTGCAGGCCCCGACGCAGCATCTCCGGCACGGGGTGGTCCTTCAGGTCATTCACCACGCACAGTTTCAGGTTCGACAGGGGGCAGACGGTCAGGGTCATCTGCTCGCGCGCCAGTCGCTCCACCAGGGCTTCGTCCTCCATTGAGCGATTGCCGTGGTCCATCCGGTCGATGTGCAGCAGGTCCAGCGCCTCGTGGACATAGGCCGGCGGGCCTTCCTCCCCGGCGTGGGCGCACAGTTTCAGGCCCAGCTCACGCGCGGCGGCGAAGACGCGCTGGAACTTGGAAGGCGGATGACCGACCTCCGACGAATCCAGCCCCACCCCGATGAAATGATGCAGATAGGGCTTGGCCGCCTCCAGGGTCGCGAACGCCTCCTCCTCGGTCAGGTGGCGCAGGAAGCTGAGGATCAGCCCCGAACTGACGCCCAGTTCCGCCTTGGCCCGGTCCATCCCCGCGATCAGCCCCTCCACCACCACGCCGAAGGCCACGCCCCGGTCGGTATGGGTCTGGGGATCGAAGAAGATCTCGGCGTGGCGCACATTATCGGCGGCCGCCCGCTGGAAATAGGCGAAGGCCAGATCCTCGAAATCCTTGCGCGTCAGCAGCACGGCCGCCCCGGCGTAGTAGATGTCCAGGAAGTCCTGCAGGTTCGAGAAATCATAGGCCGCCCGCACCGCCTCGACGCTGTCATAGGGGATGGACACCCCGTTGCGCTGCGCCAGTTCGAACATCAGCTCCGGCTCCAGCGAGCCTTCGATGTGCAGGTGCAGCTCCGCCTTGGGCAGGCCGGCGATATAGGCGTCGAGGTCGGTGTCAGGTGCCAGATTCATAGGTCATTCTTTCGTGCATAGTCATCCAGACCCATGATCTCGATGTTTGTCGCGTCGGACGCCCGCGTCTTGGCGATGAGTTTCTTGTCCGCCGTCAGAAGGGGCGCGCCCAACTGTTCGGCGTGGGCGATGTAGAAGCAGTCATAGGCCGGATGGTCCAGCGCGATCGCCAATTCCACCGCTCGTTCGATCAGCCTGCGACCGGGCTCTACATCCAGGTTCATGGTTTCGATCAGTGTGACCGCCTGCATCGCCTGATCGCGAGTGATGTCGCCCATCCGACAGCGCTTCCAGATGATGTTGGCGCATTCCGACAGGATCAGATCAGGCGCCGACCAGGGCTGAGCGCGCAGGGCGGCGACGGCGATGGGGCTGTCGGGTTCATAGAGCGCGACCTTGATCGCCACGCTCGCGTCCACGACGATCAACGAGAATCCCGATCTTCGCGGATCAGGATTTCGGAGGGCGTGCTGAGCTTTCCCTTGGTGGCGTCGCGAAGGGCGGCGGCGCGGCGCTCCCACTCCGCGTCGATACGAGGCGTCAAAGCCTTGCGAAGGATCTCGCGATGCTCCGCCTCGGCCGAGCGATTGTTTTCCTGGGCGCGCTTCTTCAGGGCGATGGCGATGTCATCGTCGATGTTGCGGACGTGGAGGTTGACGGGCATGGTCGCTCCTTGTGCTAGCACATATAGCATGAGGCCCTCGTCGCCACTAGGCGTTCGACACCACCAGCCGCAGATGTCCAGCCTTGGTCTTCCCTGCGTCGTCGGTCGGCGGTGGATCGGGCGGCGGAGGCAGGCTGGGCCGGGCGCTCCAGGCCTCGGGCCGTTCGATCCAGCCCTTGGCCGTCTTCAGTCGGTCGGGCAGCATCGACTGGGCCAGCAGATTGGAGCCGATCCCGACCAGTTCGTCGGTCCAGTTGGCGATCTGGCGGTTGTGAAGCCGGCCGGGTGGGGCGACGCTGACGATCCGCTTGTCCGGATAGGCCTCGCGCACGAACCGCACCGTGGCCGCATGGTCCCCGTCGGTGGTCAGCAGATAGACGCTATCGACCCGGTTCGCCGCCACATCGTCCGCCACCGCCAGGGCCAGGTTGACGTCGCTCTGCTTCTCCGTCGCCGAACTCCAGCCGTGGCCACAGGCGCGGCAATGTTCGCCGTGGACGACGAAATGGCCCATCAGACAGCGCACGCGCCGGGCTCTCAGCGCCGTCTCATAGCGGAACTGCGCCTCCATCCGCGCCCGGGCCTGGGGCTTGTGTGCGCTGACCCAGACGACGCCAGTCAGCCGCTCCATCGGATCGATCAGCCCCCGCCCCAGGGCCCGCAGATCCAGCCACAGCCATTCGCGCCGCTTCTGGTCCAGCAGGGCGTGAAACAGGTTATAGCCGTCGACATAGAGGACGGCGCGGCGTTTCAGGAACGGCGGCGTGAAATCGCCGGGACCGAAACCACGAATGGCCCCATCGGCCATGCGAATGCGCCCGTGATGCTGACCGTAGGGTTTCCCCATCCGTCGTCCGCCCCCTGTCCCCCGTAAAGGTTAATCAGAGGAGCGCAGCGGAGTCCGCGTCTTTCAGGTCACAGAACGGCGGTCACATCCGTTCGGGCGTCTCGATCCCCAGCAGGGTCAGGGCCGTCTCGAGCTGACGCAGGGCCGCGGCCGACAGGGCCAGGCGCGAGGCGCGCGTCGCCTCGTCCGGCGCGACCAGCACCGGGCAGGCGGCGTAGAATTTCGAGAAGGACTGGGCCACCCGATAGGCGTGCTCGGCCACCAGATGCGGCATCCGCTTGTCATAGGCGTCCGACACGGCGGTCGAGAAGGCGTCCAGCGTCAGGGCCAGATCGCGTTCCGCCTGCTCGGCGATGACGATGGCGCCGGGCGTCGCGCCCTGTTCGGCGGCCTTGCGCAGCAGGGATTTGATCCGCACCGACTGGTACAGCAGATACGGGCCGGTCTTGCCCTCGAAGCTCATGAACCGGTCCAGGTCGAAGACGTAGCTGGTGGTGCGGGCGTTCGAAAGATCGGCGAACTTCAGGGCGGCGATGGCCACCTTGTGCGCGATGGCTTCGAATTCTTCCGGCGAAAGGTCGTCGCCCAGCTTGGCTTCCTTCAGCCGCTCGCGCGCCTTGTCCGTCGCCTGATCGATCAGGTCGCGCAGCTTCAACACCCCGCCGGCCCGGGTCTTGAACGGCTTGCCGTCCTGGCCGTTCATGGTGCCGAAGCCCAGATGCTCCAGCGCCCCTTCGGCGGCGTATCCGGCCAGATAGGCGGCGCGGAACACCTGTTCGAAATGCTCGGCCTGGCGTTCGTCGACCACATACAGGGCCAGGTCCGGCGCCAGGGCCTTCTTGCGGTCCAGGATCGTGGCCAGGTCGGTCGTGCCGTACATGGCCGAGCCCTCCGAGCTGATCACCAGCAGGGGCGGGGGCGAGGGGGCCTCGATCACCGAACCGTCGGCCAGCTTCTTCTTGCGGGTCTCACCCGGCTTGGCGACATGCACCACCTGGGCGCCGTCGTCCTCGACCAGCAGACCAGTCGCCTTCAGATGCGCCAGCATTTCCGGCATCTGCGGATCGGCGTCGCTCTCGCCGTTCCACAGGTCGAAATCGACCGACAGGTCGCCGTATTCGCGCTTCAGCGCCTCGCGGCTGACCGCCACGAAATGCCGCCACAGCGCGCGATAGCCGGGACGTCCGTTCTGCAGCTCCGCCGTCGCCTTGCGCGCGCGGTCGCGGAAGGTCGGGTCTTCCTTGGCCTTGCCGGCCGCCAGCGGATACAGCCGGTCCAGATCGGCCAGAGTCACGGGGCTGTCGGCCGGGAAGGGGCCGTCGCCCTCGACCAGGAAGCCTTCCGCCAGGCCTTCATCGCCACAGGCGACGATCAGCAGCCCCATCTGGAAGCCCCAGTCGCCGAAATGGGCGTCGCCGGTGACGTGGTCGCCTCTGAACCGGAACAACCGCTTCAGGCTCTCGCCGATGATGGCGCTGCGCAGATGGCCGACGTGCATCGGCTTGGCCACGTTTGGACCGCCGTAGTCGATGACCACCTTGCGCGGATCGGCCACCACGGCGGCGCCCGCATGCTCGGCGTCGGCGGCCACCTCTGCGGCGCGTTCGGCCAGCAGCGCATCGGCCAGCTTCAGATTGATGAAGCCCGGTCCCGCCACCTCGACCGAGGCGAAATGAGGATCGGCGGTCAGGCGTTCGGCGATCCTGCTCGCCAGTTCGCGCGGGTTGGCCTTCAGCGCCTTGGCGGCGGCCAGGGCGCCGTTCGACTGGAAGTCGGCCAGGTCGGGGCGGTCGGATGGGGTGACGCGAGCCAGGGCCGCATCCACGCCTTCGGCGGCGAAGGCGGCGGCGACCGCTTCGCTGAGGACGGTCTTCAGATCAGCCATTATTGGTTCGGCGCAGAGGCTTGGGCCGGCACGCCGGCGTTGACGCGGAAGCGGCTGCCCGAGCGGTTGAACTCGGCCATTTCCGGCGTGACGTC
The DNA here is from genome assembly GCF_058809375.1 of Brevundimonas sp. GW821-FHT10E09. Taxonomy (NCBI): domain Bacteria; kingdom Pseudomonadati; phylum Pseudomonadota; class Alphaproteobacteria; order Caulobacterales; family Caulobacteraceae; genus Brevundimonas; species Brevundimonas sp. GW821-FHT10E09. The sequence goes on along the minus strand of NZ_JBXASO010000005.1, from coordinate 161,203 downwards.
GAAGCCGATCAGGACTTCGAAATTGCCGCCGCTGGTGTCGATACCCGCGCGGGGGATCACGATGGTCCGCTGTTCATGAACCGAGGCGGTGCGTTGGCCGTCGAAATCCACCGGCAGGTCGAAATATTCCTTGGCCAGGATGGCGTTGTTGCGCTCGGTCACGGCGACCCAGTAGCGATAGGTCTTCTGGTCGCCCGCCGCCTTTTCGCCACGGCCCAGCTCGAACAGGATGTCCATATCCAGGCGGATCGGATCGGCCTCGCGGTATTCGCAGTCGGCGGACACGCCTTCGATCTCGCCGGTGTAGCCGACGTTGGAAACGGCCGCGCGGCCGCCTTCCAGCTCGACGTAGCGGGCGGCGTCGTACAGCACCTTCACAAAGGGGCAGGGGCCGGCGTTGGCGCGACGGCGCAGGGGCGCGATGCGCGGCGCGCGGCTGGAGGGCGCATTTTCAGACCCATCGGCCTGCTGGCCGCTGGAACCGCGATCACGCTGGCGCTGCGAGGTCTGCGCCTCGGCGGCGACGGGCAGGACAGCGGCCGCAATGGAGACGGCGGCCAGGGCGGAGAGCACGCGACGCATCAGTTATCTTCCGACAGCGAGAGGACCAACGCCGTGGCAGGCGTCCTTAGAAAAGAGGCGAAGAGGTCTTAGAGACCGGGCAGCTTGAAGCCGCCGCTGCGACGCGGGGTGATGGTGATGGCCTGTTGGCCGCCGGTCAGGGCCTGAAGACGCGCGGCCTCGGTCGTGGCGTCGATCGTCGTCTGACCTTCCGAGGTCTGGCGAACGGTCGGCGCCTGGGTCGATGCGTCATCCTTGCGCCAGAACATCAGGCGGTTGGCGAAGCTTTCGTCCTTATGTGCGATGTCGCCGAACTCGTCGTCGACGACGTAACGGGCCAGGGGATCGGCCTGGTCGGCGCCGGCCTGGGCGACCAGAACCTGCTCGCCCGGGGTGCGGGTGACGGCCTGGCGCTGACCCAGCAGAATCTGACGGGCGGCGCTTTCAGGCGCGAGTTCCTGCGGACGCGGCTGGCCGGGTGCGGGCGGGCGAAGGCCGTACTCGGGCGGGACGCTGAGCGGGGCGGTGGAGACGGTCACGAACTCGTCCGGCACGACCTTGGTCAGGCCGATGCCTTGCTTGATGCTGCCGCAGGCCGAAACGGCGAGCGCGGCGGTGGCGGCGAGGGTCAGTACGGCGACGCTGCGAATACGCATGGGTTCAGGCTCTGATCGGCTGATGCTCGAAACGCCTCTACGGGCGCTCTTGGCATAGTGAAGAGGGGGTGATTACGACTTTTCGGGGGCCGCGCCAACCTTCGAGCCTGATCGGCGGAGACGGCGATCCCGCCGAGGCCGTGAATCAGGCTCTGGATCGGACGAAAGCCGGGCTCAGGCTTTCGCGGCTCGGTCGGACAGGAAGCTGTCCAGAATCAGCAGAACGACGCCGATGGTGATGGCGCTGTCGGCGATGTTGAACACCCAGGGGAAGACGCCCGTGCCCGACACGTCGATGAAGTCGACGACATAGCCGAACCGGATCCGGTCGATCACATTGCCCAGGGCCCCGCCCATGACGAAACCTATTGCGGTGATCAGCAGGCGCCGATCCGACTGGGTCGCCCACCAGGCCAGGCCGGCCGAGACGATGACCGAGAAGATCGTCAGCCCCCAACGCGCCTCGCCCCCGCCGAACAGGCCGAAGCTGACCCCGGTGTTCTGCACGAAGGTGAAGCGCAGGATCGGCGGAATCACCTCGGCGAACACATAGCCGACGGGGATCTGGCTGACCGAGGCCACGTCCGGCAGGCTAAGAATCCAGGCCTTGGTCAGCTGGTCCAGAACGATGATCAGAACGGCGATGCCGTAGGCGGCCAGGGCGATGCGAGTGATCTTCATGCGGCGGCGGTTAGCAGGAAGCGGCGCCGGGGCGAAGCGGAAAACCACTGAGGCCCGAACTTCACGTCGGCGAATTCACGGTCAGAAAAGAAAAATGGCGCGCAGGACGATTCGTGCGGCCATCGGCGTTTGCCGGGCGAAAACGACGATCAACTCGCCTGAGATGAGGACCGGTTAGAATGGAGCCATGATCCGGCCGCCGCTCATTGATGTCGAAACCGTGCCGTCAGAGAACATGCCGGGCCCTAGGCTTGGCACGATTGGCGCCCTGTCACCCTGTTTTCGCGCCAAGCGCCGATTGGCAGGTTGGCGCTTTGTCACCCTGTTTTTACGACAAGCGCCAACGGATTCAGAACAGGTCGCCCTGGCTTGGCGTCGGCGGTTTGGGCCTTGGCGCGGGCTTGGGCGGAGGGGGCGACGCGACCCGTCCATCCCCCCCGTCGATGGTCGCGCCCCGCGCGCCGTCGCCGAACACCAGCCGCACCGCCTGGCCGGGCTCCAGTCCCGCCGCCGCCGTGATCCAGTCGCCCTTGGCGTTCTCGACCCGGGCGAATCCGGGCTTGGGCCGGCCGGGATCCAGCGTCGCCAGCGCCCGCGACAGGGCGTTCAACCGGTCCTGGTCGCGGGTCAGCCGCCGCTCGACCGTGGGCTTGAACCGGGCTGCGATGGCGGACAGTCGGTCGCCCCGACGCTCCAGCGCCCGGTCCAGCAGCCCGCGCCCCAGTCGTCCGCCGACGCCGGCCAGCCGCCGTTCGTGGACCGAGACATTGCGTTGCAGCCCCGATCCCAGCCGGCTCGACACATGGTCCAGCCGCTGCTGCGCCAGGGCCAGCAGGTCTTCCGGCCGCGCCGGCAATCCGCGCGCCACAGCCCTCAGCCGGGTGCGCCGATCCTCGATCAGCCGCCCCCCCGCCAGGACCATGCGCCGGTCCAGGTCGGCGACCGCATACCTCAGGTCCGCCAGCACCGGCGTCGCGATCTCGGCCGCCCCCGTCGGCGTCGGCGCGCGTCGGTCCGAGACGAAGTCGATCAGGGTGGTGTCCGTCTCATGCCCCACGGCCGAGATGATCGGGATCCGCGCCGCCGCCACCGTGCGCGCCAGGGCCTCGTCGTTGAAGCACCACAGGTCCTCGACCGAGCCGCCCCCACGGGCCACGATCAACAGGTCGGGGCGGGGGATTGGCCCATCGACAGTCATCGCGTCAAAGCCGCGAATGGCGTTCGACACCTGGCCGCACGCCGCCTCGCCCTGGACCACGACGGGCCAGACGATGACTCGGCAGGGCCAGCGTTCGGCGATCCGGTGCAGGACGTCCCGGATCACCGCACCCGTAGGGCTGGTGATCACACCGATGGTGCGGGGAAACTGGGGCAGGGGCTTCTTGCGCCCCGGCTCGAACAGGCCTTCCTCGCGTAAGCGGACCTTCAGCCGCTCCAGCTGGGCCAGCAGGGCGCCGGCCCCGGCCGCCTCCATGCTCTCGATCACGATCTGGTACGACGACCGCGCCGGATACGAGGTGATCTTGCCGGTGACGATGACCTCCAGCCCCGCCTCCGGCTGGACGCCCAGGCCGCGCACCGATCCCTTCCAGATCACCCCGTCGATGGCCGACTTGTCGTCCTTCAGGGTTAGATAGATGTGGCCCGACGCGTGACGATTGACCTTGGACACCTCGCCCCTCAGCCGCACATGGCCGAATCGTTCCTCCAGCGTCCGCTTCAGGGCGAAGGACAGTTCGGAGATCGACAGGGGGGGATTGTTGTCGCGCGGGGCGGCGGCCTCGGCCGGGCCCTCGAACACATAGGAGTCGTCGCTCATCGGGCCATCCTAGCCTGCGTCGCCTCTTGCGGGAACAGGATCGACGCCGCGCCGTTCGCCTTTCATGGCCGCCGACCCCCGAGGAACCGATCCGGACGACCGCGATCCACGCGAACGCGGCCTGATGCGTCGCAGCGGCGCCGGCGGGGCCATGAGCCCCTGGCTGATCATCGGCGGGATCGCCCTGATCGGCCTGGTCGTCTACGTCCTTTCCGCCCTGTTCTGACGCTTCAGCCCGTCGGACGCTTGACCGTCCGACGCAGGCCCGTCATTGCCGACTTCATGATTATTCTTCTCGTCGGATCGGGCGGGCGCGAACACGCCCTGGCCTGGAAGATCGCCCAGTCGCCACTGGTCACCCGCCTCGTCGCCGCCCCCGGCAATCCCGGCATCGAGAAACTGTGCGAGCTTCGTCCGGTCAAGGCTGACGACGCCGAGGGGCTCGCCGCCCTGGCCCGCGAGATCAAGGCGGACCTGGTCGTGGTCGGGCCTGAAGTGGCCCTGGCCGCCGGTCTCGCCGACCGTCTGGCCTCGGCCGGCATCCCCTGTTTCGGCCCCACCGCCAAGGCGGCCCAGCTGGAGGTGTCCAAGGCCTTCTCCAAGGCCTTCCTGGAACGCCACGAAATCCCCACCGCCGGCTACGGCGTCTATGACACGGTCAAGGACGCCAAGGCCGCCCTGGACGTGTTCAAGCCTCCCTATGTCATCAAGGCCGACGGTCTGGCCGCCGGCAAGGGCGTGGCCATCAGCCCCGACCGTCCCGACGCCGAGGCCGAGATCGAACGCATGCTGGGCGGCCGTTTCGGCGCCGCCGGCGCTCGCGTCGTGATCGAGGAGTTCATGGACGGGGAGGAGGGCTCGCTGTTCGCCCTGTGCGACGGCCAGCGCGCCGTCTTGTTCGGCGGCGCCCAGGACCACAAGCGCGCCTTCGACGGCGACACCGGCCCCAATACCGGCGGCATGGGCGCCTATTCTCCGGCCCCGGTCTTCACCGCCGACCTGGTGCAGCAGGCCGACGAACGGATCGTCCAACCCACCATCCGCAAAATGGCCGAGGAGGGCGCGCCCTATCGTGGCGTCCTCTACGCCGGCCTGATGGCCACCGCCGACGGTCCCAAGGTGGTCGAGTTCAACGCCCGCTTCGGCGATCCCGAATGCCAGGTGTTGATGATGCGGATGGCCGGGGACATCGTCCCCTATCTGCTGGGCTGCGCGCGGGGCGACGTCTCCGGCCTGCCGTCCCCGGCCTTCAAGCCCCAGACGGTGATCTGCGTGGTCATGGCGGCCAAGGGCTATCCCGACAGCCCGCTGGAAGGCTCGATCATCCGCGGCGTCGATCAGGACTTCGGCCCCCACGTCCAGGTCTTCCACGCCGGGACCCGACGCCGCGACGACGGCCTGCTGTGCGCCGCTGGCGGCCGCGTCCTGAACGTCTGCGCCGAGGGCGACGACATCGCCCAGGCCCGCGAACGCGCCTATGCCGCCATCCGGAAGATCGACTGGCCCGGCGGCTTCAACCGCTCCGATATCGGCTGGCGGGCCCTGGACCGGGGCTGAGCCCTACGCCCAGGCGAACAGCAGCCGGCCTTCGCCCATGCGTTCGCGCAGTTCGGGCAGATCGGTGTGGGCGACCGAGAAACAGCCGTAGCTGCGACCCAGCTTGCCTTCGCGCGCCAGGAAGTCCGGGTCGGCGTAGTCGGCGCCGTGGATGATGATGGCCCGCTCGCGGGCCTTGTCGTTTGAATATTCAAGTCCGTCCAGCAGGACGTTCGGCCCCTGTTGCGACCCCCAGCTGGCGCCGGCCGTGGCGTAGGCGCCGACCGAGGACATGTTGGAATCCGGCGTATTGGAGAAGCGCTGGGCGTAACCTGAGTGGCTGGGGTCGGAACCGCGACCGTGGCAGGTGCGCAGGACCTTGACCTCGCCGGCGACCAGATCGACCTCGTACAGCCGCTCTTCGCCCGAGAATTTCTGGAAATCGACCAGATACATGCGGTCGCGAAGCGGGATCTTGTGGTGGTGGACGTCCAACGCCGTCATGGCGCGTTCCATCAGTTCCTTGCGGACATGACCCCGCGGATCCAGCGGCGGAGGCGTCACGCTTACGGTCTGGATCGGCGCCGCAGGGGGGACGACCGGCGCGACTGTCGCGGCGGTGGTGAGCGGGGCCTTGGCGCTCGCGCTGGCGCAACCCGCCAACATGGCCGATCCGCCCAGAATAAGCCCTCGTCTCGATAGCCGCATGCGACGCCCTCGTTGCGGTTGGTCTTCAGGCGTGTTTGTTTCAAATGGTTACGGGCGAAGCAACCTTGGCCTTGTGGGGCGATTTTGCGGCGCCCCTGTTTGGGGGAGAAATCGATGAAGCGTTTCGGTCTGGCGATGGCGGCATGGGGGGCGTTGGCCACAGGCGCGGCGGCGCAGCAAAGCCCCGCAGGGGTTGGGGTTTCTCCAGAGCCGACGACGATGTTCGTCGAGGCCGGGCGATTGCTGGCCGACCCGTCGAACGGCGTTGTGCAGCGCGGTAAAACTCTCGTGATCAGAGGGAACCAGGTCGTCGAGGTGCGTGACGGCTTCGTCGGCGACCCGGCGCAAGGGCAGGTCATCGACCTGCGGACCGCCTTCGTCCTGCCGGGACTGATCGACAGCCACGTCCATCTGACGGGCCAGCAGAACCCCAATTCCCGTCTGGAAGAGGTCACCCTGTCCGACGCGGATCAGGCCATGGTGGGCGCCCGCTACGCCCGCCGCACCCTGATGGCGGGCTTCACCACCGTCGCAGACCTGGGCGCCGGCAATCAGGCGATCTTCGCCCTGAGAAACGCAGTGCGGAACGGCGACGTGCCGGGACCGCGCATCATCGCAGCCGGATCCTCGGTCTCCATCCACGGCGGCCATGGCGACATCAACGGCTATCGCGACGACGTCATGCATCTGCTGTCGTCCGAGAGCATCTGTTCGGGGGCGGACAACTGCATGCGCGCCGTCCGCACCCAGGTCCGGGCCGGCGCCGACATCATCAAGATCACGGCCACGGGCGGAGTCCTGTCCAACACCGCCGCGGGTCTGGGCCAGCAGTTCAGCGACCCCGAACTGACCGCCATCGTCGACAGCGCCCACCGCATGGGCCGCCAGGTCACGGCCCATGCCCACGGCGTGGACGGGATCAACGCCTTCCTGCGCGCGGGCGGCGACTCCATCGAACACGGCACCTATCTGGACGACCAGTCGATCCGCCTGTTCAAGGCCAACGGCGCCTGGCTGGTGCCCACGCTGTTGGCCGGCGATTTCGTCGCCCGCATCGCCTCGGGCCCCAACAACTTCTTCACACCGGCCCAGACCGCCAAGGCGCTGGAGGCGGGGCCAAAGATGCTGGACATGGCGCGCCGCGCGCATGAGGGCGGGGTGAAGATCGCCTTCGGCACGGACAGCGGCGTCTCGGCCCATGGCGACAATGCTCAGGAGTTCGCGCTTCTGGTCCGCGCCGGCCTGACGCCCCTGGAGGCGATCCAGGCGGCCACCGTCGGGGCCGCCGAACATCTGCGGATTTCCAGCGAGGCCGGAAAGATCGCGCCCGGCATGCCGGCCGACATCGTCGCGGTGTCGGGCGATCCGCTGACGGACGTGACCGAACTGGAGCGGATGAAGTTCGTGATGAAGGGCGGCGCGGTCTATCGCGCCGACTGAAGCCGCGCGTTCAGGAAGGCGGCGAACCCAGCCTGATCCTCGAAGCGGGCGACCACCGGCCAGGCCGTCACATCGGCCCGCTGGTCGGGCGTCAGCCGGACCCAGTCCTTTTCCGTCGTGACCAGACCGGCCTGGAACACCGCCGCCCGCGCCCGCAGGAAGGCCATGTCCTCGGGTCTATAGGCCGCATGATCCGGGAAGGGGACGAAGTCCGCCAGGTCGCAGCCCGCCGCCTTCAGCGACCGCTCGACCTTCCAGGGCTTGGCGATGCCGGCGAAGCCGACCTGCGGCCCGGCCGGCGGCGGACCTTCGGGCGTCAGGCGGCACAGGAAGACGGGCAGGGCGCCGAAGGCGGCAAGCAGGTCGGGATCGGCCGTCTCGACATCGGTAGGCAGCATCACCACCACGGCGTCGGCGCGCGCCAGTCCCGCCGCCAGGGGCTCGCGCATCGGGCCGGATGGAAACACCGAGCCGTCGCCGAACGGCCATTCGTCATCGCGCGTCTCGCCGTCCACGACGATCAGGCTGACCGTCTTCTTCAAGGCGGGGTTCTGATGGCCGTCGTCCAGCACCAGCACCTGCGCGCCCTCGGCCGCCGCCGCCCGCGCGCCCGCGACCCGATCCCGCGCGATCCAGGCGGGCGAGGCTTGCGCCAGCATCAGGGGCTCGTCGCCGACGTCCTCGGCGGTATGGATCTGCAGATCGACGCGCACCGGCCCCTCCAGCCGCCCGCCGTAGCCGCGCGACAGGGCCTGGGCCTCTACGCCTGCCGTCCGCAGCAGTCGCAACACCTCGCGCGCCACCGGCGTCTTGCCCGATCCGCCCACCGTCAGATTGCCGACCGAAATCACCGCACAGCCGGGATCGACCGGGACCGCCCGCGCGATCCGCCGCGCCGTGACGTCGGCCCAGATCCAGCCCAGGGGCTTCAGCAGGGTGCGGGTCAGCCGGGCGTGGCTGCGGTCGCGGACATACCACCAGCGGGGGGTGTTCAGCTTCATCGGCCCGACCCCGTCCTGGTCGCCGTCTTCGGCGTCAGCGGCGTCAGCGGCGACAGGAAGGCCCACAACCGGTCCAATCCGCCGCCCGCTTCGGCGGCGGCGCGCCGGGCGCGCTCGCCCATGGCCTTGGCCGCCGCAGGATCGGCCAGCAAGGGCTCGACCGCGCCGGGCAGGTCCCAGGGCGCCTGAACCAGGACCAACCCTCCGGCCTGGGCCAGGGCCGAGGTCACGGTGGCCCAGTTGGAGGCGTCGGGTCCGGTGATGGTCGGCCGCGCCAGCCGCGCCGGCTCCAACGGATTGTGCCCGCCCACCGCAGGCAGGCCCAGGGCAGGGGCGAAAGATCCGCCCATCACCACCACATCCGCCAACCGCAGGAACAGCCCCATCTCGTTCAGGGTGTCGGCCAGATAGACGTCGGTGTCTCGACCGATGGTCTCGCCCCGCGACCGCATGGCGAAGGCCACGCCCTCTCGCTGCAGGGCTGTGGCGATATGCGGTCCCCGTTCCGGATGGCGCGGCGCCAGGATCAGGCAGGCGCGGTCCGCCAGCTTATCCAGGGCGCGGACAATGGCGATCTCTTCGCCTTCATGGGTGCTGGCGGCGACGACCACCGGCCGGTCCCCGATGGCGGCGCTCAGGCGGCTGAATGCGGCGGCGTCATGGGGCAGGGCGTCGCCCGCCAGCTTCAGATTGACCAGGCCGTCGATCCGCGCGCCCAGGCGCTCCAATCGCTCACCCGACGCCTGATCCTGGGGCAGGACCAGGTCGAAGACCCCGGTCAGCGCCCGCGCCGAGGCCGGAAACCGCGCCCAGCCCTCGACCGTCTTTTCGGTGATCCGTGCGCTGACCAGCGCCAGTTCGACGCCGCGCCGATGCGCCTCCAGCAGCATGTTCGGCCACAGTTCGCTCTCGACGAAGATCGCCAGGCTGGGCCGCCAATGATCCAGAAATCGCGCCACGACGCCGGGCCCGTCGACCGGCGCATACTGGTGGATGACGCCCTTGGGCAGCCGTTCGGCCAGAATCCGGGCCGAGGTCACGGTGCCCGATGTCACCAGCACCGTCAGGTCCGGCCGGGTCTTCACGAACCGTTCGACCAGGGGCAGCAGCGACAGGGTTTCGCCCACGCTGACGCCGTGCAGCCAGACCAGATCGCCGGCGGGTCGTTCGGCGCGGGTGAAGCCCAGCCGCTCGTCGACGCGCGCGGGGTCTTCCTTGCCCCTGTGCGCGCGGGCGTCCAGCAGGCGCGGGGCGAGCGGCTCCAGCGCGCGGGTCAGCAGTCGATAGGCTAGCAGCGGCAGGGGCGTCACGGCTTCAGCCCCGTGATCGCGTCAGCCCGCGCCTCGACCGCGTTCATGCGGGCCGTCCAGTCCTCGATGACGCCGGTCATGTCGCCGCCCTCGGGGAATTCGGCGCGGTCCCAGACGATCGCGCCCTTGCCGAAGGGCAGGGGCAGGACGGCGCGGTCCCAGCTGTTCAGGCGGATCGCCGGATTGCACGACAGGCCGATGAACAGGGCCGGCGCCTTCGACAGTTTCGCCATCAGGGGCAGGCCTTCGGCCATGGTATTGGCCGGGCCGCGCGGCCCGTCGGGCGTCACGGCCAGGGCGCCGATCTTCAACTGTTTCAAGCCGTCGCGCAGGGCCTGTGACCCGCCCTTGGCCCGGTCGGCCTTGTCCTTGTTGGCCGACGAACCGCGGACGGCGGGAAAGCCCTGACGCGCCACGGCCTTGGCGATGAACTCGCCGTCGGCCGACAGCGAGATCAGCCCCTTCGCCGGTTGCGCCCGTTCCAGCGGCCACGACGCCGGGGCCAGGCCGATGCGCGAATGCCAGAAGACGCACAGGACGCCGCCGCCCTGAGCCCAGATCTGTTCGGCGACCGCCTGGTTCTCGTGCGTCCAGCGAATGGTGGCGAAACAGAACTGCATCCACTGCGCCAGCAACCAAGCCAAGGCGGACTGGATGAAGGGATTGCGAAGGGGCCTCACGCGACGGTCTCGACCGTGGGCGGCGTCCCGTCCAGAGACTGCTGGCGGGCCAGTCGGGAATAGAGGCCGCCGCGCGCGACCAGGACGACGTGCGGGCCTTCCTCCACCACGCGTCCGGCCTCGATCACATAGATGCGGTCGGCGTTGCGAACGGTCGACAGACGGTGGGCGATCATCAGGGTGGCGCGCCCTTCCATCAGCCGCTCCAGCGCCGCCTGGACCAGGGCCTCGCTCTCGGTGTCCAGGGCGCTGGTCGCCTCGTCCAGCAGCAGGATCGGCGCGTCCTTCAGGAAGGCGCGGGCGATGGCGATCCGCTGGCGCTGCCCGCCCGACAGCCGCAGGCCCGCCTCGCCGGCGCGGGTGTCATACCCCTCGGGCAGGGCGGTGATGAAGTCATGGGCGGCGGCCGAACGCGCGGCCTCCTCGATCTGGGCTTGCGTCGCGCCGGGTCGACCATAGGCGATGTTGGCGGCGATGGTGTCGTCGAACAGGAAGGGCTCCTGAGTCACCAGGGCGATATGGTCGCGCAGGTCGTTGATCCGCAGCGCACGCACGTCCCGCCCATTGATCGTCACCGCCCCGCCCGTCACGTCATAGAAACGCGGCAACAGGCTCAATATCGTGCTCTTGCCTCCGCCCGACGGGCCGACCAGGGCCACGGTCTCGCCGGGGGCCACCCGCAACGACACCTGATCCAGCGTCGGCGCGCCGCCCGGCCCATAGGCGAACGACACCTGGTCCAGCACCACCTCGACTGGCCCGGGGGACAGGGGCGCCGCATCAGGCGCCTCGCGGATCTCGGCCTCAATGTCCAGGGCGCCGAACAGGCGGCGAGCGGCGGTGAAGCCCTCGCTCATGACCGTCGCCAGGTTCGTGACCTGCCGCAGGGCCTGACCGGCGGCCAGCAACATGCCGATGAAGGCGGCGAAACCGCCGACCGTCATCTCGCCCGACTGCGCCCGCCATCCGGCATAGGCCATGACGGCAGCGACAACGATATAGGCCACCAGATCGCTGGACGGTCCCGCGAAGGCGCGGGCGTTGGCGCCCTTGATGACGTGGCGCTGGCGACGGGCCACCACCTCTGCGACGCGGTCCTGCTCGGCCGCCTCGCGGTTCTCGATCTTGATCAGGCGAACCCCGTCCAGATTCTCCATCAGGGCGGTGGACAGGTTCTCGGTCTCGGCCATGGCGCCTTGCGCGGCCTTGCGGGTCTTGCGCCCGAACCGGCGCAGCACCAGCGCCACCAGCGGCACCCCAAGCAGCACCACGACGGTCAGCTGCCAGTCGATGAACCCCATATAGATGAGCACGGCGATCAGGGTCAGCAGGTTCTGAGTGTAGTTGACCACGCCCGAGGTGAAGGCCTCGCGCACCATATTGGCGTCGAACAGAACCGACGAGACGAAGCCGCCCGAATGCTGGCTGCGCAACCGGGCCAGATCGGCGCGGATCATGGCCCCGAACAGACGGATCTGGATGTCGCCGACGATCGTGTGACCCAGCCGGTTGACCAGGGCCGCCTGGCCCAGCGCCGCCAGGGTCCGCATCACCGCGACCGCCAGGATGGCGGCCGGAATCCAGATGATAGCCTTGTCTGCGGGGAAGCTGACGACCCCGAACAGGCTGATCGGCTCGGTCCCGCCCAGGAACAGGCCGTTCACCGCCGGTTCCAGCAGTTTCAGCAGGGCCGCCGTAAGTAGACCCGTCATCGCCGCGCACAGCACCGAAAGGATCAGCGATCCCTTGTGCCGGGACAGGTAATCGCGCCAGATCCGCGCCAGCAGGGCGCGCAGGGGCATGGTCTCGGAAGCGGGCGCGGTCATCGGCCTTCGGTCGTCCGAGCCGCTCCTCAAGTCAAGGCTTGTCAGGCGAAGGCGTCAGCGGACGCCCCTCCTCGTCGGCCCGGATCAGGTTGAAGATCGAGCGGCCTTTTTCTAAGTAGGGTGCGCAGGTTCGCCTGCAGTGTTCTCAGGGCGGGGTGCAATTCCCCACCGGCGGTAAGGCGGCGACGCCAAGCCCGCGAGCGCTCCCCCGGCTTGGGGAGGTCAGCAGATCCGGTGTGATTCCGGGGCCGACGGTATAGTCCGGATGAAAGAGAACGGGACCCAACGCCTCGCGGCGTTCGTCGCTCGTGCTTGAGCGGCGGGCGCGGCGCGTCGTCGCCCGTAACCCTGGAAAACTGGTTACGGAAAGGACGACCATTGAACCAGATTTCCTCGCCTTCCTCCCGCGCCGCCGCCTGGGGCGCGCTGTTGATGCTGTCGGCCAGTCTTGTCTTCGCCGGTGGCAACACCCTGCAATCGGTCCTGCCGCGCCAGTTCGGCATGAGTTCGACGGGCATGGCCTTCTGGCAATATCTGATCGCTTCGGTCCTGATGCTGCCGATCGTGGTGCGGATCGGACTGGACAAGCTGAAGACGCGCCGGCCCCTGGCGCATTTGATCCGCGCCTTTGCATCGGCCCTGGGTGTGCACGTCTTCGTCTACGGCTTCGTCTCGGGCGTGCCGATCTGGCAGATGGTGACGCTGTTGGCGACCGGCCCCCTGTTCGTCATCATCGGCTCGACCCTGTTTCTGGGGGAGCGGGTGTCGGCCTCGCGGATCGGCGCAGCGGTGATCGGCTTCATCGGCGCCGTCATTGTCTCAGGCGTCGGAGCCGAAGGCCTGGGATGGGCCGCCCTGACCCCGGTCCTGGCCGCCGCCCTTTGGGCCGTCACCGATGTGATGACCCGCTGGTTGGCCCGGGAGGAGACGCCCGAAACCCTGACCGTATCCCTGCTGGTCCTGATCACGCCCAGCCATCTAGCGCTTCTGCTCTTGGCGAACGCCTTCTCCTTCGCCCTTCCGGCCGGAGTGGCGACGGACCTGGCCTTCGCCCTGCCGCAGGGCGCGGGTCTGCTGCTGTTGCTGGCCCTGGGCGGCCTGACGGCCGCTGCGCAATATCTCCTGGCCTCCGCCTACAGGCTGGCCGACGCGGCCTATCTTCAGCCCTTCGCCGATCTGAAAGCGCCGCTGGCCGGTCTCGTGGGCTGGCTTCTGCTGGGCCAGACGCCCTCGATCTGGTTCTGGCCTGGCGCCGCCCTGGTCGTCGGCGCCTCGATCTTCATCTTCTGGATCGAGGGTCGGGCGCCGCAGGGCGGGGCCGCCACGGCCCCCGTCGCAAGCGGAGGATGACGCGGCGGCTCAGGATCGCTATCTGGCGGCCATGGCGCGCTTTGATCTTTCGACCGCGATGGGCCGTTTCCGGGCGCATTGGCACTATTTCTGGGCGGACCACGCCTTCCTGCGCCTGGCGTTTTCCAACGCCCACTGGCTGGGTCCAGACCTTGTGCGCACCAACCAGCCGTCGCCGCGCCAGTTGGCCTATTGGAAGAAGAAGGGCGTCAAGACTGTCATCAATCTGCGCGGCCAACGCGACGAGGGCTATTACTGGCTGGAGAAGGAAGCCTGCGAACGCCTGGGCCTGACCCTGATCGACGCGCCGCTGGACTCGCGCGATCCGCCCGAGACAGACCGGATTCACCGCGCGCGTCGCCTGTTCACGACCATCGAATACCCGGTGCTGATCCACTGCAAGTCGGGTGCGGACCGGGCGGGCATGATGGCCGTCTTCTATCGCCACTTCCATCTGGGCGAACCGATCTCGGTCGCCATGGCGGAGCTGTCGAAGAAGTACCTCCACTCGCGCGAGGGCCTCACCGGTGTGCTGGACTATACGCTGGAGAAATACGTCAGCGAGATCGAGCCGCGCGGGATCAGTTTCATCGACTGGATCGACAGCCCCGACTACGACCCCAAGGCGATCCGCGCCGAGTTCAAGGCCGGCTGGTGGGGCACGCTGCTGACCGAGAAGTTGCTGAAGCGGGAGTAGGCCACGCTGTCTCTGCATCCGTCACCCTAGGAACAAGTCCGGGTTACGGGCGTGAAGGAGCGGCGGCTCAGCCCCAGGGGCCTTTCGGGGGCTGGTCTCCGCGTTCGCGGGCTTCCGCATCAAGCTCGGCGTCGCGCCGCGCCTTGCGGTCGGCCTCCCACTTCTTGAACCAGCGCGCATACCCGATCTGCCCGCGCAGCGAGATGCTGAAGAGGGCCAGCACCGCCAGCAGGCTGACCAGTTGGAAGATCTGTTGCGGTTCCAGGTTCATGTTCTTCCTCGCATCCAGACTTCAACGTCGGATCAGGGAGCCGGTTCGGCTCCCTGATGTCGCAGGATCAGGCCGCGTCGCCGCGCGGGTCGATCAGCTTGTGGGCGTGCAGGATGAAATAGCGCATGTGGGCGTTGTCGACCGTCGCCTGAGCGCGGGCCTTCCAGGCCTTCTTGGCTTCGTCGTAGCTGCCGAAGGCGCCGACGAATTCGATTTGCGAAAGATCGCGGAACGTCGGCTCGCCCAGGTGACGCAGTTCGCCGCCGATGACGAGGTGAAGCAGCTGGGGCGGGACGGAGGATTGATCGACCATCGGGTGTCCTTGAAGTCTGGGGAGGGCTTTGCCGGGGCATAGGCCCAGAACGCCTAAGGATCAATGTATGACAGGGTTTTTCAACCCAAGCCTTAGGTCGATAGCGGCACGTTTTTACAGCGCCGAACGATCAGCGGGTGCAGGGCCGGAGCGGCGCAGACCAGGCTGGCCTGACGCGGATCGGGTCGGTTGAACCGCCACGGCCGGCCGTGATGGTCGGTGACGCGGGCGCCGGCCTCTTCGGCGATCAGGCTGCCCGCGGCCACGTCCCAGTCCCATTTGGGCGTCAGGGCCAGGGCGGCGTCAAAGGCGCCGGCGGCGACCAGGGCCATCCGGTAGGCCAGGGCGTTGCGCTTGGCGAACCGCAGCACCGGCCAGGGCTCGTCCCAATGCGACCCCTCGATCATCCGCGCATCGCCCAGCACCGAGGCGTCGTCCAGGGTCTCGGCGTTGGACGCCCGGATCACGGCCCCATTGCGCTGCGCGCCGCCGCCGCGCGCCGCCGCATAGGTTTCCTGAACCTCGGGCGCATGGATGGCGGCGGCCACCACCTGGCCGTCCTCGACGACCGCGATGGGCACGCACCACCAGGGCTGGCGCTTCATATAGGCCACCGTGCCGTCCACCGGATCGACGACGAAGATTCGGCGCTTCGACAAGCGTTCGGGCGTGTCCGCCGTCTCTTCCGACAGCCAGCCATAGTCGGGCCGGGCGGCCAGCAGCCGGTCCTTCAGCATGGCGTCCACCGCCAGGTCGCCGCTGGTGACGGGCGACCCGCCGACCTTGGACTCGATCCTCAGCCCGGCCTCGCGCTCTGCGACCGCCAGCGCCCCGGCGTCGATCGCCGCCTGGCGGATCAGCTCCAGATCTGAGGCTAGATCGATCATTTGCCCGCTATGGCCACCGCGTCGAACATCAGGCTGGGCACATTGAACCCGCCCCGGAACTCCAGGTCCGACCCGCGTTGGAGGCGCAGATAAAGCTCGGGCAGCTTGCCGGCCACCGTGACCTCGTTGACCGGATAGGCGATCTCGCCGTTCTCGAACCAGAAGCCGGACACCCCGGCGGACCAGTCGCCGGTGTTTCCGTTCAGCGACGGCCCGAACATCGACGTGACCAGCAGACCCGTCCCCGCATCGGCCATCAGGCCGGCCAGATCGCGGTCGCCCGGCTCCATGTGCAGATTGTGGGTTCCGACCCCCGGCGGTCCCGCCAGGCCGCGCGAGGCGTGACCGGTGGACTGCAGGCCCAGTTGGCGGGCCGAGGCGCAGTTCAGCAGCCAGGTGGTCAGGACGCCGTCGTCGAACAGGGCGCGCCGCTCGACCGCGACCCCTTCGTCGTCGAACGGCGTCGATCCCAGGCCGCGCGGCCGGAACGGATCGTCGATCAGGGTCACCCCTTCGGCGAACACCCTCTGGCCCATCCGGTCCTTCAGGAAGGAGGTGCCCCGCGCGATCGACGGGCCCGAAATGGCGCCGATGGCCGGCGAGACGATCTGGCCGGCCATGCGGTTGTCGAAGATGACCGGGGCGGTGGTCGAGGCGATCTTGCGCGCCCCGGTTCGGGCCACGGCGCGCTCGCCGGCCGTGCGCCCGATGATCTCGGCGCCCGGCAGGTCGACCAGATGCCGGGTCGAACGGCTCTCGCCGCCACGCTCCATGGCCCCGTCCTTTTCGGCGATCACCCCGACGCCCAGCGAAAAGGCCGAGCCCCGATAGTCGCCTTCGAACCCGTGCGAGGTGACCAGTCGCCATTGGCTGGACGACCAGGACGCATGCCCGCCCTCGGATCGGGCGACGCCCTCGACCGCCAGCGCCGCTGTCTCGGCCTCGGCGGAAACCTGTTCCAGAATCAAGGCGGTCCGTTCGCTGGGATCGAACAGGTCCAGATCGACGAAGGGCCCGCGCGCCAGCCGATCTTCGGGGGCGAAACCGGCGTGGGGATCTTCCGGCGCCAGGCGCGCCATGGCCACGGCGCGTTCCACCAGGCGGGTGCGGGTTTCGGGCGACAGGTCCGACGCCGACACCGAGGCCTGACGCTGGCCGACGAAGACCCGCAGGCCCAGATCGCGCGATTCCTCACGCTCCACGTCTTCCAGCTTGCCGTTGCGCACCCCGACCGACAGGGACCGACGATCGGCGCTGACCGCCTCGGCGGCGTCGGCGCCGGCCCTCAGGGCCGCCTGGACGATGTCATTCAGAAGATCGGGCAGAAGATCGGTGGAAACAGGCGCATCTAGGGTGTCGGTCATGCCCCGATATGGCGGACACCCCGCCGCGCCGCAACCTGTTGCGCTGCAACAGGATCAGACGACGGCGAAGGCGATCAGGCCGACGGCGGCGGTCAGCAGCGCCACCCAGGTCAGCAACATGCCGATGACACGGCCCAGCGACGGCCCCGTCTGGAACAGCAGGCCCAGGGCATGGACCACGCGCCCGACCAGCAGGGTCGCGCCGACGGCATGCACCATCCACGCCGGAGCGCCGACGGCGGCCAGCAACAGCATGGCGATCATGCCCGGCGCCGCATATTCGGCGCAGTTGCCGAAAGCGCGGGTCGCGGCCGCCAGATCGGGGTTCCCGCCGTCGCCGAACGAGACCATGTGCTTGCGCCGCCCGCTGACCACTATCCCCGACAGGACCAGCATCAGCAGGATCAGCAGGCCGCTCCACAGGGCGGCGGCCTGGACGGCTTGCATCAGGGGTGTGGTCATCGATCAGTCCTCGCGGCCGACGGGATAGAGCAGATAGCGGTCGTCGTAGAAGGGCGTCCGCTCATAGAACCAGGCCAGCCGCGCCTGCGGATCGGCGGCGAACGCGGGCTCGGCGGCCAGCTTGGCCTCGAACTCGGCCTTCAGCGCCGGGTCGGCGGCCAGCATCTTTTCCGCCAGGGGCGCGATGGCGTAGGCCTCGATATATTCGACCCGGCTCATGACCTCGGGGAACATGCCCCAGGCGAAGAAGCTCTCGCTGGACTGCGGCTCCAGCAGCAGCACCACGATGTCGCCCAGCGGCTGATCGGTCGGCACGCGCACCGAACCGGTCGGGAAGGTCCAGTCACGGCGCTCGATCTCGACCGTCTTCACCGAGGCCTGGACGTGACCTTCGTTGGCCCGCGTCGCCAGTTTCGGCTCGACCAGGCGCAACATCGACAGGTTGATCGTGCGCGGCGCCTCGACCGTCTCCATCTCGACGCCGTGGATCTTCAGCCGCTCGATGATGTCGGTGCGATAGCTGGGAATCCAATAGGCCGTCGGGCGGTTCAGGGTCAGCGTCGGCTTGGACCCATAGAAGGGCATCGACCACAACTCGGGATCGGGCCGGCCGAGCCAGCGCACCTCGTCGCGACCCGAGGCCGGGCTGTGGTACATCTCGTACAGAACGCCCTTGAACGGCCGCGTGGAGGAGGGGGCCTCTTCCGCCTCGAAGTTCGCAGCGATCTGCGCCGGCCGCAGCGCGCGATCCTGATCCGTGGCTGCCTTCAGCGCCGCGCCCTGGTCCGCCAGCAGCCGCATAGCCTCCTCGATGAAGACATAGGTCCCCAGCACCCGCTGCTCGTGCGGCTTCAGGCTGTGGTTCTCGATCAATATGGTCGGCACATGGGCCGCTGAACCCCAACCGTTGGAGAACCGTTCGCCCAGACCGCCGTCCGACAGGCCCTTCTTGGGCTCGTCGTCATCGATGCCGAACACCAGCTCGCCGGGGATATGACCCTCGCGCTCCAGCGCTTCGTTCATCGCCGGCTTGAACACCGTGTCCAGCCAGGCCGAGCCGTTCGGCGACCGGCTGAACGACCCGTCCTCGCCGTTGAAGCCGTAGGTGACGTCGTACTGGTAATCGAGGCCGTCGGTGACGTGGACATCCACATACAGGTCCGGCCGGTATTTCAGGATCAGGCCCCTAACGCTGCGCATCTCGGGCTGGTCCAGCTTCAGATAGTCGCGGTTCAGGTTCTGGTTCGTCGCCGTATTGCGCCAGCCCTGAATGCGCGGCCCGCGCTGGTTCGGCCGGGAATAGGCGCTGGCCCGCTCATGCCCGTCCACGCTCAGGATCGGGATCAGGATCAGATTGACCCGGTCCAGCAGGGCGTCTTTGCCGTAGAAGGCGATGTCACGCAGCACCATCATGCCCGCGTCCTTGCCGTCGATCTCGCCGGGGTGGATGCCCGCCTGGATCATCAGCACCGGCTTGGCCGGATCGAAGGTCGGGCCATCCTTGGACGCGATCACTGCATAGATCGGCCGCCCCTCGGGCGAGACGCCGAACTGTTCGATGCGGATCAGGTCGCTCGCCTGATCCAGCCGGTCGAACCAGGCGCGGGTGTCGGCGTAGTTGGGCGAAAAATCATGCGCCGGATCGGCCTCGAACGCCGTGACCCAGGGATCGGAGGCGTCGCGCAGCAAGGCCTTGGACGCCCCGTTCCATTGAGGTGCGGGCGGCAGGAAGGCCTGGTCCCACGGCGCGGTGTTGGGAAGCGTCTGGGACATGGCGGGGCTCACGCTACAGGCAAGGGCGGCAAGAAGGGCCGCAATCAGGGAAGTGGATCGCATGGCCTTTCGTGAGCCGATTGCCTCGGCCTGACAAGTATGACCCGCGCCGCCCAGCGCGGGCGCCCTTCCGCGACCTAATCTTCGAACATCTCACGCAGGACGGCGAGAACTTCACGCAACAGGCGCGGGTCCGCCTCGCCGATACGTCGTCCCAGACGCGTATGGTCGACGGTGCGGACCTGATCGACGGCGGCTGAGCCCGGCTTGTCTTGAACGGAGGCGGGAACGCGAAACCGCCGATGCGCTCCACCGCCCGTGAGCGGCACGATGATTGAAGCTCCGCTACGATTCATCGCATCCGGCGACACGATCACGCATGGGCGGGTCTTGCGGATCTTATGCCCCACAGTCGGATCCAGCTTGATCCACCAGATCTCGCCCCGCTGGACCATCTCAGGGCTTTACCACGCCGTCAGCCCGCAGTTGCGCCTCTATGCGCGCCATATCCTCTTCTGACGAGGCGTCCCACTCATCGTCCGTCTCGCTGGTCAGGTCGGCGCCCAGCCATTCCCGATCCTCCTCGGTCAGCCCCTCCTTGGCCAAGGCCTCGAAGTCTTCCGCCCAGCCTTCGCGCACCTGGCGCTTCACCGGCACGATGGTGACCTTGCCGGGCTCATAGACGAACTCGACGGCGGCGCCCTCGCTGACGCCCAGCGCGGCCAACACCGGTTTGGGCAGGATGATCCCGGCCGAATTCCCGATCTTGCGAACCTTGCTGGTCATGATCGCGCTCCGTTACAACAAAGTTATAACATGGCGGCCGCGTTACTTCCAGATCGGCGTCCCGTCGCCCGGCAGACCCAGCCGGCCCCACAGGTCGTTGACCCGTTCGATCACCGCCTCATCCATGCGGATTTCCTCGCCCCATTCGCGCTTGGTCTCGGGCGGCCATTTGTCCGTCGCGTCCAGGCCGATCTTGGAGCCCAGGCCGCTCTCGGGGCTGGCGAAGTCCAGATAGTCGATGGGCGTCGACTCGATCACGGTGATGTCGCGCGCCGGGTCCATCTTGGTCGAGATGGCCCACATGACGTCCTTCCAGTCGCGGGCGTCGATGTCGTGGTCCACGACGATGACCCATTTGGTGTACATGAACTGGCGCAGATAGCTCCACACGCCCAGCATCACCCGCTTGGCGTGGCCCGGATAGGCCTTCTTCATCGACACCACGGCGATTCGGTAGCTGCACCCCTCGGGCGGCAGCCAGAAGTCGACGATCTCGGGGAATTGCTGGCGCAGCAGGGGAATGAAGACCTCGTTCAGCGCCTCGCCCAGCACGCTGGGCTCGTCCGGCGGACGGCCGGTGAAGGTGGTCAGATAGATCGGGTCCTTGCGCATGGTGATCGCGCTGACCTGGAAGACCGGGAACTTCTCGACGGAATTATAATAGCCGGTGTGGTCGCCATACGGCCCCTCGTCCTCGAACTCGTTCAGCAGGACATGGCCTTCCAGCACGATCTCGGCCTGGGCCGGCACCATCAGCGGCACGGTCTTGCACGGGACCAGCTCGGCCTTGGCCCCCCGCATCAGGCCGGCGAACTGATATTCCGACAGGGTGTCCGGCACGGGCGTCACCGCCGCCAGGATCGTGCCCGGATCGGCGCCCAGGACCACGGCGCAGGGCAGGGGCTCCTTGGGCCGGGCCTTCTTGTGCCGGGCGTAGTGCTGCGCCCCGCCGCGATGCGCCAGCCAGCGCATGATGGCCCTGTCCTTGCCCAGGACCTGCATCCGATAGATGCCCAGGTTGAAGTCGTCCTCGCGATCCTCGCTTGGCCCCTTGGTCACGACCAGGCCCCAGGTGATCAGGGGCGCCGGCTCGCCGGGCCAGCACGACTGAACGGGCAGGGCGGTCAGGTCGATCTGATCGCCCTTCAGCACCACCTCCTGCACCGGCGCCTTCTTCACCGTCCTGGGCCGCATCGACATGACGGTCTGGGCCAGGGGCAGCATCTCCATCGCGTCGCCCAGGCCGCGCGGCGGCGTCGGATTGCGCAGGAAGGCCAGCAACTCCCCGACCTCGCGCAGCTCGCCCGCCGTCGTGCGGTTCTTGCCTTCCAGCGTCACCCCCATGGCGACCCGTTTCACCGTGCCGAACAGATTGGCCAGGCAGGGGATGGGGCTGATCGTCCCGTCCGGCATGACCGGCTTCTCGAACAGCACCGCCGGTCCGCCGTTTCGCAGCAGCCGGGTCTGGATCTCGGTCATCTCCAGCACGGTCGAGACCGGCTCGGAAACCCGCACCAGCTCGCCCTGGGCTTCCAGCTGGTCGATGAAGTCACGCAGGGATTTGTAGGCCATGCCTCCGCCTAAAGCGCCGGGGCCGAACTGTCACGCCTCGTTCGACTGAAGGCCCGATCCAGCCCGACCAGCGCCAGCCCGACCAGCAGGAAACAGACCAGCAGGCCGGCGAACACCGCCAGGACCCGGCCCAGGCCCAACTCGTCCACATTGACGAACCCATAGGGCCACCAGTGGGTCATAAGTCCGTGAACCAGCGTCCAGACGCCGAAGATCAGCGGGAACCCGAGCGCCTTCACCGGATCGATCCATCGCAGTCGGCCTCTCGGCGTGAACCACAGCCAGTCCAGCAGGAAGGCGGCGGGCATGACGTAGTGCAGCACCAGATTGACGCCCAGGGTCAGCCCCTCGGGGCTCCAGTAGGGGGCGATCATGAAATGATACACCACCCCGACGATCAGGATGTAGGTCGTCGCGGCGGCGCGGAAGGCCGGCGACGCCGTCCAGCGCGCCAGGGGTCTTGTGGGCTTCAGCAACGGCCCGGTCAGCGCCAGGGCGACCAGGATGTTGGTCAGTATGGTGAAGAAGCTGAAGTACTGGACGGTGCGCGTCACCACCGCCCAGCCGTCCGCCGGCCCCGCCATCAGCAGGTACTGCAGGACCAGCGCCGCCCAGCCGGTCACGGCGAAGGCGGCGCGCCAAAGACGCGGGCGATCCCGGTCACGCAACATGCGCGCCTCCCCTGATCAAGCGGCGGCCTTGTCCCACTGGTAAGCCGGATCCAGCCAGTCGCCCAGCCGCTCGCCGCGATCCAGGGCGTCCATCCGCTGCATCTCCTCGCCCGAGAGTTCGAAGTCGAAGATGTCGAAATTCTCACGCGCCCGGCTTTCCTTGGTCGTGCGCGGAATGGCGATGATCCGGTTCTGGATCAGCCAGCGCAGGGTGACCTGGCCGTTGGTCTTGCCGTGAGCCTCGGCGATTTCGGAGATCGTCCTGTCGTCGGCGATCTTGCCCTGGGCCAGGGGCGACCAGGCGGTGATCGACGACCCCAGCTCGGCCGCCGTCGCCACCAGTTGGTCGATCCCCAGATAGGGATGGTGTTCGACCTGGTTGGTGATCAGCCGCGCCTTGGACAGGCTCTGCGCCTGCCGGAACTCCTTGGACGGGAAGTTCGACAGGCCGATCGACTTGGTCAGACCCTGGTCCTTCGCTTCGTTCAGCGCCCCCAGAGTCTCTTCGAACGTCGGCGTCGGCTTGGGCCAGTGCAGCAGCAGCAAATCCGGCGTCGTGCCCAGGCTTTCGGCGGATTCCTTCGCCTGTTTCAGCAGGGCGTCATGGGTGAAATGCTCGACCCAGATCTTGGTGGTCAGGAAGATGTCCTCGCGGGCCACGCCCGAATCGACGATGCCTTCGCCGACCGCCTTCTCGTTCTTGTAGATCCAGGCCGTGTCGATGTGGCGATAACCGATCCGCAGGGCCTCCGCGACCATCCGGCGCGCATCCGCCGGCTCCAGCTGCCAGGTGCCGAAGCCGAGCAGGGGGATCTCGACGCCATCGACGGTGATTGTGGGCTGATCGCCGTAAGCCATGGGGAAATCCTTCGTTTTCGGGAGCAGCACAGTTAGGCGCCGGCTCCGGTCTTCGTAACCCCTGCGTCGAACCAATCCAGGATTTCCTGCCACAGCGGCTCCAGCCCCTTGCGGAAGGCGCCCTCGTGGCCGACCCGTCGCACCCCATAGTCGGGGCCGTCACGCACCACGACCTCGGACGGGGCGTTGGGATAGGCTTTCAGCAGGGCCGCCCCCGTGCCCGGCGTGGCGATGGGGTCGTCCGGAAAGATCCAGGACCGGATCGGCGCCCGAACCGCATCGAACTCCTGGGGCTCCAGCGCGCCGGACTTCAGCTCGTCCAGGAAATAGGCCGGCTTCAGGCACCACCGTTTCCAGGTCTCGAACACCCCGCGCGGCAGGTCGGTCCCCCGCCACAGCCTGCCGGCGCGGACATAGCCGTGGCGTCGCAGATGGTGCGGCCCGAAACCGAACCAGAAGAACAGCTCGATCGGATTATAAGTCCGATGGTGTCCGCCCCACCATCCGGTCCCGACCGAGACGAAGGCGTGCCGCCCGATCTCGGCCTGGTTCGGCATGAAGCCGACGAAATGGCCCCCGACGCTGTGCCCGACGTGGAAGATCGGCAGACCCGGCGCCGCCTTCTTCAACGCCTTCAGCGCGGCCGGCATGTCCAGCCGACCCCAGTCGGGATAGTCCATCTCCATCGCCGCCAGATCCTCGGGCCGCGACCCGCCGATTCCGCGATAGTCATAGGTCAGGACCACGCAGCCCCGCTCGGCCATCCAGCGCGCGAACCGCGCATAGAAGCCGCGCGGAAACCCCGTGCCCGCCGAGACCAGCACCGCCATCCTCGGCGCGTCGCCGCGGAACAGCGTCGCCTCCAGCGGCCAGCCGTCCAAGGCCTTGATGACCCGATCCTCAACCGCCCGCCCCATGTGGTTTCTGTCCGTTGTTATTTTCAACGGACCCTGCATGGTTTCCCCGACGTCAGGTCAAGCGGCGTCGTAGACCTTCACCAGCCGCTTCGGCGCCACCTTGCGCCACCGCCTTTCCAGCGCCGCCTTCAGCCAGACGGGATCGACCGCAGCGATCCGCGCCAGCACGATCGGGTGGTCGCGGTAGTGGTCGGTGAAGTGAAAGGTCGCGGGGTCCATCTCGATCAGCAGTTCGCGCTCATCCAGGTTATCCAGATGCACCACGATACTGTCGTCCAGCTTCGGACGCAGCCAGGTGAAGAACTTCCCCGCCACCTTGAACGATGGCTCGCCATAGGAGACGCCGTCCTCGACGCCGGGAAACGACAGCAGCAGGGCGCGCACCTCGTCACGGGTCATGGCGCGATCAGCTCAAGCTCGGGAAAATAGGTACGATACCGCGCTCCGTCGCGCGTCAGCAGCCTGTATCCGGCGACCAGGGCGTGGGCGCCGATGAAGAAGTCAGGCAGGGGCGAAGTCCGAACACCGCCCCGCCGACGATAGGCCTGAAAAGCCTTGCCGGCCAGAAAGGCGGCTTCGAACGGCAGGCCTTCGCGATCAAACGGAGCCAGCAGTGCTTCCACCGTGTCTGCATTAAGAAACGGAATTGAGACCTCCGCATAGATGATCGGATTGATCACCAGCGCCCCTTCCGCATTCAGGATCGCTGAGGCTTGGCTCGCTGACCAGTCATGCCAAGACAGCGTCTCGTCGATCAGGTCGATCAGCACATTGCTGTCGATCAGAACCCTCATTCGCCCCGCGTCATCGCCATGACGTCGTCCGTCGTCATGTTCAGGGCGGAACGATACCGTTGCATATGCTCAATCAGTGCGCGCCCGCGGTCTTTCGCCGCGTGCGGTCGGTCGTTGGCCGCACGAATGGTCAGGACGCCGCTGTCGATCCGGACCGACAACTCGTCGTCAGGCCCGAAACCGGCCTGTTCCACCAGTTCCGCCGGAATAACGACCTGACCCTGAGCGCCGATCTTCATGACCCGATCATAACATCCCCGCCCTCAATAGGCGATGGCGATCCCGTCCTTGCGCATCTCGGTCGCCGCGCCATAGGTCCAGCGTCCGCCGGGGTTCATCTGCTTCATGATGTTCTGATAGCCGCCGAACCCGCCGTCCGGCTCGCCCAGGGTCCAGCCCATCGCTCGCAACTGCGCCTTGGTCGCCTCGGGCACGCCGCTCTCCAGGTGCAGCACCCCGGTCCCCTCCTGCGCCTGGCCGGTCGGTTCGGACGAGCCATAGTGTTGCCAGCGCGGCGCATCCCCCGCCGCCTGGGGTTCAAGCCCATAATCGACCATGTTGATGATGATCTGGGCCTGGCCCTGGGGCTGCATGGCGCCGCCCATGACGCCGAAGGCCATCCAGGGCTCGCCGTCCTTGACCGCGAAACCGGGGATAATGGTCTGGAACGGCCGCTTGCCGGGCGCATAGACGTTGGGATGGCCGTCGCTCAGGGCGAACAGCTCGCCCCGGTCCTGGAACATGAAGCCCAGCGGTTCCGACCCATTGTCCGGCGCCAGGCCCGAGCCCATGCCGCGATAGTTGGACTGGATCCAGCTGACCATCATCCCGTCGCTGTCGGCGACGCTGAAATAGGTGGTGTCGCCATGGTGCGGGGCGTCGCCGGGCATGACGCGGTCCATCACCCGGTCCGGCCGGATCAGCCTGGCCCGTTCGGCGGCATAGGCCTTGGAGTTCAGCCATTCGACCGGGGTCTTGGAGAATCGGTCGTCGGCGAACCAGCGCGCCCGGTCCTCGAACGCCAGCCGCTTGGCCTCGGCCTGGACGTGCAGCGAGGCGGCGGACTGGAAGCCCATGGATTTCAGGTCGAACTGTTCGCAGATGTTCAGGATCTGGTTGGTCGACAGGCCCTGGGTGTTGGGGCCCAGGCCGAAGACGTCCACGCCGCGATAATTGGTCTGGATCGGCTCGACCCATTCGGTGCGGTGGGCGGCCATGTCGGCGCGGGTCATCCAGCCGCCGATCCGCTTGAAATAGGCCTCGATGCTGTCGGCGATGGGGCCGTCATAGAAGGCGTCGCGCCGGCCCTCGGCGATCATCCGCAGGGTCCGGCCCAGATAGGGGTTGGCGAAGACCTCCCCCACCTTGGGCGTCGCCCCGCCGGCGGCCCAGATGCGCTTCCTATTGTCGTTCTCCTCAATGGGGATCACGCCCCGGTCGAAGACCGCCATATTGCGTTCCAGGTAGTAGGCGATGACCTGGGGCACGGGCGCGCCCTGTTCGCACAGCTCGGCGACCGGCAGCAGGACATCCTTCCACGGCAGCTTGCCATAGCGTTGGTGCGCGCTCCACCAGGCGTCCACCGTGCCGGGCACATTCACCGTCACCGCCCCATAACGCGGCAGATAGCCTTCGATGGCCTTGGACCGCGCGGTTTCCAGGCTGAGGCCCCGCGGACTGGCGCCGGACCCGTTCAGCCCGACCACCGTCTTCTGTTTCGGGTCCCACAGCAGGCAATAGGCGTCGCCGCCGATGCCGTTGGCCACCGGCTCCAGGAAGCCCAGGGCCGCATTGATGGCGATGGCCGCGTCGATGGCCGATCCGCCGCGCCTCAGGGTGTCGATGCCGATCAGGCTGGCCGCCGGGTGCGCCGTCGCCGCCGCACCGTTCGCGCCCCAGACGGTCGAGCGGCCCATGATTTTCGGTCCCGTGACCCGGTCGCCGATGCCGACCCCGGCGTAGGGATCGGCGGGACGGGCAGGGGCGGGGGCCGCCTCGGTCGGCTTGGCGGTCGGAGACGACTGTCGCGCCTGGACGGCCGTCGCCGCCAGGGCTCCGGCAGGCAGGGCGGACAGGAAGGTGCGACGACGCATGGGCGGACTCCTCGAACAGCCGATTTGGCATCAAGGCGGTCAGCGTGCGCGGGAGCAAGCCTTGCCGCAAAGAAAAAGGCCGCGTCCCTTTCGGAACGCGGCCCTGATTTTGGATAGAACCTCGGTCCTATTCGATGTCTTCGTTCAGCAGGCCGACCTTGAAGAAGCCGTTCTCCTGCATCTTGTTCATGACTTCCATGAACTGCGAGTATTTCACTTCCGGCTGGGCGCGCACGAAGACGCGCTCTTCCTGGCAGGAACCGCCGCCCAAGGCGGTGCAGACGTCGGCGGCCAGGTTGTCGATCGAGGTCTGCTTGTCCGACAGGAACAGCTGACCGTTTTCCTGGATGGTGATGTACACCGGTTCCTTTTCCTCGGTCGGATTGGTGGGCGGCTGCGCCGGCGGCAGGTCGAGGCGGATCGACACGGTCGCCATGGGCGCGGCGACCATGAAGATGATCATCAGCACCAGCAGAATGTCGATGAACGGCGTGATGTTGATATCCGCCGTCTGTTCGATCGTGTGCTTGTCCCCACCGGAACCGCCGATCTTCGCAGCCATGCCTAATCTCCGTTACCGCCGGCCGCGATCCGCGCCGACATTTCCCTATGGATCGCCCGAGAGCTTGTTCGGTTCTTGGCGTCCCGATGCGCGCTTGTAAAGCGGTTCTAAACGATCCGGCGTTCCGGAACGTCAATTACCCGCGACAGGCGAGGCTTTACGCCTTCGCCAGCTTCAGGAAACGGTCCATCAGGGCCGGATCGGACTTGAAGGCGCCGGTGAACCGGGTGGTGACGGTCGAAACATGCCGGTGATGCACCCCGCGCGTGGTCATGCACTGGTGCGCGGCGTCGATCATCACCGCGACGCCCTTGGGCTGCAGGTGCGATTCGATGGCCTCGATGATGTCGTTGGTCAGGGTTTCCTGATTCTGCAGACGTCGGGCGAAGATCTCCACCACCCGCGCCAGCTTCGAGATGCCGACAACCTTCTCGCCGGGCAGATAGGCGACATAGGCCTTGCCCAGGAAGGGGGCCAGGTGGTGCTCGCAATGGCTTTCCACCTCGATCTCGCGCAGGATGACCATGTCGTCATAGCCGGTCACGTCCTCGAAGGTGCGCGACAGCTCCTTGGCCGCGTCGGCCTCATAGCCGTCGAACCATTCGCCGTAAGCGTCGACCACCCGCTTGGGCGTGTCGATCAGGCCCGGACGGTCCGGATTGTCCCCGGCCCAGGCGATCAGGGTGCGCACGGCCTCCAGCGCCTGCTCGCGCGACGGGCGGCCAGACTCCTGAACCGTGGCGGTTTCGTCGCTGACGAGGACGGGCTTGGCGGGGATGACGCTCATGAACTCGATTTTCCGGCCGGGGCGGTCGGAGCCGCCCGGTATAGCTTCTACAATCCGTCGGGACTGTATATCAGGCCGCTATATGGGACGGACCCTCCGTCCTGCAAGAAAACGAAGTCCACCTATCTTATGCCGCTGCACATCCACGACACCCTGCACCGTGAAAAGCGCCTGTTCGAACCGCGCGATCCGAACCGGGTGACCCTCTATGTCTGCGGCCCGACGGTCTATGACTACGCCCATATCGGCAACGCGCGCCCGCCGGTGGTGTTCGACGTCCTGGTGCGGCTGCTGCGCCGGACCTATGGCGCGGACAAGGTCCTTTACGCCCGCAACGTCACCGACGTGGACGACAAGATCAACCAGAAGGCCGCCCGCGAGGGCGTGCCGATCGGCGAGGTCACCGCCCGCTACGAGGCCGCCTATCTCGCCGACATGGGCCTGCTGAACGTCTCGCCGCCAGACCTCGCCCCCCACGTCACCGACTATATCCCGGCCATCGTCGCCCAGATCCAGGCCATCGTCGACGCCGGCTGCGCCTATGCGGCTGAGGGGCACGTCCTGTTCGACGTCTCCTCCTATCCGTCCTACGGCGCCCTCTCGGGCCGAAACCTGGACGACATGATCGCCGGCGCCCGCGTCGAGGTCGCCCCCTACAAGAAGAACCCCCACGACTTCGTCCTGTGGAAACCGTCCAAGCCGGACGAGCCGTCCTGGCCGTCGCCCTGGGGCGAGGGGCGTCCCGGCTGGCACATCGAATGCTCGGCCATGATCGAACAGGCCCTGGGCCTGCCCATCGACATCCACGGCGGCGGCATCGACCTGGTCTTCCCTCACCATGAGAACGAGATCGCCCAGGGCGTCTGCGCCCATGGCCACGCCCAGGGCGACCAGGCCCATGATGAATACGCCCGCTACTGGATGCACAACGGCTTCCTGACCGTGGACGCCGAGAAGATGTCCAAGTCCATCGGCAACGTCCTGCTGCTGCACGACCTGGTCCAGGCCATGCCGGGCGAGGTCGTCCGCTGGGCGCTTCTGTCGGCCCACTACCGCCAGCCGCTGGACTGGAACCAGGGCCTGCTGGACCAGTCGAAGAAGTCGCTGGACCGCCTGTACGGCGCCCTGCACCGCTCCGGCGGCGTCGAGGTTCTGGATCTCGATCCCCCCGTCGACTTCATGAAGTCCATCGAGGACGACCTGAACACCCCCGGCGCCATGGCCAGCCTGTTCGCCCTGTCCAGCGAGATCGAGCGCGGCATGACGGCGGGCGATCTGGACGCCGTGGCCCAGGCCCGCGCCCGCCTCATGGCCTGCGCTTCCATTCTGGGGGTGCTTCAGTCCGACCCGGCCGCCTGGCTGGAAGGCGACGTCTCCGACGCCCTGCGTATCGAGGTCGAGGCCCTACTGGAGCAACGCGCCGCCGCCCGCGCCGCCAAGGACTGGCCCGAGGCCGACCGCATCCGCGACCGCCTGAACGAACTGAACGTCGTCGTCATGGACGGTCCCGACGGCGCGACCTGGCGGATGAAGGGCTGACGCTCAGGCTGCGGCCAACTGCCGGATCAGCGCCGTCTCGAACCCCTTGGCGTCCGGTCCCGGCAGGGCGGTCTTCAGCTCGCCGCTCTCGTACAGCGCCATCACCTTCGGATGGACGTAGGAGGTCCGGCACACCGTCGGCGTATTGCCCAGCAGGCCCGCCACCGCCTTGACGCAGACGGTGATCTTTCGCTTCGCGTCGGTCGGCGAGGTCGGTGGCTCCATCTCGCGCAAGGCCCGCGCCGCCGAGACCGTGCCCGCCCAGGTGCGGAAATCCTTGGCCGAGAACTGGTCGCCCATGGCCGCGCGGATATAGGCGTTCACATCGTCCGAGGTGACGGGGCACAGCTCCCCGTCGGCCGTGCGGTATTTGAAAAGGTGCTGGCCCGGCAGTTCCTCCAGCGCCCGCACCACCCGCGCCAGCCGCCGGTCGCGGACGCTGACCCGGTGGTCCTTGCCGCTCTTGCCCCGGAACTCGAACGTCAGGGCCGCGCCGTCCACCTCCAGATGCCGCTTGTTCAGGGTGGTCAGCCCATAGCTGCGGTTCTCCCGCGCATAGGCCGCATTGCCGACCCGGATCAGGGTGATCTCCAATAGGCGCACGGCGGTCGCCAGCACCTTCTCCTTCACCGGCCCCCTCAGACCCAGATCATGCTCCACCTGGGCGCGCAGCCGGGGCAGGGCGCGCGAAAAGGCCGGCAGCTTGTCGAACTTGTTCTCCGACCGGGCCGAACTCCAGCCGGCGTGATAGCGGTACTGTTTGCGCCCCTTCGCGTCGCGCCCGGTCGCCTGGATATGGCCGTTGGCCTTGGGGCAGATCCAGACGTCGGTCCAGGCGGGCGGAATGGCCAGGGCGCGGATACGGTCCAGAACCTTCGCGTCCTTGACCGGTTGATCCTTGGCGTCGCGATAGGACCAGCCCTTGCCGGCGCGGCGGCGGGTCAGGCCGGGGTTGTCGTCGCTGCACCAGCTCAGCCCCTGCGGAACCTCGACCGCAATATCCACGCCGTGCGATCCGTCCGCCATCAGCGGCCTTCCTTTTCATTGGTCTTTCAGCGGCTTGCCCCAGACCCGCCCCAAGACCAGCAACGAACGCCGGGTGGGGTCGCCGGGTTCCAGCCGCCGCTTCCCCTTGACCCCGCGCGCCCGGCGCGACACGAGGCGGCATGAATTATCGCCACAGCTTCCACGCCGGAAACTTCGCCGACCTGGTCAAACACGCCCTGGTCCTGTGGCTGGTGAAGACCCGCGCGGCGGCGGGCCCGCTGACGGTGCTCGACACCCACGCCGGCGCCGGCCTTTATGACCTGTCCGGCGACGCCGTGCGGTCCAAGGAGGCCGAGGCCGGAGTCGCGCGTCTGATGACCGACCCGGACCTGCCGCCCCTGATGCAGGCCCTGGCGGATCGGGTGGCGGCGCTGAACCCCGACGGCGGCGCCCGCTTCTATCCCGGCTCGCCCCTGCTGATCGCCGACGCCCTCGGGGCGGGCGGAACCTATGTCGGCTATGAGCTGAACCCGCCCGTCCGCGCCCTGCTGGATCAGGCCCTCGCGGATCGCCCAAACGCCGAGGCGCGCGAGGGCGACGGCTACGCCCTGGCCATGGCCGAGGCGGCGCGGGTCAAGGCGCCCCTGATCCTGATCGATCCCCCGTTCGAAAAGCCCGACGACTATGTCCGCTCGGCCGAAACCGCTCTGGCGGTGGTCCGCCGCGACCCCGCCGCGACCGTCGCCGTCTGGACCCCGCTGAAGGATCTGGAGACCTTCGACGCCTTCATCCGCCGGCTGCAGCCCAAGGCCGGCCCGACCCTGGTCGCCGAGGCCCGCCTGCGTCCCCTGACCAATCCGATGAAGATGAACGGCTGCGCCCTGGTGGTCGTCAATCCGCCGCCTGGCGCCGAGGACGCGGCGCGCCAGGTGTGCGGCTGGGTCGCCAACCGTCTGGGCGATCCGGGCGGCCGGGCTGAAATCTGGTCCTTCTGATCGGCGCGCCCCTTGTCTATGGTCGGGCCATGACCCGTATCGCCATTCTGGAAACCGGCCATCCGCCCGAGGCCCTGAAGGACAGTTTCGACGACTATCCGGCCCGGTTCCGCGCCCTGCTGGGCGAAAACGTCCCGACCACCCGGTTCGACGTCCAGTCCGGCCATCTGCCGTCCGACCCCGCCGCCTTTCAGGGCGTGATCGTCACCGGCTCGGCCGCCGGCGTCTATGACGACCTGCCGTGGATTCCCCAGCTGATCGACTGGCTGCGTGCGGCGCGGGGCCGGACCCGTATCGTCGGCATCTGTTTCGGCCACCAGGTCCTGGCCCACGCCTTCGGCGGCGCGGTCGAGAAGTCCGACAAGGGCTGGGGCGTCGGCCTGCACCGCTACGACGTGCACGGGACCGAGCCGTGGATGCACCCCCGCGCCCGCACCCTCGCCATCCCCGTCTCGCATCAGGATCAGGTCGTGGCCGTCTCGCCCGACGCCCGCGTCATCGCCTCCAGCGGCTTCACCCCCTACGCCGGCCTGGCCTGGGGCCAGGACGCGATCTCCTTCCAGTGTCACCCGGAATTCCAGCCCGACTACGCCGCCGCCCTGGTCGAGGTCCGGCGCGGCTCGCGCATCCCCGAACCCCTGGCCGAGGCCGCGCTCGACAGCCTGAAACGCCCCAACGACCGCGCCGTCCTCACCGCCTGGATCCGCGCCTTCCTGCTGCTCACCCCGCCGCCCGTGGAAGAGCAGGGCAGCGGGATCTAGCCTCTACATTTCTTTCGTCATCCTCCGACAAGCCGCTGCTTCGCGGCGCAGATCGGGGGACCCAGCGGCGCCGAAGGCGATGCGTCCGCCGCTCGATGTTTGAACACCTCGTCCGCGACAGGTTCGCGCTCGCGCGCGCCGCTGGGTCCCCCGGTTCCGCTTCGCGGCCCGGAGGATGACGAAAGTGGAGGCGATCTAAACCCCCAACACCGCGATCAGCCCCAGGCTCAGCCCCACCAGGGCCGCCAGCGACAACACCACGGCCGCCACCACACGCCCACCGGCCCGCGCCACGGCCCGGATGTCGGTTTGCAGCCCCAGCGCCGCCATGGCCGCCACAGTCAGCAGGCCCGACGCCGCCGCCATCGGCGAAAGCGCCGCCTGTGGGATCAGCTCCAGGTTCCGCAGCGCGACCATCGCCAGAAAGCCGACGATGAACCACGGCAGCAGCCGGTGCAGACCCGGCCCCTTCGCCCCCTCCGCCCGATCCCGGAAGATCAGCGACAGCACCAGGATCACCGGCCCCAGCATCAGCACCCGCGCCAGCTTGATCACCGTCCCCGTCTGGGTCGCGACGGCGCCGAACGGGGCGGCGGCCGCCAGCACTTGCGGCACGGCGTAGACGGTCAGCCCCGCCAGGGCGCCGTATTGAAGGCCGCTCATCGCCATCAGCCCGCCCAGCAGCGGCAGGGTCAGCACCACCACCACCCCCAGCACGGCCGTAAAGGCGATGGAGGCGGCGACCTCCTCGCCATCGGCGTCGATCACCGGGGCCACGGCGGCGATGGCGGAGTTGCCGCAAATGGCGTTGCCGCACGCGACCAGCAGGGCCATGCGTGGGTTCAGCCCCAGCAGACGCCCGATCCCGAACCCGGCCAGAATGGCGGCGGCGACCAGGGCGAAGACCCCCGCCACGAACCCCAGCCCCAGCGACGACAGGGTCGCCGCGCTGACCGAGGCGCCCAGCAGGACCACGGCGACCTCCAGCAGGATCTTGGCGCTGAAATCGATCCCGGCCCTGAACCGCACGTCCGGCGTCCAGGCCGCCCGCACGCCGGCGCCCAGCAGGATGGCCAGCACCAGCGGCTCCAGCCAGACCTTGCCGACCGCCCCGCGTTCCAGGCCACCCAGGCCCACCGCCGCCAGGGCGACCACCAAGCTTATCATCAGGCCGGGCCACACCGCGCGCCCGAACGCGCCCAACCGTATCATGCGGGGCAGGGGAGGACTCAAAACGGCGTCAGGGGCGGCGGACTTCATGGTTCCGCTTGATGCGCCGCCCCTCGACCCCGGTCCAACGGATTGTTATGGTCGTTTCAATCCGATTTGGAGATTGATCGTGACCCTGGAACGCCTGCGCATCTTCGTCGCCGTGGCCGAGCGCCAGCATGTGACGGCCGCCGCGCGGGCGCTGAACCTGACCCAGTCGGCGGTCTCCAACGCCATCGCGGCGCTGGAAGCCGAGCACGACGTTTATCTGTTCGACCGGGTCGGCCGGGGCGTGGTGCTGAACCAGACCGGTCTGGCCTTCCTGCCCGAGGCCAGGGCCGTGCTGGCCCGCGCAGCGGCGGCCGAGGCGGCGCTTGCGGACATGAGCGCCCTGCGACGCGGCCGCCTGACCATCTTCGCCAGCCAGACCATCGCCAGCGCCTGGCTGCCGCGCCGGCTGGCCGCCTTTCATGCGGCCCATCCCGGCGTCGAACTGGACGTGGCCATCGGCAATACGCGCGAGGTGGCCGAGGGGGTGTTGAGCGGCGCGGCCGAACTGGGTCTGGTCGAGGGCGAGATCGACCAGCCCTTGCTGGATCAGACGGTGGTGGGCTCGGACCGGCTGGCGGTTCTGGTCACGCCCGACCATCCCTGGGCCGGACTGCGCAGATTGGAGGCCCAGACCCTGGCGACCCAGGCCTGGGTCCTGCGCGAGGCGGGATCCGGCACCCGCTCGACCCTGGAGGCGGCGCTGCGAAACGCGGACGTGGACCCCGCCGCCCTTTCCATCGCCATGACCCTGCCGTCGAACGAGGCGGTGCTGGCGGCGGCCGAGGCGGGGGCGGGGGCCACGGCCCTGTCCGAAAGCGTGGCCTATGGATCGGTCGCCGCCGGCCGTCTGGTCACCGCCGCCTTCAGCCTGCCGGAACGCCCGTTCCGCCTGTTGCGGCATCGCGAACGCTATCGCAGCAAGGCGGGCGACGCTTTTGTCGCCGCCATGGAATGAGCCGACGGGGGATGCGCCCCTAATCCCGCTCCACCGCATTCTGAATTCTAAGGGCTTTCAATGAAATCCCCACAATCGACCCATCGCCCTTCCGGGCGCGGTTAGACTGGCCGCCAGGTCTTTGACAGTCGAACGGAAAACACGCCGCCAAACTGCACGCTTTTGCGCATCGCACCGGTTTTCGCCGGCGCAGTGCAATTCGGGGACGCGGTTTCAAGGGCGGGCGGGCCGCCGAATTCAGACGATTTAGACGATCTAGACTGTCTTTTTTTTCGATCAGAGTCCGAACCGGGGAAACACGAACCGCTCCAGCAGCAGCGAGGCTGCGAAATAGAAGCCGATCACAACGAACAGGGTCAGCGGGATCTGCGGCTGGTGCGACAGGGTCAGATAGATCCCGTACAGCACCGCAAACAGGACCGAGGTGGCCAGGGGGCGCAGCAGGATCTTCGCAAGGGGGGACTTCACGGCCATTTCACCACCGGGGGCATGGAGCTGAGGATCGAATCGACGTTGCCGCCGGTCTTGAGGCCGAACATGGTGCCACGGTCGTACAGCAGGTTGAACTCCACATAGCGCCCGCGCCGCACCAACTGCTCCTCGCGCTCCTCCGGCGTCCAGGCCTCGCCCATCCGCCCGGCCACGATCTTCGGATAGACGTCCAGGAAGGCCAGGCCCACGTCGCGGGTGAAGGCGAAGTCGCGGTCGTGGTCGCCGCTGTCGTGGTGGTCATAGAAGATGCCGCCGGTCCCGCGCGGCTCCTGCCGATGCGGCAGGAAGAAATACTCGTCGCACCAGGCCTTGTACTTGGCGTGCCAGTCGGGATCATGGGCGTCGCAGGCCGCCTTCATCGCCGCGTGGAAGGCCAGGGTGTCCGGGTGGTCCTGGCGCCGATCCGCGTCCAGCACCGGCGTCAGATCGCCTCCGCCGCCGAACCAGCTCCGGGTCGTGGCGATGAAGCGGGTGTTCATGTGCACCGCCGGAACCCGGGGGCTGACCGGATGGCAGATCAGGCTGATCCCGGTGGCGAAGAAGCGCGGATCCTCCGCCGCCCCCGGCACCGTCTTGGCGTAGTCGGCCGGAAACGACCCGTGGACGGTCGAGACATGGACCCCGACCTTCTCGAACAGCCGGCCGTGCATCATCCCCATGACGCCCCCGCCGCCGTCCTTGCGGTCCCAGGCCGTCCGCACGAACCGCCCCGGCTCCCCCGGAAACAGATCGTCGGGCGCCGCATCCTCCAGCGCCTCGAAGGCCGCATGGATACGGTCGCGCAGATGCTCGAACCAGGCGCGGGTCTCGACCTTCTTCAGGTCGAGCGGATCGGAAAAGGCGGCGTCGCTCATGCCGTCTCTCCTAGACGCTCGCTGCCCCGCCGGGAAACCTCTTCCTTCTCCTTGCGTGAGAAGGTGGGCCCGAAGGGCTCGGATGAGGGGTTGCCTGACCCTCTCCGTCTGTCAGTGTGCGTCGCAACATCAGGGAGTCGCATCATGATCCGTCATCTGCTGGCCGGCGTCGCCGTCGCCGCCTTCGCCACCGCCGCAAACGCCCAATCCGCCGGCGAGGCCCGCGTGCTGGAGATCCTGAAGACCACCCCCCTGATCGACGGCCACAACGACCTGCCCTGGGCCTTGCGCCAGCAGTACGGAAACGACGTCTACGCCGTTGATCTGACGACCGATCTCGAGGCGACGACCCGGCTTCACACCGACATCGCCCGCCTGCGCGCCGGCGGCGTCGGCGGCCAGTTCTGGTCCGTCTACGTCCCCGCCAGCCTGACCCCGCTGGAAGCGGTCGAAGAGACCTTCGAACAGATCGACACGGCCAAGCGGATCATCGCCGCCCACCCCGACGTCTTCGGTCTGGCGACCACGGCGGACCAGGTCGACGCCGTCTTCGCCTCGGGCCGGATCGCCAGTCTGATCGGCATGGAGGGCGGCTATTCCATCGACGACTCCCTGGCCCTGCTGCGCGAGTTCCACCGCGCCGGCGCCCGCTACATGACCCTGACCCACTCCAAGACCACCACCTGGGCCGACAGCGCGACCGACGCCCCCAAATGGGGCGGGCTCAGCCCCTTCGGCGAGGACGTGGTGCGCGAGATGAACCGCCTGGGCATGATGGTGGATCTCAGCCACGTCTCGGAGGACACCATGCTGGACGCCATGCGGGTGTCCGACGCCCCGGTCATCTTCTCCCACTCCTCGGCGCGGGCGATCACGGCCCATCCCCGCAATGTGCCCGACCGGGTGCTGCGGATGATGCCTGAGGACGGGGGGATCGTGATGATCAATCTGGCCCCCGGCTTCGTCTCCGAACGGGTCCGCGCCTGGAACGCCGACCGCGCGGGCGAGGAGGCGCGGCTGAGGACCCTGAACCCCGGCGATCCGACCGCCGTCGAGGCCGGGCTGACCGCCTGGTCCGCCGCCCATCCGACGCCGGAGGCGACCCTGGCCGACGTCGTCGCCCATATCCAGCATGTGCGTCAGGTCGCGGGGATCGACCACGTCGGCCTGGGCGCAGACTTCGACGGCATCGGCAGCCTGCCCGAGGGCATGACCGGGGTGGACGCCTATCCCCGCATCCTCGCCGCCCTGATGGACGCCGGCTGGACCGAGGCCGACATCCGCAAGATCGCCGGCGAGAACCTGCTGCGCGTCATGCGCGCCGTCGAAGCCGCCGCCGCCGCCAAGGCGTCCGAGCGACCGTCGCTGGCCAAGCCGACCGCCGGATAGGCGGCTTGCCTTTCGGGCCGGGACCGGGCATCAGGCGCGCCTCACCCTGGACCCGGCCTGTTTGAAGCGTCGGGTGGCTATCCCGGCCGCCGATCCGCCGGGAAACCCGCCGCATACGATCATGGCCGCGCGCCAGGTCGGCGGCAGACCCCAGATGAACCCCACATGTCCCTTATCGCCTCCGCGCGCCAGCAATGGCTCGCCAACCCTCGCCGCGACCTGCTGGCGGGGACCGTCGTCGCCCTGGCCCTGATCCCCGAGGCTATCGCCTTCTCCATCATCGCCGGCGTCGATCCGGCCGTCGGCCTCTACGCCAGCGTCGTCATCGCCGTGACCATCGCCTTCGTCGGTGGTCGTCCGGCCATGATCTCGGCCGCCACCGGGGCCATGGCCCTGCTGATGGTCGGTCTGGTCCGCGACCACGGGCTGGAATACCTGTTCGCCGCCTCCATTCTGTGCGGCGTGTTCCAGATCATCATCGGCCTGCTGAAGCTGGGCCGCTACATCAGGTTCGTCAGCCGCAGCGTGATGACCGGCTTCGTCAACTCCCTGGCGATCCTGATCTTCCTGGCCCAGATGCCCGAGCTGATCGGCGCCAACTGGCAGACCTTCGCCCTGGTCGGGGCCGCCCTGGTCGTCATATACGGCTTCCCGCGCCTGACCAGGGCGGTGCCTTCGCCCCTGGTCGCCATCGTCCTGATCAGCGCCTTCGTCATCATGACCGGGCTGGACGTCCGCACCGTCGGCGACATGGGCCAGATGCCTTCGACCCTGCCGATGTTCCACCTGCCGGCCGTGCCCCTGACCTGGGAGACCCTGGCCGTCATCGCACCGATCTCGGCGACCCTGGCCTTCGTCGGTCTGCTGGAAAGCCTGCTGACCGCCAATCTGCTGGACGACATCACCGACACCCCCTCGGACAAGGACCGCGAAACCCGCGGCCAGGGCATCGCCAACATCCTGTCGCCCCTGTTCGGCGGCATGGCGGGCTGCGCCATGATCGGCCAGTCGATCATCAACGTCACCTCCGGCGCGCGCGGGCGGCTGTCGACCCTGTGGGCCGGCCTGTTCCTGCTGTTCCTGATCCTGGTGCTGCGCGACTGGGTCGCTCAGATCCCGATGGCGGCCCTGGTCGCCGTCATGATCATGGTGTCCATCGGCACCTTCGACTGGGGCTCGGTGCTGAAGCTGCGTTCGACCCCGTTCCAGTCGTCGGTGGTCATGATCGCCACCACCGTCACCGTGGTCGCCACCCATGACCTGTCGAAGGGCGTGATCCTGGGCGTGCTGCTCTCGGCGGTCTTCTTCATGCGCAAGGTCGGCAAGACCATCGCCGTGACCGAGATCGAGACCCCGGAGGAGGGCGTGCTGCGCTACCGCGTGACCGGCCAGCTGTTCTTCGCCTCAGCCGATCTGTTCGCCGCCAGCTTCGAACACCACGGCCACCCCAAGCGCGTCGAGATCGACATGACCGACGCCCATCTGTGGGACCTGACCGGCGTCGCCGCCGTGGACAAGGTCGTTTTCCGCTACCGCCGCCAGGGCGCCCAGGTGGAGGTCATCGGCATGAATCAGGCCGCCCGAACCCTGGTGGATCAGGTAGGCCGGTTCGAGAAGGAACACCTGCCGACGGCGGCGGCTCACTAAGGACGGCCTTGTGAAACAAGGGGTCTGCGAGGTCATGCAAAACGGCCCGCCCCGGAGCCAATGAAGGTTCGGAACGGGCCGTTTTCAGGCCTGCATCCAACCCGGACTTGGCCGCGCATACCGATGGTATATGGAGCGATTCGCGTCAAGCCCGGTGAAGACTGATCAGGTCAATACGTCATATCCCTGATCTCAGCCCCAGGCTTCGACCGCTCCACGGCGGCGGACGGGCGCGGCGCTGGCCAACTGGGTGCGGGGCTCCGCCTCGGCCCGGCCGAACAGCCAACCCTGGCCGTATTCCACGCCGAGCGCCTTCAACTCGGTCACGACGCCTTCGGTCTCGATCATTTCGGCGATGGTCTCGAGCTTCATGGAACGGCACAGCTCCACGATATTGCGCAGCAAGTCGCGGCCCAATTCGTCCGTCTCGAGATCGCGCACCAGGGAGCCGTCGATCTTGACCGCATCGACCGTCAGCTTGCGGAGGTAGTCGTAGGAAGCGGCGCCGGAGCCGAAGTCGTCGATACAGACCTTGATCCCGGTTTCGCGCAGGGCGGCCAGGCGGCGGTTGGCCGCCTCTATGTCGGCCAGGGCTGACGTCTCGGTGACCTCGACGATCAGGCGTTTGCGCTCTGCCGGCGATCCGGCGGTCATGTGCAGCAGCTGTTCGACATAGGTGTCGTCGCCCAGGGAGGATCCGGAGACGTTGATCGCCATCTTCAGCAGGCCGGCGCCCGGCGCCCGCATGCGTTTCAGCACCTTTTCGGCGACGGCGAGATCGAAGGATTCGATCAGATCCAGCTCCTCGGCCATGCGGATGGCGTTGGCCGGGCCGTTGTTGTTGGAGCTGAACCGCGCCAGGGCCTCGAAATGGTGGACCGAGCGAGAGGCGAGATGAACAATGGGCTGGTAGTGAACCTGGAACTCACGCGACTTGACCACGTTGCGGAAGGCCTCGGCGT
The DNA here is from genome assembly GCF_058809375.1 of Brevundimonas sp. GW821-FHT10E09. Taxonomy (NCBI): domain Bacteria; kingdom Pseudomonadati; phylum Pseudomonadota; class Alphaproteobacteria; order Caulobacterales; family Caulobacteraceae; genus Brevundimonas; species Brevundimonas sp. GW821-FHT10E09. The sequence goes on along the minus strand of NZ_JBXASO010000005.1, from coordinate 120,987 downwards.
CGCGGAAGGTGCGTTTCAGCGAGTCCGAGAAAGCGATCTGCGGATTGGCCAGGCCGTCATCCTTGAGGCAGCCTTCGATGGCGAACCGCATGGCGCGCAACACGCAAAGGGTGTCGGCGCCTTTGGGAACGCTGGAGATAAAGGACTCGGCGCCCAGGTCCACGCCTTCCGCGCGGCCAGCCTCGACGATCTCGGCCGCCAGGTCACGCGTGTCGCCGCTGGGGCGCAGGACGGCGAAACGTTCAGGCGTGATCTGGGCGGCTGACGAGCCCTGCGCGGCGGCGGACTGCAGCGTCGCCTCGATGCGGCGATACACCTTGTCGGCGACTTCGCCGCCGAGGCATTCGAGGCCTCTGATATCAAGAAAGGCCAGAGACAGGCCTGGGGCGCCCTCGACGATACAGGCCGCCTGAGCCAGAAATCCTTCCGCATCCGACAGGGGCGGGGTCTCGACGTCCGCCAGTGCGATGGCGGGACCTTCATAGGAGATCGAGCAGGATATGGCGGGGGCCAGCTGAGGCAGGATGAAGGCCCGGAGCGAGGCGCGTCGAACCCGGTCCGTTCCGACGCGGATCAGGATTTGTGTGGCGGGACTGCGCCCGCCCGGCTTGGTGGCCAGCAGAGTTTCGACGGCCCCTGCGCCTTCATGCAGGAAATCGAGCAGCGGCTTGCCGGTCCACAGGGCGCCGACATCCTGGCCCGGAGACGGCCCGGCCCCCAAGGCGAAGGCCACGGAGCCCTTGGCGTCGATCTCGACGAGCGCATCCGCAGATGCAAAGGCCAGACCCAGGAGGCGAGCAGTCATCGACATGCCGACAGCATGCATGGCGGCGCTTAAAAAATCGGCAACGGCGACAACGACCGCGGTTGTCGAAACGTGCCGGAGTCAGGCCTTGCGGTTGAAGGCGACGGCGCGACCGTCGCCCTGTGCGGCGCGGCCGTCGGCGGCATAGGCCGAAGCGGGCGTGCGGGCGGCGGCGACCTCATGGGCGATGGCGCGCACCAGGCCTTCCGAAATCTTCCGCGCCGCCTCGACTGCGCTGGCGTGGCGAGACAGAACGGCGTCAAAGGCGCGCGTGGCTTCGATCAACGCCATCCGATCGGTCGCCAGGCCGCCGCTGAGCAGGGCGGGATTGGCTTTCACATGGCCGGAGTCGCGACGATAGAGGTTGGCCATCTCCTGTGTCTCGGCCAGGCTGGCGGCGACGTCCTGGGGCCTGCCTTCTTCGAAGGCCCGCGTTTCGGCGGCCAGGCGATCCGTCAGGCGGCGCGTCAGGTCGAGCAACTGGCGGACGCGGGCGGTGGCGAGTTCGGCGTCGCTCATTGCGCGCCCTCCTGCATCTTCAGCATTTCGTTCATCACCGGCCCCGCCAGGCCGATGCCGCCCGCTGCGACCGTCTTCTTGGCCATCTCGTCCAGCAGGAAGCTGCGCCAGGTCGCTTCGCCCTGACCGCCGCCGAACAGGCCGTCGGTCGACAGGCCTTCGAACATCGGCTTCAGCATCTGCGACAGGAAGGACGCTTCGAAGGCCTCGGCGGTTTCCTTGATCTTGGCCTTGGTCGCATCGCCGACGCCGGCGGCCAGGCCCTGGACGGGGCGGATCAGGTCGGTAGGGACAGACAGGTCGGTCATGGTCACATCACCTCGATGTCGGCCTGCAGGGCGCCCGACGCCTTGATGGCCTGTAGGATGCTGATCATGTCGCGCGGGCTGACGCCCAGGGCGTTCAGGCCGTTGACCAGGGTGGACAGGCTGGTTCCACCGCCGACGATCCGCATCTGGGTGCCCAGATCCTCTTCGACGCTGACCTGGGAGTCGGGGATGACGGCGGTCTGGCCCTGGCTGAAGGGGGCAGGTTGACTGACGGACAGTTGTTCATCGACCGATATGGTCAGATTGCCCTGGGCGATGGCGACGCGCGAGATCCGCACCGCATCGCCCATGACGATGACGCCGTTGACCTCGTCGATGATCACCTTGGCCGGCGAATCGACCGTGACCGCCAGGTTCTCCACGCGGCTGATGAAGCCCGCCATGCCCAGCTGGCCGGGCGCGCGCAGGGTGACGACCGTGCCGTTCTCGGCCAGGGCCGTGCCGGGATAGGCAGCGTTGACCACGGCGGCGACGCGTTGGGCCGTGGTGAAGTCGGGGTTGCGCAGGTTCAGGCGCACCTCGTTCATATTGGACATCTCGAACCCGGTCTCGCGCTCGACCGAGGCCCCCGAGGCGATGCGGCCGGCGGTCGGCACGCCGCGCGTCACCGACGAGCCTGAACCGCCGGAAGCCGAGACGGCGCCGGTCTGAACCGAACCCTGGGCGACCGCATAGACCTGGCCGTCGGCGCCCTGGAGGCTGGTGACGACCAGCGCCCCGCCCAGGAGGCTCTTGGCGTCGCACATGGATGAGACATTGACGTCGATGCGCGAGCCGGGCGTGGCGAAGGCCGGCAGCTCGGCCGAGACCATGACGGCGGCCATGTTCTTGGTGTTGGCGTTGGCGCCGCGGATATTGACCCCGAGACGCTCGGTCATGCCTTCCAGCGATTGACGGGTGAAGGGGCAGTTGCGGAGCGAGTCGCCGGTTCCGTTCAGCCCCATGACCATGCCGTATCCGACCAGCTGGTTGCCGCGAACGCCCTCGACGGCGGCGATATCCTTGATTCGTGACTGGGCCAGGGCTGGAGACGCGACGAGGCCCAGCGCAGCAAAGGCGGTGAGAGGCGCGACAAGGCGGGCAAGCAGATTCTGCATCGGTCGGACGTCCCAAAGGCGTTTCATTCATTATGATGCGAAGATCGTGCCGTGGCTCAAGTCATTGAAAAAGGGGGATTGATGCTGTGAAGAGAGTCGAGGCGGCGGCAGTTTTTGCCTGGGCGTTAACCAAAAGGTCATCCCGTTCGCCAAAGGGTGGTCTCATGAGACGGAGCCTCCGCCGATGAAGGTCACAGGGACTACGGGACCCAGCGCGCCGACGGGCGGCAAGCCTGCGCGCGCCAGCGCCGGATTTTCGTTGGGCCAGACCGGCGCGACCGCCGCGCCGTCCGCCGCCTCCGCCAGTGCGGCGACATCGGGGGTCAATGACGTCTCGGCCCTGATGGCGCTCCAGGGGATCGAGGGCCCGCTGGAGAAGCGGCGTCGAGCGGTGAGGCGTGGCGCAGGTCTGCTGGACCGGCTGGACGAGATGAAGATGGCCCTGTTGTCCGGCGAGCCGGACGAGGCCGTGCTGCAGCAACTCTCCCGGACGTTGCGCGAGGATCGGCCCGATGACGGGGATGCAGGGCTGAACGACCTGCTGGACCAGATCGACCTGAGAGCATCGGTGGAACTGGCCAAGGCGGAGATGCGCCGCCGCAGCTCCGAAAGCTGAAAGCTTCAGTATTTCAAATCGGAGCGCGAAAACTGCGCGCCAAATGTCACGCGGTTCAACGCTTCGCCTAATCATGATCACGGAATCGCGAACGCCGTTGCCGGGACTCGCGGACCCCACTATACGGCCCATACGCCACAGGGGGGCGTGCTTAGAGAGCGTGAGTGCGATGAACGCTTTGGCGTCCGTTGTGTCCGACGAAACCGGTCCGTATCGGCCGTCTGACGACGAGCCGTTCATGAGTGAACGGCAGCTTGCCTATTTCAAGAAAAAGCTTCTGGACTGGAAGGACGACATCCTTCGAGAGTCCAAGGGCACGGTGGTCAATCTGAAGGCCGAGACCGAAAACCACCCCGATCTGGTGGATCGGGCTTCGTCGGAATCGGATCGCGCGCTGGAGTTGCGCACCCGGGATCGTCAACGCAAGCTGATCTCCAAGATCGATGACGCCCTGCGTCGGATCGAGGACGGGTCCTACGGCTATTGCGAGGACACCGGCGAACCGATCGGCCTGGGACGTCTCGAGGCCCGCCCGACGGCGACCCTGTCGGTCGAGGCCCAGGAACGCCACGAACGCCGCGAACGCGTCCACCGCGACGACTGATCTCAGACGGGCAAGGCCGGTTCGATGTCGGTCCGGCTGAAATCGTCGCCCTTGTAGAGCAGGGGCAGGTTGCGTTCCTTCGCCAGGGCGTAGGCGAAACAGTCGCCCAGGTTCAGCCTGGCTGGCGTGCGTTTGCCGAACCTTGTCTCGGCTTCCACCGCGATCCGCGCCGTCTCTCCGCCTGCGGCAGTGATCTCAATGCGAAGAGCATCCATCAGCGCGAGCAGACTTTGCTGGCCGTCGGGGCCGAGGACGCGGCGCGCGGCGACTGTCGTCTCCCAAAACCCGAGCGGCGACAACAGTGACGGTGTTTCAACCAGCAACTTTATAAAAGCGTCTGCCTCCGGCTCTCCGGCCAAGATGGCGACCAAAGCCGACGCATCGACGACGATCATTTTGGAAGGCCGTCCTCGTCATAAAAATCGTCGTCCGTTGGCCATGTCGCCAATCTCGGCATCGCGCTGACGCGAGCCAGGATGGCTTCGACCGCCGCGCGACGGCGCGCGGCGTCTTCGGATGTTTGAGCTTCGTCCGCCGCGATGCGCTCAGCCAGCATCGTCTCCACCAGTTCGGTGATCGACTTGCCTTCGCTCTTGGCGCGTTGGCGTAGTCGTTCGGCGACTTCGGGCTTCCTGATCTGCACGGGAGCGTTCATGACGGCGATAAGTCTATCATGACGGGTGTTTCGATCCAACCCGCGCCTTGACTTCGCCGGGTTGCGGCGCGACCTAGCCGCCTCGCTTTCAAGGTCGCTATCTCATGTCCGTCAAGGTTCGTTTCGCCCCGTCGCCGACGGGTAAGTTGCACGTCGGCAATGTCCGCACCGCCCTGGTGAACTGGCTGTTCGCCAAGGGGCAGGGCGGCTCGTTCGTGCTGCGCATCGACGACACCGATCTGGCGCGCTCCACGCCCGAGTTCGAACAGGGGATCGAGGACGACCTGTCCTGGCTGGGTCTGACCTGGGACGAGCGTTACAACCAGTCCAAGCGGTTCGACCGCTACGAAGAGGCCGCCGCCAGGCTGAAGGCGTCCGGCCGGCTTTATCCCGCCTATGAGACCGCCGACGAACTGGATCGCCGTCGCAAGGTGCAGTTGTCGCGCGGCCTGCCGCCGATCTATGACCGCGCCGCGCTTGAGCTGACCGAAGATCAGAAGGCCGCCTATGAGGCCGAGGGCCGTCGTCCCCACTGGCGCTTCAAGCTGGAAGGCAAGCGCGTCGCCTGGGAAGACCTTGCGCGCGGCCATGCCGAGGTCGACACCGCCTCCATGTCCGACCCGGTCCTGATCCGCGAGGACGGCCTGTTCCTCTACACCCTGCCGTCCGTGGTCGACGACATCGACATGGCCATCAGCCACATCATCCGGGGCGAGGACCACGTCACCAACACCGGCGCCCAGATCGAGATCTTCGAAGCCCTGGGCGCGACGATTCCCGGCTTCGCCCATATGCCGCTGCTGGTCGGCGCCGACGGCGCGGCCCTGTCGAAACGTCTGGGTTCGCTGTCGATCAGCGACATGCGCGACCAGGGCTATGAGCCGATCGCCATCACCAGCCATCTGGGCCGGATCGGCACCTCGGATCCGCTGGAAGTGGCCGAGTCGGTGCAGGCTCTGGGCGCCAGTTTCGCCTTCACCAAGATGGGACGTTCGCCGGCGCGCTATGACACGGCGGACCTGGACCGGCTGAACGCCCAGGCGCTGCACGTCATGGACTACCTCACGGCCCAGCCGCGGCTACAGACGCTGGACGCCGACCTGGGCGAGGCCTTCTGGTCGGTGGTGCGGGGCAACCTCAGCAGGTTCGCCGATGTGGTTGAAATGGCGAAGATCGTACGCGGCCCGATCCAGCCGGTGATCGAGGACGCGGCCTTCATCGACGCCGCCGCCGCCCTGCTGCCGGAAGTGATCGACGACACCGCCTGGTCCGCCTGGACCAACGCCGTCAAGACCGAGACCGGCGCCAAGGGCAAGGCCCTGTTCATGCCGTTGCGTCTGGCCCTGACGGGTCAGGCGCATGGGCCCGACATGGCGGCCATGGCGCCGCTGATCGGTCGTGAGACCATTCAGCGGCGGCTGAAAGGCGAGGCGGCCTAAGGCCGCCCCCGCCCGATCAGGCGTTGCAGACCGCCAGTTCTTCAGCGCTCAGCTCGGTTCCCTTGTAGGTGAAGGCGGTCACGGGGCCGAACTTCTGCACCACGCGGCGGCAGGCGCGCGTCGCCGGCTGTTCCGTGCCGCCCGAGGCGGTGCAGGCCGCGCCTTCGCAGGACCAGCGGGCGCCGTCTATGATGGTGGCGCGGGCCGGCGCCTTGGCCGAATCGGCCAGGGTCAGGCGGGTGGCGGCGGGGGCCTGGGCCACGGCCGGGGCGGCCGCGAACAGAGCGGCGGCGATGAGCAGGGCGCGCATGAGCAAGTCTCCGGATTGAAGAACGGCGTCGTGCCGTCGCGCCAATGTCAGTTTTCGATAAAAACTGTCAAGACGCGCCCGCATTATTTGTTAGCGCCGATCACCTATCGGCGATCATATTGCTGCACGGCCGTGTCGGCGTCGCCCTGGATCAGCACCATGGCCTCTTCCACCGACTCCGCCACCGTCCAGGCGTCAAGGAAGGAGGCGGGGGTCATGCCTTCGTCCACGCTGTGACGCATCAGGGCGAAGAAGCCTTCCCAGAAGCCGTTCAGGTTCAGGAAGACAACCGGCTTCTGGTGCAGGTCCAGGCGTTTCCAAGACAGCAGTTCCACGACTTCTTCCAAGGTGCCGATGCCGCCGGGCGCGACCACGAAGGCGTCGGACTGGTCGTACATCAGCTGTTTGCGCTCGTGCATCGAGGTGACGACGACGGTCTCGACCTCGTCGAACAGGCGTTCGCGGCTGCGCAGGAAGGCCGGCATGATGCCGACGACACGGCCGCCGGCGTCATGGGCGCCGCGCGCCGAGGCGCCCATCAGGCCCACGCCGCCGCCGCCATAGACCAGACGCCAGCCCGCCTCGGCGGTGGCCCTGCCGAAGGCGCGGGCGGCCTCGGTGTAGGCGGGATCGGCGCGGTCGGAAGAGCCGCAGAACAGGCAGACGGACGGGCCGTCGAAGGGCTGGATCAAAACGGGGGGCAGGGACATGGAGCCTCAACTGAACGAATGCTGGCTCGGCCCATGGCCAAACCGGCGGCGGTCGGGGTAACAGAATCCCCGGGCGCTTGGCCGCCAGCCTTATATCGTCGGGACGCAGGATGAAACGTCGGATCATCGCCATGGCCGCCGTATCCGTGACTATGGTCGCGGCCCTGTCGGCCTGTTCCCGGGACGGCGAGGGCGCGCCGCGCGCGGTGGACGCTGAGGCGACCTCCCCCTGGGTGCAGCCTCCTCATGTTCAGACCGCAAGGCGCGACGGGGCGATGATCCTGGTTCAGGGCCGGGCGGGGCCCGACGCTCGCGTTGTGCTACGCGGGGCCGACGGGGCGGCGGTGGCGGTCGGCGCCGACGCTACGGGACGATTCGAGCTGCGCGTTCCGGCCGCGCCGGGGGACATCCGGCTGACGCCCGAGGTTCAGGTCGGCGAGGACGCCGCGCCGTCTCCCGAAACTCTGGTGCTGATTAGGGGCGGGGCGGGGCCTATCGTGCTGGTCGCGGCCGGCGAGCCGACGGTGCGGCTGGACGGTCAAGGCGCGCTGGACGCGGTCGATTCCGATGGATCGGCGGTCATCGTGTCCGGCCGATCGAACGGCGCGCCCCCGGTCGTTCTGATCGACGGGGAGCGCGCGGAGGTCATGCGCGGACCGGGCGGGCGCTGGCGGGCCAGGGCGCCGGGCGGCGGGGCCGCCACGATCGACATCGACGGGACACGGTTCGCCTTTCCCGGATTGGGCGCCCAGTCGGACTTCACCCCGGTGCGAGCCGGCGAAGGCTGGCGACTGACCTGGCCGACGGGACCCAGCGGCCGTCAGACCGTCTGGCTTCCGGATCGCGGCGCCTAGGGCGCCGAACTTAGGAAGTTGTTAACCGAAGCGTCCAATGAAGGATCTGTCCCTTTTTGGGACGCACCATCACCGAACCTTTTTCAACCCGGCGTCCGCGTCGGGTTCTTTTTGTCTCGAGCTCAGACGGCCCGGTTGTCGATCAGCCGGGTCTTGCCCAGCCAGGCGGCGGCCAGGATGCGCGCCGGGGCGTCGACGACGCCGTCGCGGAACGGCGACAGGTCCTCGGCATGGCGAACGGCGACATAGTCGATCCGTTCGAACCCGGCCTTGAGGATGGCGGAATAGGCGTCCCGTTCGACGCCGGGCAGTGGGCGGCCCGCGGCGGCGCCGGCGGCGGCCTCGGCCAGGATCACGTTCAGGCGGCGGGCGACGGCCAGTTCGGCGTCGGACAGATAGTCGTTGCGCGAAGACAGGGCGAGGCCGGTCTCATCCCGCTGGGTCGGGGCGCCGATGATCTCGACCGGCAGGTCCAGGTCGCGGACGAAGCGACGGATCACCATCAGCTGCTGATAGTCCTTCTCGCCGAACACGGCGACGTCGGGCTGGACCTGGTTGAACAGCTTGGTCACGACCAGGGCGACCCCGCCGAACATCTGGGGCCGGAAATCGCCTTCCAGCCCAAGCGCAGGCCCGGCCACGGCGACGCTGGTGGCGAAGCCCTGCGGGTACATTTCCTCCGGCGTCGGGGCGAACATCAGATGGCAGCCGGCGCCGGCCAGCAGGCGGGCGTCCTCCTCCTGACGGCGAGGATAGCGGCCCAGGTCCTCGTTGGCGGCGAACTGGGTCGGATTGACGAAGTTGGAGGCCACGACGCGGTCGGCGCGGCGGCCGGCCTCGCGCACCAGGGTCAGATGGCCTTCGTGCAGGGCGCCCATGGTCGGAACCATGCCGACGGTCAGGCCTTGTCTTTTCCAGTCACGCACGACGGCGCGCAAATCCGCCACGGTGTGGACGACGGGGAGGGACGCAGGCTCGGTCATGGTGAAGCGGTTAACCCTTTGGCTTAAGCGTGTTGATGCACCAGACTTCAAACCCTGGCGGCTAGGGTCGTGCTTATGACGCCAGCACGAGCGACCCGTCCAGTTCTGATCGCGCTTACCTTGGCCCTTGCCGGCTGTGGGGCGGTCGAGGGCGACCGCCAGAGTTTCCAGGCGATGGCCGAGCGCGTGGCCGCCATCGACATCCCGCTGGATCCCAAGGCCATCGGTCCCGGCGCGGCGTCGCGTCAGACAGCGCAGGCCCAGGGCTTGCGTCCCGCCAAATTCTCACCCGTGCATGTGGCGGTGCTCACGCCGCATCAGATGTGGGATGCGCGGGACGTCCTGAGCCGGGGCGGCTCTCTGGCGTTGGCCGAAGACAAGAGCGACGACGGCCTGCGCGGCGCCGTGACGCGTATGGCGGAGCCGGCGGTCGAGCCGGCCCTGCGCGCCGCTGCGCCGGTCGTGGCCAGGGCCATGGTCGAACAGGCTGTCGCGCGGAGCGAGCCGCCCATGCTGCGCCCCGCCGTCGTTGACGCAGGTCCGCGCGCCGAAGGCCGCATGGTCCAGCTGGGCGCCTATTCCAGCCGGGCCGGGGCGCAGGCCGCCTGGACGCAGCTGAAGGCCCGCGCCAGCCTGTCGAACCTGTCGCCGGTGTTCGAGGGCGTCGAGGTCAACGGCCGCAGCCTGACGCGGCTGAAGGTCGGGCCGATTCCGGTCGAGGCCGCGTCCGCCCTGTGCGCCGCCGCCCAGGTGGCGGACCCGTGGTGCCGCCGCGCCAGCTGAACTTCGGGCTGAAGTCCACAGCTACGCGTTAACGCCTCGTTGACGTTTGCGGCCGGTGCGCCGACTCTGCCCCGTCCGAAGGCCGCGCAGTGTTGAGTCGCGTCGGTCGCCACAGAGGGTTTCCTCCATGACGCAGCCTCACGTGATCGTCCTCGGCAACGAGAAGGGCGGGGCGGGCAAGTCCACCCTGGCGATCCATATCGTCACCGGCCTGCTGCATGCGGGGCGCTCTGTCGCGATCATCGATCTGGACCTGCGCCAGCGGTCGATGCAGCGGTTCTTCACCAATCGCCTGGCCTGGCTGGCGGCGAACAGGCAGGAATTGCCCCAGCCCTTCATGCCCGACATGGGCGACGGCAAGGCCCTGGCCAAGGGCGGGGTGGACGAGCAGATCGCCGCCTTCGAACGCGCCTTCGACGAGGCCGTGGCGGCCGGGGTGGACGCCATCCTGATCGACACCCCCGGCGGCGACACCGCCGTGTCCAGCGCGGCCCACGCGCGGGCTGACCAGATCGTGACGCCGATGAACGACAGTTTCGTCGACTTCGACCTGCTGGGCGAGGTGGACCCCGTGTCGCTGGATCTGCTGAAACCCTCGATCTATTCCGAAAGCGTCTGGGAGGCGCGCAAGGTCCGGGCGATCAGCCAGGGCCGGAACGCCACCATCGACTGGCTGGTGGTGACCAATCGCCTGGCCGTCGCCGAGGCGCGCAACCGCAAACGCCTGGAAGAGCGGATGAACAAGCTGGCCAAACGGGTCGGTTTCCGCGTCGGGCCGGGCCTGCGCGACCGGGTCATCTATCGCGAACTGTTCCCGTTCGGCCTGACCGTCGCCGACCTGTCGAACGACATCCGTCCGGTGGCCGTGTCCCTGGCCCATGTCGCGGCGCGCCAGGAACTGCGCAATCTGATGAAGGCCATGGGGCTGGAACAGGCCCTGGCCCCTCTGGACGTGGCCGCCTGAAAGGCGATCTGAGCGTATGGGCCTGATCTGGCTGGCCCTGGCGGCGATCGCCGTCTGGGCCCTGGTGCGGCTGGGCCGCCAGACCGAGCGGCGCGGCCGGGCCCATTGGCGCGTGACGGCGACCCTGCTGGGAGCGGTGCTGCTGGCCGGAGGCGCCTTGTCGGCGTTTCGCGGCGCCTGGCTGTGGGCGGGCGTGCTGGCGACGGCGGGGCTGTATCTGGCCTGGTCGTCGCGCATCCGGCCCGTGGTGCGATCCGAACCGATCAGCGAAGCCGACGCCCGCGCCGTTCTGGGCGTGCGTCCCGGCGCGACCGAGCCCGAGATCCGCACGGCCTGGAAAAAGGCCATGGGCCGCGCCCACCCCGACCAGGGCGGAACCGAGGGCCTGGCGACGCGGGTCAATGCGGCGCGGGACAGGCTGTTGAGAAAGACCGGACGCGACTGATCGTCCCCGCGCTTTCGCTGCGAAGTTCATGGAGGGCTGGGCGGGGCGCCGGGCCTTCGCCCGGAGTTTTGTGTTTTGGTTACCGTTTCGACGAAGGTTTGACGCCCCGCGCGGTTGGTTGGCCTGCAAGCTCGGGGCGCCGAGCGGTGGCGGTCTTATCGCCTAACCCCATAAGCCTGCGACGGGTCGGCAGGGTCTGCGAAGAACCGTCCCGAGTGCGATCGAGTATCCCCCTCGACCCTCCGCCGGCGCACCATGTGTCGCCGTCGGCGCGGAGGAGTTGCACCCCCGCTCCCGTTCCATCCGCTCCCGCCGCCGCAAGGTCGCAGGCCAAGCGAGCCCTCCAAGCGACGAGACCGGGCGTGATTATAGGGGGCGGGGAGACCCTGGCGGGGAAGTCGGGGCGAGAAACTGACAAGCCCTTGGAAACGTTACGGCAGGACCAGCGTCATTGTGACAGTTGGGGCCGTTCGGGCCCCCTCCGTCTCGCCGGCTTCGCCGGCGATCCACCTCCCCCAAGGGGGGAGGATTTTGGTGTTCGCATTCCTCCCCCCTTGGGGGAGGTGTCGCGGCGCAAAGCGCCGTGACGGAGGGGGCAAACGCCTCGGAAAAGTTGGTGGGGCGCCAAGAGCCCCTCCACCCCTACGGGGGTCCCGAGACAGCGCGCCATTCAATCGGGCGACGCTGGAATGGGGCGGAAGTTCGTCTCAGGCGTAGTTGAAGCTGATCGAGATGCGGTCGGACTTGGCCTGGTTGGTCGGGACCTCGTGGCGCAGCCAGCTTTCCCACATCAGGATCGTGCCGGGGCGGGGCGTCAGATAGACGAAGGGGCGTTCGGCCTCGGTCGCGTCCTCGGTGACGGAGGGGCGGGCCATCATGAAGGGCAGGCGGGGGTCTTCCAGTTTCAGCGACGAGGCGCCGTCAGGGATGTCGATATAGACGGTGCCCGACAGGAAGGCGTGAGGATGGATATGGCTGGTGTGGCCGCCGCCGGGCTTGAGGATGTTGACCCAGAGATTGTCGAGCCGGGGCTTGCGGGCCAGGTCGAAATTCAGGGCCTTGGCGTAGGCGACGGCGTGCCGGTCGAGGTGGCGTTTCAACTCGGCGAACTCGGGGAAGCGCTGGGGCAGGTCGTTCAGCGAGGCGTAGGAGGTGTAGCCGCGATAGGCGTTGTCGCGGCACCAGCGGCGGCCGGCCGCGTCCTCCTCGGCCATCATGCGGACGACGTCGATCAGTTGCTCGTTGAACTCGGCCCAGCCTCGGCCCTCGGCGAGGGAGGCTTCATAGACCTGGGTGACGAAGAGGGGGCGCAGGGACATGGAGGAGGGATAGCGGAAGGCGAGGGAAACTTCACCTCCCTGTTCGCGAAGGCGAACGGGGAGGACCGGCGGCCGTAGGTCGCCAGGAATGGGCGAAGGGGTGGTGAAGGCGTAGGTCTGTCTGAGACCGAGTCGCCCCCGCCTGATCGCTGCGCGATCTGTCCTCCCCATCGGCCTTCGCCGATGGGGAGGTGAAGACACAGCCGCCGCGCCTCGCTAAGAACGCGTCATGTTCAAGTCCGTCCTGGTCGCCAATCGCGGCGAAATCGCCTGTCGTGTCTTCCGCACCGCCAAGCGGATGGGGTTACGCACCATCGCCGTCTATTCCGAGGCCGACGCCCAGGCCCTGCATGTGCGCGAAGCCGACGAGGCGGTGCGGATCGGGCCGGCGGCGGCGCGCGAATCCTATCTGGACGGCGCCAAGGTGCTGGCGGCGGCCAAGGCGACGGGGGCCGAGGCGATCCATCCCGGTTACGGATTCCTGAGCGAAAACGCGGACTTTGCGGAAGCTGTTGCAGCGGCGGGGCTGATCTGGATCGGGCCGGACCCGGCCTCGATCCGGGCCATGGGGCTGAAGGATGCGGCCAAGGAACTGATGATCCAGGCCGGGGTGCCGGTGACGCCGGGCTATCAGGGCGCGGACCAGTCGGAAGCGACCCTGACGGCCGAGGCGGCGCGGATCGGCTATCCGGTGCTGATCAAGGCGGTGGCGGGCGGCGGCGGCAAGGGGATGAAACGGGTCGATGATCCGGCCGATTTCGCCGCCGGTCTGGCCAGCGCCAAGCGCGAGGGGGCCGCGGCCTTCGGCGACGACCGGGTGCTGATCGAACGCTACATCACCCGCCCGCGCCATATCGAGGTGCAGGTGTTCGGGGATCGGCACGGGGATGTCGTGCATCTGTATGAGCGGGAATGTTCGCTGCAACGCCGCCACCAGAAGGTGATCGAAGAGGCGCCGGCGCCGGGCATGAGCGAGGCCGTGCGGGCCGCCGTGACGGGCGCGGCGATCAAGGCGGCCAAGGCGGTCAACTATGTCGGGGCCGGGACCATCGAATTCATCGCCGACGCCTCGGACGGGCTGAAGGCGGACGGGATCTGGTTCATGGAGATGAACACCCGGCTGCAGGTCGAGCATCCGGTGACGGAAAGCGTGACCGGCGTCGATCTGGTCGAATGGCAGTTCCGCGTGGCGGCGGGCGAGCCCCTGCCGCTGAAGCAGGATCAGATCAAGCTGAACGGCTGGGCCATGGAGGCGCGCCTCTATGCCGAGGATCCGGCGAACGGTTTCCTGCCGTCGATCGGGCGGCTGGAGCATTTCGTCATGCCGGACGGAATTCGCGTCGATACCGGCGTGGAACAGGGCGGCGAGGTCAGCCAGTTCTACGATCCGATGATCGCCAAGCTGATCGTGCATGAGGACACGCGCGAGGCGGCGGCGGCGCGGCTGGCCGAGGCGGCGGGCGAGGTCGAGGTCTGGCCGGTCAAGACCAATGCGGGCTTCCTGAAACGCTGTTTGGACCATCCGCGCTTCGTGACGGGGGATGTGGATACGGGGTTCATCGCGGCGGAGGAGGCGGCGCTGCAGCCGGTCGAGACCGCCGAGGCGACGCTGGCGGCCCTGACCCTGATCGCGGAGGCGGCGAGCGATGGAGAGGCGGCCGGGTCTGACCGGTTCAGCCCCTGGGGCGGCCAGCCGGGCCTGTCGTATGGGGTTCGTCTGAACGCGCCCGCTCAGACGATGGTCTGGGCGCATGTGGACGGCCGGGGCGTGTCTGGGGCCGTGACCCCGGTCGAGGCGGGATGGCGCGGCGCCGAGGGAAGGACGGCCCAGATCGGATTCGACCAGGTGCAGGCCGGGGAGGCGCTGTTCGGCTATCAGGTGATCGATGACGGCTTCGTCCTGTTCGTGGACGGCGAGGCGCGCCGGGTGACTCCGCATCGCGCCGCCGTGGGCTCAGGCGCCGGAGCGGTCTCCGACGGCGCCCTTCGCGCCCCCATGCCCGGCAAGATCGTCGCCGTACCCGCGAAGGCGGGTGACGTCGTCGCCAAGGGCCAGCCCGTCGTGGTGCTGGAGGCGATGAAGATGGAGCATGCCCTGACGGCGCCCTTCGACGGGGTCGTCGAGCATGTGGCGGCTGTGGGCGATCAGGTGGTCGAGGCGGCGGTTCTGGCGGTGGTGAAGGCGGCGGACTAAAGCCCGATGCCGCCGAGAGGCCGCGTCTGGATCGAGTCGTCCATCTTGGCCATCAGGCCGTAGATGGGGCGCCAGGCGCCGCTTTGACGCAGATCCTCGCTCCAGGACAGATGGGTCGGCTGATCGGCCCAGACCTCCGTGACCCAGAGGACGTCGGCGTCGACCAGATCGTGCGCGACGATATAGGAATGACAGCCGTGCTTCCTGACGGCGGGGTCCATCAGGAGCAGAGCGAGTTCGTCGCGGCGACCCGGGTATGCGGTCAGGCGCGTGATCAATCCGTACATACTGGTTCCGTGGCGTCCGGTAGCGCGCGGGCCATGATCCGGCTTCGTCGTTAAAGAATCTGGCCAAGGCGGATAAGGGCGACTACGTGGGCGCCATGCCGCTTCACATGATCAAACTGGGCGTCGGGGTTCCCGACGTCGACTGGCTGGAGGCCCGTGCGGCCAAGGGCGGGCCGCTGGTGGTCCATACCCGGATGACGCCGAAACGCGCGCCCGAGATCGAGGACGGCGGGTCGCTGTACTGGGTGGTCAAGGGCGTGATCGTCTGCCGCCAGCGCGTGCTCGACATCGCCACCCTGGGCGAGGGCAAGCAGAGCCGGTGCGAGATCACGCTGGAGCCCAAGGTCGTTCGCACGGCGCCAATGGCGCGCCGGCCTTTCCAGGGCTGGCGCTATTTCGAGCCCAAGGACGCGCCGGTCGATCTGACCGACCTCGACGCGGGCGAGGCGCCGGAGGAACTGGTGCGCCAGCTTCGCGAACTGGGCGCCTGGTAGGCCAGAGCCACACGGTTTTTGGGTGTTGACCGGGGCGGTCGGGCGTGGCCTGTGCCGGCTCCGATGATCGCGCTCAGTTTCCAGACCCGTTCCGCCTTTCGCGACCTGCTGCACCTGGCATGGCCGGTGATCCTGGCGCGGATCGGCATCATGACCATGGGGCTGACGGACGCCATCGTGGTGGGGAATTTCTCCAGCAAGGAACTGGCCTTCCATTCGCTGGCCTGGGCGCCGACCTCGATCGTGGTGACGACGGCGGTGGGCCTGATGCTGGGCGTGCAGGTGATGACCGCGCGGATGCTGGGCGAGGGACGTCGGCACGCGGTCGGGTCTGTGCTGCGGCGGGGCATGACCTATTCGCTGCAGATCGGGGTGGTGTCGATGATCGCCCTGATCGCCGTGGGGCCGTGGGGCCTGGGCAAGATCGGGCTGGAGGACGGACTGGCCGAGGGGGCGGGGCCGGCCCTGGTGGTCTTCGCCCTGTCCATGCCCTTCTATCTGATCTCGGTGACGGGCCAGTTCTTCCTGGAGGCCCTGGGACGGCCCAAGCCCGGCATGGTGGCCATGTGGATCGCCAACGGGGTCAATCTGGCGCTCAATATCGTGCTGGTGCCGGACCTGCTGGGCATCGGCTTCGACGGCGCCTTCGCCTCGGCCTGGGCGACGTTCGGGGCGCGGGCGGCGCTGGCGATCTTCCTGGTGGTCTATATCCTGCGCCTGCCCGAGGCGCGGGCGCTGGGTATCTTCGACAAGCCCGAACGCGACCCCAAGGCGGCGCGTGAACAGGTCAAGGTAGGGCTGGGCGCCGGCGCGTCCTATTTCATCGAGGTCGGGGCCTTTTCCGGCTTCACCTTCTTCGCCGGTCAGATCGGCGCCGCGGAGACGGCGGCCTGGGCGGTGGTGCTGAACGTCTCGGCCATCGTCTTCATGCTGCCCATGGGGCTGTCGTCGGCGACGGCGGTGCTGGTGGGGCGCAGCTATGGCGCCGGCGACGGGCGAGGGGTGTTGCGGGCGGGCCTGGTCGGGCTGGGGGTGGTCAGCGCCATGACCTTCATCGTCGCCCTGCTGGTGTGGCCCAGCGCGCATCTGATCGTGGGCGCCTACAATCGCGATCCGGTCCTGCTGGCCATCGCCGCCCCGGCCCTGGTGCTGGCGACCCTGTTCTTCGTCGCGGACGGAATCCAGGTGGTGGCGGCCCAGGCGAACCGGGCGGCGGGCGACGTCTGGTGGCCCACGATCATGCATTTCGTGGCCTATGGGGCGGTGATGATGCCGTTGGGCTGGATTCTGGCGCACCGGATGGGCGTGGACGGTCTGGTGTGGGCGGTGGTGATCGCCAGCCTGGCCTCGTCTGTCCTGCTGACCGGGCGGTTCGTCAGGGTGGCGCGGCGCCTGCCATAGAATCTCCGCCCCCATGTAGGGGAGGGAGAGGTGACGTCGCCGCTTCCGCTCTCTATATCCCTGCGCTTCCCCGAACTCCTGGACGATCATGGCCCGCATCCTCATCACCTCGGCGCTGCCCTACATCAACGGCATCAAGCACCTGGGGAATCTGGCGGGCTCGATGTTGCCGGCCGACGTCTGGGCGCGGTTCAAGCGGGCCCAAGTTCTTCCTGATGGAAGCCGGCATGAGGTCCTCTACATCTGCGCCACCGACGAGCACGGCACCCCGGCCGAGCTGGCCGCCGCCGCCGCCGGCCAGGACGTGCGCACCTATTGCGACGAGCAGCACGAGATCCAGAAGGCCGCGGGTCAGGCCTTCGGCCTGAGCTACGACTGGTTCGGCCGGTCGTCCAACCCGCAGAACCATCGCCTGACCCAGCATTTCGCCGAGGCCCTGGAGAAGAACGGCCTGATCGAGGAGCGGGTGGATCGGATGATCTATTCGATCGACGACGCCCGCTTTCTGCCCGATCGCTATGTCGAGGGCACCTGCCCGCACTGCGGCCATGTCGGCGCGCGTGGCGACCAGTGCGACAACTGCGGCCGGCTGCTGGACCCGACCGATCTGATCGATCCCTATTCGTCGGTGTCGGGCTCCAAGAACCTGGAGGTGCGCGACACCCGCCACCTTTACTTGCTCCAGACCAGGATCGAGCCCCAGATCCGCGCCTGGGTGGACGGCAAGACCGGCTGGCAGGTGCTGGCCAAGTCCATCGCCTACAAGCATCTGGACGAGGGGCTGATCGACCGGGGCATCACCCGCGATCTGGCCTGGGGCGTGCCGGTGCTGAAGGACGGCTTCCCGCGTCCGGGCATGGAGGACAAGGTCTTCTACGTCTGGTTCGACGCCCCCATCGAATATATCGCCGCGACCGAGGAATGGGCCGAGGCGACCGGTGGGTCTTGGCGCGACTGGTGGCGTCTGGACGAGGGGGCCGAGGACGTCCGCTATGTCCAGTTCATGGGCAAGGACAATGTCGCCTTCCACACCGTCAGCTTCCCGGCGACCATCATCGGCTCGGGCGAGCCGTGGAAGACGGTGGACCAGCTAAAGGCCTTCAACTGGCTGAACTGGTACGGCGGCAAGTTCTCGACCAGCCAGAAACGCGGCGTCTTCATGGACCAGGCGCTGGAGCTGCTGCCGGCCGACTACTGGCGCTGGCGCCTGACGGCCTATGGGCCGGAACACGCGGATTCGGCCTTCACCTGGGAGGATTTCCAGGCCTCGACCAACAAGGACCTAGCCGATGTGCTGGGGAATTTCGTCAACCGGATCGTCAAATTCGCCGAGTCCAAGTTCGACGGCGTCGTGCCCGAGGGCGGCGAGGCGGGTCCGGTCGAGATCCAGCTGGAAGCCGACATCAAGGCGGGAATCGCCGAGGCGACCGAACAGTTCGAGGCCATGGAGTTCCGCAAGGCCGCGTCCGCGCTGCGCGCCGTCTGGGTGCTGGGCAACGAATATCTGCAGGTCGCGGCGCCCTGGACGGCGTTGAAGACCGACCGCGACCGCGCGGCGGTGGGTGTGCGGACCGGGCTAAATCTGGTGGCCCTGTTCGCGCGTCTGGCGGCGCCGATCCTGCCCTTCTCGGCCGAGAAGATCGCGGCGTCGGTCGGGTCCAGCGACCTGAGCTGGCCCGGGGCTGACGAGGATGTGCTGAACAGCCTGGCCGTCGGTCAGGCCGTGGCGGCCCAGGGCGTTCTGTTCGCCAAGATCGAGGACGCCCAGGTGGCCGAATGGTCCGCACGGTTCGGCGGGGCGGACTAAGCCGAACGGCCGGTTCCCCCTGAAGGCAGGGACAACGGATTAAACTCTACGCTTGAGCGCCCTGGGGGCGGCGCAAAGCCGCGCCCGGTCAGGCGTCGTCGCGCGCGCAGAAATGGTCGTACAGCACGGCCATGATCTGGATCGTCGCGGGATGGGCGATGAAATAGGTCAGGGTGCGGTGGTCGCGGCGGAAATCCACCACCCCCTCGTCCTTCAGCTTGGACAGATGCTGCGACATGGAGGCGGGCGCCACGCCCGTTTCGGCGATCAGGGCCGAGACGTTCCGCTCGCCCTGGGCCAGGGCGCACAGGATCATCAGCCGGTGCGGATTGGCCAGACCCTTCAGAAAGGCGGAGGCGTCGTCCACGCGCTGCGGAAGCGCGTGGGACAATTTCACCGTCATGGCGTCTTTACATTCCATGCTCGTCTCATATCGTAAAAATATGAATTGAGAAGGAGGCTGTCATGGCCAAGGACTATGCGGCGCTGACCCGCGACATCTCGACCTACATCGGCGAACTGCGCCGGCTGCAGCCGGGGCCGATGCAGGCCTTTTCGGAACTGGCGAAGTCGGCGACGGCCGAAGGGGCGCTGGACAAGAAGACCAAGGAACTGATCGCCCTGTCCATCGGGGTGACGCAGCGGTGCGACGGCTGCATCGGCTTTCACGCCAAGGCGCTGAAGGATCTGGGAGCCACGCGCGACGAGATCGCCGAGGCCATGGCGATGTGCGTCTATATGGGCGGCGGGCCGGCCCTGATGTACGCGGCCGACGCCCTGAGGGCGTTCGACCAGTATTCCGAAGCGGCCTAGGCCTCGACGATCGGCAGACCGGCGGCGCGCCAGTCCTGGATGCCGCCGGTCAGGTTGAACAGGGGCTGGCCTTCGGGGCCGGTCGGGCCGACGAAGGCGCAGACCTGGTGACTGCGGCCGCCGCGCAGGCACATGACGATGATCCTGCGATCCGCCGGGAGGTCCAGCGCCTCCCAGGCGGCGGGCATGGCGCTGAGGGGGGCCAGAAACGCGCCGTCGATGCGGGCGGCGGCGAACTCGTCCGCCTCACGCACGTCGATCAGAACGGCCTCGCCCGCGCGCAGCCAGGCGGCGGCCGTTTCGACATCGACCGTGGCGACGGTCATGGCGCGGGCGTCGGCGCCGGCGCGGCGGGTTCGGCCGGGGCCGGGGTCGGGCTGGTCTCGGTGCGCTTCTGGCCCAGGTGTTTGGCGGCTTCCTCGGGACTGATCTCGATGAAGGCCGGGGCGGAGGCGTTGAACTCATCCATATTGCCGGTGCGGACCACCACCTGGCGGGCGCCGTCCCAGATCATGTGGAGGGCGACATACAGGACCACGACAAGGCCGATATAGCCGATCCAGCGGAAACGGTGCAGCAGTTTGGCGATGAAGGTCGCCGCCACCCCCATCAGGGCGATGGACAGGATCAGGCCGAAGACCATGATCCACGGATGTTCATGAGCGGCGCCGGCGACGGCCAGCACATTGTCCAGCGACATGGTGATGTCGGCGACCATGATCTGGAGCAGGGCGGCGCCGAACGACTTGCGCTTGAGCCCCAGTTCTTCGGGCGAGGGGCCGGTACCGTGCTCGATGCTCATGGCGAGCTCGAGCTCCTTCTCCGCCTCGGCCTGGTCGTGGGTGCGCTGCTCCTGCAGTTCGCGCCACATCTTCCAGCAGACCCACAGCAGCAGCAGACCGCCGGCCAGCAGCAGGCCGACCAGGGCCAGAAGCTGGACCGTGATCAGGGCGAAGCCGATGCGCATGACGACGGCGGCGGCCAGACCGATCAGAATGGCCTTCTTGCGCTGATCCTGGGGCAGGGCGGCGGCGGCCAGGCCCACGGCGACGGCGTTGTCGCCGGCGAGGACCAGGTCCATCAGCAGGACCTGGCCCAGCGCCGTGGCCTGACTGGCGAGTTCGGGAGACGAGAGAAATTCCATGTCCGCTCCTTAACGCCGGTGCGGCCGTCTGTCAGCCGCGTTGCGCGCGCGTCGCCTCATAAAGCGCGACGGCGGCCGCATTGGAGACGTTCAGGCTCTCGAATCCGCCGGGCATGGGGATCTTAGCCAGGACATCGCAGTGTTCGGCGACCAGTCGGCGGATGCCGTCGCCTTCGGACCCCATGACCAGAACGGTCGGCTGGCGGTTCAGCGCCTCTTCCAGCGTCTGTTCGCCGGCGCCGTCCAGGCCGACGGCGCGCCAGCCCAGATCGGCCAGCCGCTCCAGGGCGCGCGACAGATTGGTCACGCGCGCATGGGGCAGGCGTTCGGTCGCGCCGACCGCCGCCTTGGCCAGGGCGCCGGCCAGGGCGGGGGCGTGGCGGTCCTGGACGACGATGCCCCGCGCGCCGAAGGCCAGGGCCGAGCGGAAGATGGCGCCCACGTTCTGGGGATCCGTCAGCTGGTCCAGCATGACGATGACGCCCTGGGCCGGTTCGGCCAGCTCTTCCAGCGAAACGCCCTCCAGCGGCTGAACCTTGAAGGCCAGGCCCTGGTGGACCGCGCCGGCCGGCAGCATCCGGGTCAGGGCCTGAACCTCGACGACCTCGATCTTGTGGCCGTGGGCCAGTTGGCCCTGTTCGATCTCGGCGGCGCGCTCGGCCGTGGCCAGCAACCGGCCCATGCCGCGACGCGCGGGATTCGCCAGCGCGGCCAGGACCGGATGACGGCCCCAGAGAAAATTATCGGCGTCGGACTTGCTCCGGTCCGCCGGACGGGGCGCGCGAGGGGGCTCCTCGCGGCTGGAAAAGCCTTGTGCGACGGGCTTTTGCCCCTTTTCGCGCGGGCCGGAAGACCGGTTTCCGAAGACCGGTTTTTTACCGCTTTTACGGTCGTTGCGTTCTGTTTTCGACGACACTATAAGACGCCCTCCGATTTGGAGCCCCAAGGGCTTTCGGGTCTGGGCGCCCCCTCTATCCTAGAGGAGGCGACAAGCCGAAGGCTTTTGTTTCGTCCCGCTTGATTAAGGGCGGAACGAGGGGTCCATCGGTTCGACAAGGCGCGCTGGGGGAATGTCCCGAGTGGCAAAGGGGGGGGACTGTAAATCCCCTGCGTAAGCTTCGAAGGTTCGAGTCCTTCTTCCCCCACCACGCGCCTTGACGGATACGATGGATCAGGACGACGGAGAGGAACCGGCTGCGGCGTTCCCCAAGAACTTCCGCAGTCTCCGCGCGGGTATAGCACAATGGTAGTGCAGCAGCCTTCCAAGCTGAGGATGTCGGTTCGATCCCGTCTACCCGCTCCAGGTTTTTTGATCAGCATCGCGCCCCTCAACCCGGGCCATCAGGAGTTTGGCCATGGCCAAGGAAAAGTTCGAACGCACGAAGCCGCACTGCAACATCGGCACGATCGGCCACGTTGACCACGGCAAGACGACGCTGACGGCGGCGATCACGATGACGCTGGCGAAGGCCGGCGGCGCCAAGGCGATGGCCTATGCGGACATCGACGCTGCGCCGGAAGAAAAGGCGCGCGGCATCACGATCAACACGGCGCACGTGGAATATGAGACGGCCAACCGTCACTACGCCCACGTCGACTGCCCCGGCCACGCCGACTATGTGAAGAACATGATCACCGGCGCGGCGCAGATGGACGGCGCGATCCTGGTGGTTTCGGCCGCTGACGGCCCGATGCCGCAGACCCGCGAGCACATCCTGCTGGCCCGTCAGGTCGGCGTGCCGGCCCTGGTGGTCTTCATGAACAAGGTCGACCTGGTCGACGACGAAGAACTGCTCGAGCTGGTCGAGATGGAAGTGCGCGAGCTGCTCTCGTCGTACCAGTTCCCGGGCGACGATATTCCGATCACCAAGGGTTCGGCCAAGGCCGCGACCGACGGCGTGAACCCGGAAATCGGCGAACAGCGCGTTCTGGCCCTGATGGAAACCGTCGACGCCTACATCCCGCAGCCGGAACGTCCGGTCGACCTGCCCTTCCTGATGCCGGTCGAAGACGTCTTCTCGATCTCGGGCCGCGGCACCGTGGTCACGGGCCGCGTCGAAAAGGGCATCGTCAAGGTCGGTGAAGAAGTCGAGATCGTCGGCATCCGTCCGGTCCAGAAGACG
Source organism: Brevundimonas sp. GW821-FHT10E09 (assembly GCF_058809375.1). Lineage (NCBI taxonomy): Bacteria > Pseudomonadati > Pseudomonadota > Alphaproteobacteria > Caulobacterales > Caulobacteraceae > Brevundimonas > Brevundimonas sp. GW821-FHT10E09. The sequence goes on along the minus strand of NZ_JBXASO010000005.1, from coordinate 98,292 downwards.
ACCTGCACCGGCGTCGAAATGTTCCGCAAGCTGCTGGACCAGGGTCAGGCGGGCGACAACGTCGGCGTTCTGCTGCGCGGCACCAAGCGCGAAGACGTCGAGCGCGGTCAGGTTCTGTGCAAGCCGGGTTCGATCACCCCGCACACCAAGTTCCTGGCTGAAGCCTATATCCTGACCAAGGAAGAAGGCGGCCGTCACACCCCGTTCTTCACCAACTATCGCCCGCAGTTCTACTTCCGCACGACCGACGTGACCGGCATCGTGCAGCTGAAGGAAGGCGTCGAAATGATCATGCCCGGCGACAACGCCGAGCTGAACGTCGAACTGATCACCCCGATCGCCATGGACCAGGGCCTGCGCTTCGCCATCCGTGAAGGCGGCCGCACCGTCGGCGCCGGCGTCGTCGCCAAGATCATCGAGTAATCATTCTTTTGGCCTAACGCGCTCACGCGCTACTTGAGGCCAGACGGATGTCGTCGCGTAACAGAACGGCCCCCGGAGCGATCCGGGGGCCGTTTTGCTGTGGGGCGGGGGCTGGCGGCTTTGGCGCGGCCGACGCGCGAATCAGGACGCGGGCTGGTCCTTCGCCCCGTAGCGCATCCGACTCAGGGCGTCGCTCACCCTGCGGAACGGCGCCTCGAAATCCTTGCCGGCCTTCCATTTCTCGAAGGCCATGACGTTTTCGATTCGGCGGGCGACGAAGGCCTCGGCCGGCGCGCGACCGTCGAACCAGCGCATCGTCAGGGCGGGGATCAGGATGCCCGACAGGATGGTGCGCTTGGAATAGTGGTTCCAGTCCGTGGTCTCGTCGCCAGCCCAGCGCCACAGGTGGTCGGCGCTCTCCCAGGCCAGTTTCAGCCCCAGGTCGGCGTTGGTCGGCAAGGCCAGGAAGGCGGCGCAGCGACGGGTCGCCTCCAGGTCGGCGGCGCCGGCCTCCATCCGCTCGGACACGGCGCGGGCGATTCTCTCACGTATCTTCAAGGACTTGGCGTCGACTACGGCCAGGGCCTCAAGCGCACGGGCGTCATGGCGGCGCGAGAGCAGGGCGGCCAGATCGCGCGCGCCATTGGGCAGAAGCAGTTCCTCGTCGCCGCGCGACAGGCCGCAGGCCTCGCAGGCTTCCCGCACCAGACGGGCGTTCCAGCCCAGGGCGGGGGCGCGCGCGACGGCCGCATCCAGCACGGTCTGTTCGGTCCGGTCGGCCCAATCGTCGTTCTGTGTCATGGGCGGATCATACGCCCGTCTCATCGGGCTTTCGAGCCTCGAAGAATGGTTGCGACGAACTGGACAGAATGGGGCGGCTCGTGTATCAGCGCGCCTTCATCCGGGAGCCCGACTTTCGGAAGACAATTTTATTTTGTTCGCCCGTCTCCCTCACAGGACGCGGCGGGCGGCCAAAGGAGAGTTCAACCTGGTACAGATTTTCGTTCGCGATAATAACGTCGATCAAGCGCTGAAAGCCCTCAAGAAGAAGATGCAACGCGAAGGCAGCTTCCGTGAAATGAAGCGCCACGTGCATTACGAAAAGCCGTCGGAAAAGCGCGCCCGTCAAAAGGCCGAAGCTGTCCGCCGCGCCCGTAAGCTGGCCCGCAAGCGCGCTCAGCGCGAAGGTCTGCTGCCCCCGCCGAAGCCGCGGGTTCCCGGCCCCGGCGCCGCTGGCGGCAGCCGCTAAGGCTCAGGCCAAAAGATTCGAGGCCGCCTCCGCAAGGAGGCGGCCTTTTTCTTTGTCTCCTCCCTGCGAAGCGGGGAGGAGACCGCGTCTCGCCCTCATCCCCGGCCGGTGATCGCCCGGCCGAAGGTCTTCCAGCTCAGTTTGACGTCCGACAGGGCGCCGGCCCGGAAGGCGCGGCCGGCGATCCAGACCATCAGGGCGGCGGTGGCGAACATGCCGATCAGGGTCAGGACGATCTCGACCAGAGGCGGATCGCTGGGCGCGCGGGCGCTCATCAGGAAGGGGGTGAAGAAGGGAATCCACGACAGGACCTTGACCACCGGCGCGTCGGGACTGGTCAGGGCCATCTGCATGACCAGCATGGGCACGACCAGGATCATCATGATCGGTCCCATCAGGGTCTGGGCGTCGCGCGGCGTCTCGCAGAAGGCGCCGATGGCCGCGAACAGCACCGCGTACATCAGATAGCCGCCGACCATATAGGCGATGAAATAGAAGACCAGGCCGTCGTGCATCAGCACCTGTCCGACCGTCGCCGCCGTCTGGGGCGAGGCGGACAGCAGGCCGAACGTTCCGATCCCGCCCCAGACCACCAGCACGCTGAGGGTCAGCATCGCCACGCCCAGCACCTTGCCGGTCAGGATTTCGGTCGCCGAGGCCGACGACAGCAGGACCTCCAGGATCTTGTTCGACTTCTCCTCCATCACGCTGTTCAGCAGGATGGAGGCCCCGGTGATGACCAGGGACCATAGCAGGAAGCCGGCGGCCAGGCCGATGAAGGAGGGGATGCGGTCGCGCATCGAGACCTCGCCCCCGCTGGCGGCGTTGGGCGAGAAGGCCTTCACCTCGGGGCGGAAGCTCTGCACCTCCTGGGCCACGGCCGGGGCGACCCCGGCGGCGGTCAGCAGTTCTGTGCGGCGGGCGTCGCGCAGGGCGCCGCGAATGAAGCCGGAGACGTCGTTGTCATTGGCGCGGCCGGTCCAGACCTGGGCGGCGGGCTTGCCGTCGACGCGGCTCAGGAAGACGACCGCGTCCAGGCGGCGGTCCTTGGGCGTCTCCTTGTCCAGGGCCGTCTTGATGGCGGCGTCGCGGGCCGGGCCGGTCGCCTCGGCGATGGCGGGCGGCGGGGCGACCAGGCGGATCTTGGGACCGCTGATGGAGGCGACGGCGCGGCCGGCGCCGGCCTGTCCCTTTTCGGCGGCTTCGCGCAGACGCTCGTTCTGACGGTCCAGATCGGACTGGAGAGAGGCGCGCACGGCGGCGGCCAGGCCCGTGGCGGTCGGACCGTCCTCGACGACGGCCACGGCCTTGATCGGTTCGGCCGACTGGATCAGCAGGGGAATGCCGCCGCCCAGCACGGCGAACAACGGCAAGGCCAGCAGCGACAGCCAGAAGCCCACGGTCTTGGCGTAGGCGACATATTCGCGTCGGGCGATCAGCAGGGTGCGCTTCATTGGACCGCCTCCGAAGGGGTGACGGCTTGATCGGGATGGTCCCCGGTCAGGCCGATGAAGGCGTCGTGCAGGGTCGGCTCCTTCAGGGCGAAGCCGCGCACGTCCAGCCCGTTCAGGAAGGCCGCCTTCAGCGTCTCCTGGCCGCCGGCGCCGGGCGCCAGGGCGATCTTCAGCCGTCGCACCCCGTCCTGGTCGGACAGGGTCTCGACCCCCGCCACGCCGGGCAGGGCCGCCGCCGCCTCGGGCGTGATGGCGCCGTCCAGATCAAGAAAGCGCGGCGAGGTGGCCTTGGCCTCGTCCACCGAACCCTCGAAGGCCTTCTTGCCCCGGGCCAGCAGCACGACCTTGTCGCACAGCCGTTCGGCGTGCTGCATCACATGGGTGGAGAACAGGACGGTCGCCCCGTCGGCCGCCAGTCCCCGGATCATCTCTTCCAGTCCTTGCTGGTTCATCGGGTCCAGACCCGAGAAGGGCTCGTCCAGGATGACGAACTCGGGCTTGTGGACCACAGCGGCGATCAGCTGGACCTTCTGGGCCATCCCCTTGGACAGCTCCTTCATCTTCTTCTTCTGCGCCGCGCCCAGGCCCTGCTGCTCCAGCAACAGTTTCGCGCGCTTCTTGCCATCGTTCATCGGCAGGCCCTTCAGGGCGCCGAAGAAGGCGATGGCCTCGACCGGGGTCATCTTCTTGTAGAGGCCGCGCTCCTCGGGCAGGAAGCCGATCCGGTCACGCACGAACCGCCCATTGGGCGCGCCCAGAATATCGATCCGCCCCGCGCTCGCCTCCTGCAGCCCCAGGATCATCCGCAGGGTCGAGGTCTTGCCCGCCCCGTTCGGGCCCAGAAAGCCGCAGATCGAGCCCTTGGGCACCTGAAAACTGAGATCGCGCACGGCGTCGAACCCGCCATACCGCTTGCTTAGGCTCTCCAGCGTCAACGCCGCCGTCATCTCGTCTCCCCCCACAGTTGCAGTCAGCCTAGCAAGGCCGAAGCGGTTCAGGCCAGCCGCTTCGCCGTCGCGCCCCTACTTCAGGACGGGCAGGTCGATATAGGAGGCGTCCTCGCCCGCGTGGTGGAGGGCGTTGTCGGCGATCACGCCCTGGGTTTCCGTCTCGTTTGGGCCGCCCGTATTCAGGTTGCGGACGAACTTCGGGAAGTTGGAGCTGGTCACCTCCACGCGGATCCGGTGGCCGGGCTGGAAGGTGTTGCTGACCGTCATCGGCGTGGGCTGCACCGTCGCCACCTGTCCGGGGACCAGGGGCGTCGGCCGCGCATAGCCGTCGCGGTAGCGCGCCCGCATGATGGTGTCGCCCAGGATATAGGCCGTCCCGTCCGGCGCCACGTCCACCAGCTTGACGGCGAAGTCGGTGTCCTGCGCCGACGACGAGACTTTCAGCACCGCATCGATGAAGCCGGTCACCTGCATCGGCGCGGTCAACGGCTCGGACGTATAGACCAGCACGTCGTTGCGCGCCTCGATCGGGCGCTGGTCGAAGGCGCCGGCCGTGACCAGGCCGCCGTTGCAGCAGTCGCCGCCGCCGATGGTCTGGACCGGGTTCATCGGATCATAGCGATAGCGGTCCGCCGCTTCGCCGACGGGCGGCGCTTCGAGGCTGAGCCGGCCATCCCCGTTCAGGCTGTTGGCCTCGCCGGCCGAGCGCAGATACATCCGCACCGTCTCGACCCCCTGCGGCGGCCACTGGGCGGCGGTGCGCCACCTGTTTTCGCCCATGTTGAAATACTGGACATGCGGGGTGGTGGCGGGGAAGGCGCGGGCCTCGCCCTTCAGCCAGCGGTCGAACCAGGCGGCGACCAGGGCGTCGCTGTCAAAGCTGGCGTCGCCCAGGTCCCGGTCGCCGGAGCGGAAGTTCGGCCCCAGGCCGCCGAAGGCGCAGTGGTTGTTCGGCCCGACCACCATATACTGGTTCTCGGCCGCCTCGCGGTCCTGAGTGGTGGAACGGGCGTGGTTGAACAGCTCCATGTTCGGTCCGATGGACACGTCGTACCAGCTGTTGAACCACAGCGACGGCACGCCCCAGCCCATGTCGTCATGATACAGGCCCCCTTCGCGCCAGGCTGGATCGTCCGGCGTCCGCGCGATCAACGCCTCGAAGGTCGCCGGCGGCTCGCCTAGGTCCTTCATCATCTCGTTGACGGGCAGGTGGCGGATCTGGCTGGGCCAGTTCACGTCCGGCTTCTCGGCGTCCAGATCGTTGTAGCGGACGATCCGGGCGCGGGTTTCCTGATCGATATCGCCGGGGATCTGGGCCCGCTGCGGATTGTCCACGCCGTACAGCCAGACGAAGAACAGGTTGCGGGGCACGCCGCCGGTGTACCAGTTGCCCTGTTCCTGGAACCGGCCGACCTTGCCGATGCCCGCGCCAGACGCTTGGGGGACCATGGCGGCGTGGGCCGGGTGGTTCTGGGCGGCCAGGGCCAGCTGCCACTCGGCCGAGGAGGAACAGCCGAGGGTGCCGACCTTGCCGTTCGACCAGGGCTGGGCCGCGATCCAGGTCAGGGCGTCATAGCCGTCGGTCTGGGGATAGCCCAGGATTTCGTAATCGCCCTGCGAGAAGTAGCGCCCCCGTTCGTTCTGCATCACCAGGGCGTAGCCCCGGCTGACCCAGGTCAGGGCGCTACGCGTCGTGCGGGCGTTATTGGCCAGTTCGTTATAGGGCGTCCTGACGAAGACGGTGGGCAGGGGCCCCTTGGCGCCCTTGGGCCGATAGATGTTGGTCGCCAGGCCCACCCCGTCCCGCATCGGAACCATCACCGCCATCTCGACATCGGCGATGCGGGACAGTTCGGACTGGGCCGCCGCGTCGCTGTAGCGGTTGTAGTTCTGGGCCGAGGCGGCGATGGGGGCGGCTGACAAGGCGGCCGCGACAACGGCGGCGACAAATCTGTTCATATCCAGTCCCTCCACAGAAAGGGGAGGTTAGGACGATCTCGGCCCGCGTCGCAACGGATTGCTCAGGCCTTGGCCTTCACCGCCACGTCGAAATGTCGGCCCATGACCTTGGTCGGGTTCACCTGGCCGCCGTTGCGGCGGACCTCGAAATGAAGGTGGGGACCGGTGGAATAGCCGGTGGAGCCGACAAGGCCGATGCGCTGGCCGGGCGTGACCGCGTCGCCGCTGGCCACGTCGATGCGGCTGAGATGGCCATAGACGGTGCTGAGGCCGTTGGGGTGGCGGACTTCGATGAAGTTGCCGTAGCCGCCGGCGTCATAGCCGGTGCGGACGATCCGGCCTTCTGCGGCGGTGAAGACGGTCGTTCCCTTGGGCGCGGCGATGTCGACGCCCTTGTGGGCGCGGGCGCGGGCCTCGATCGCCAGTTTGCGCAGGCCGTAGGGCGAGTTGATCGCATAGCCGCGCACCGGGGCCGAGAAGACGATCTGGCGCATCACCGGACCGGGCGCCTCGACCTGGGCCTTGACCGGCGGGGCCACGGGGGCGGCGGCCAGGGCGGGCGGCGGGGTCTCGCGCGTCACGCCGGGGGCGGCGGCGGCGGCCAGCACGGCCACGGCGGCGAAGGCGACCGTCTGGCCGGAGTGGATCAGAAGGCTCTTGCAGCGCGCCAGGGGCGCGTCGGTCAGCAGGCGTCGCATTCGGCGGCGTCTCCAGCGTATTCACGCTCTGGATTTGAAGGCGCGGCGGCGCGGTCTCGCGGCGGCCGTCCCAGGGGAGGCCGGCTTATGCCCGGCGGCTGGGGCGACTTTTGGGCCGTCGTCTGGCGGCGGATGGTCGCAGAGCGTCAGCCCGGGGGACGGCGTGCGATCAGATCGATCAGGGCCGAGCGGCCATGGTGGCCCGAACCTTCGTGAAGATCGGCGTCATAAGCGTCCAGCGTCTCGATCTCGAAATCCCCGAAGGCCTGGCGCAACAGCTCCGGCGTATAGAGGTAGTCCACCTGGGGCGGACCGCCGGTGCCGTATTCGATCTGGCGCGGCGTATAGCCGTGCAGCAGGATCAAGCCGCCGGGTTTGACGGCCCTCTTCATGCCCTCGAAAATCTGGTGTCTGAAATCAGGGTCGGCGAACTGGATGAAGACAGCGACGACGGCGTCATAGGCGGCCTGGGGCCAAGCCCAGTCCTGCAGATCCTGCACCCTGAAATCCACCTCCACGCCCGCCTCGCGAGCCAGGCTTCGCGCCTTGTCCTGGCCGGAAGGCGAGATGTCGGTCGCCACCACATCGTGACCCAGAGACGCCAAATACACGGAGTTGCGACCCTCGCCGTCTGCGGGGGCGAGAATCCGACTGCCCGGTGTCAGAGCCTTCGCGTGGTTCAGCAGAAAGCGGCTGGGGGCCGTGCCGAACACATAGTCGTCGGTCGCGGCATAGCGCGCGTCCCAGCCGGTGCTTGCAGTCGCCATGATCGTCCTCGTTATTTTGCGAGTCGTTATCAACATTCCGCGCCCGGCGCAATCCGCCGAAGGGTCAGGCGATGATGTCGGGCAGGATCTGGTCCTCGATCTTCACGATCTCGTCCTTGATAGCCAGTTTCTTGCGCTTCAGCCGGGCGATCATCAGCTGGTCGGGAACGGCGGCTTCGGTCAGGGCGTCGATGGAGGCGGAAAGGTCGGAATGTTCGAGGCGCAGCAGTTTGACGCGGGCGTGAAGCGCCGCCTCTTCCTCGCTGTATTCCGGAACGTCGTCATTCATCGTGCAATCCCCGAAACGATTATAGCCACCGGCGTCTCAGGCCGGAAGGGCGTCGGCCAGCCGGATCAGGGCGGGACGCGGCGTAACCTGGGCCCAGACCCGCGCCGTCGCGACCAAGGCCTCGACAAAGGGGCGAGGCGAGCCTGTCGGGGCCTCCGACGCCAGGGCCTCCAAGGCCTCGAGCAGGTGTCGCTCCGCCAGCAGCTCCAGCGCCTTGACCCGGTCGCGCACGGCCTGGCGGGGTTCATCGTCGATGTCGGGGATCGGCGCCTTCAGGGTGCGGCGGATCGCACGCAGCGGCGCCACCACGACGCTGTCCCAGGCGCGAGCGGTGTCGCAGGCGGCCTCGATGGTCTCGGCGTCCGGATTGCGACCCGTGGCCGCGATCCAGGCGGACCACAGCAGGACCGGCACGTTCTGCTCATGATTGTCCTGCAAGGCCACACAGGCCTCGCTGACGCCCGGCGCGCCATAGGCGGCGACCGCCCAGTCCCACAGGGGCGCGGATTGAGCGGCCGTCACTTGAGCCCCTCCCAACGCCGCACGGCGCTCCAGTCCAGGCCGAACAGGTCCAGGGACCGGCCGACCGACTGGTCCACCATCTCCAGGATCGACGCCGGCCGGGCGTAGAAGGCGGGCAGGGGCGGGGCGATGATCGCCCCCATCTCGGTCAGGGCCGTCATGGTCCGCAGATGACCCAGGTGGAAGGGCGTCTCGCGCACCATCAGCACCAGGGGCCGACGTTCCTTCAGGGTCACGTCGGCGGCGCGGGTCAGAAGGGACGAGGTCACGCCGGTGGCGATCTCGCTCATCGTCTTCACCGAACAGGGGGCGACGATCATGCCCAGGGTCTTGAACGAGCCGGAGGCGATCGTGGCCCCGACATCGGCCATCTTGTGGACGACGGTCGCCTTGGCGGTCAGGTCGGCAGGCGACAAATCCGTCTCCTGCGACAATGTGAGCAGGGCCGCCTTGGACACCACCAGATGGCTCTCGACGCCGAGATCCTTCAGGGCGTCCAGCACCCGTGCGCCATAAATCGCTCCGGAAGCCCCTGAAATTCCTACGACCAGCCGATAAGGAGGGTTCCGTATGGCTCCGTTCACATCATGGACCATTTTAAGGGTCAGCCTCCGTGGGTCCGGCGAGACCGGCTGTCACTGGAATGTGATTCCACAGCCTGCCGAACCGGGCGCTCACTCTACTGGTCCCTAACCTACGGAGGCGCAAGCCATGACCATCGAGGCTCGTATTCGCGAACTGGGTAATCGTCATCGCACCCTGGATCAGACGATCCAGAAGGAGCTCACCCGTCCGTCCGTGGACACGTTGCAGGTCAGGGAGCTGAAGCAGAAGAAGCTCCGGCTGAAGGAAGAAATCACCAGTCTGGAGGCGCGGGCCCACTAAGGGGCGCACGACCTCCCGAAAACGACGACGGCCCCGGAGCGCGATCTCCGGGGCCGTTTTTCGTTCTGTCTCCGCCCTGTCGCGTAGCGATGGGAGGAGGCGACGCGTCTCAGTCCTTGGTGCCGAACACCGACGCGGCGGTCGGTTCGGCGCCGGGACGCTGGCGGGCTTCCGGCACGAACTCGGGTTCGGCCTCGACCTCTTCCACCGGCTGGATGGTGCCGCCGCCCTTCTTCAGGTCGTCCTTGGTCTTCTTGTCGGCGGCCTTCTTGACGATTTCGTCCAGCACCAGCTGGCCGACCAGGCCCAGGGTGACGGGATCGACCGGCTTGATGTTGGCGCTGTTCCAGTGGGTGCGGTTGCGCACGCTTTCGATGGTGGACTTGGTGGTGCCCAGCAGTTTGGCGATCTGGGCGTCGGTCACTTCCGGGTGGTTGCGCACGAACCAGGCGATGGCGTCCGGACGGTCCTGGCGACGCGAGACCGGCGTGTATTTGGGGGCCGGCTTGGCCGACTTCATCAGTTCGGCGTGACGGCTGACGATGGCCTTCAGGCGATAGTTCTCGTCGGCCTGGGCCTTGTCCAGTTCCTCGCGGGTCAGCTGGCCGCCGGTGACGGGATCGACGCCGCGGATGTCGCGGGCCACGTCGCCGTCGGCGATGCCGCGCACTTCAAGCGGATGCAGGCCGCAGAAATCGGCGATCTGCTCGAAGCTGAGGGAGGTGTTGTCGACCAGCCAGACCGCAGTGGCCTTCGGCATCAGAATGTCGCTCATGGGGCGTTCGTCCCGGAATGGTGGGGCCGCCGAATGGGGGTTCGGCTGGCGTTGGATACGACGGCGCCCGGCCTTTCGACCGGGCGCTTATGGTTTCGATATAGGCCTATTCGCCCGAAAAGAAAACGCCGCCGAACATTCACGTACAGCCACGGTTCATGTGCGCCGAGGCAACCTTCGCGGTAGTCGAGGCTTTCGCCTTCGGGAGAGGAGAAACATCATGTCCATTCTGCTTGGGGCCGCCATGGCCGCAGCCCTGGCTTCGGGCCAGGACATCACCGCCCAGCGGGTCGCGCCGCGCGGCAGCTACGCCCGGTCCTGCACCGAGGCCTATACGCACCGGGGCCGCCTGTACGCCGATTGTCGCGACATGCGCGGCCAGATTCGCGGCACCTCGATCGAGCTGGCGCGCTGCGGCGATGAGGAGATCAGCAACGACAACGGCCTGTTGGTCTGCGGCCGGTTCCGGGGCGACTACGAGGATCGCCAGCCCGATCGGCCCGGCGGCGGGCCCGGCAATGGGGGTGGTTGGAACGGCGGAAATGGCGGCGGTTGGAACGGCGGCCACGGCGGGGGGTGGAACGGCGGCGGCTGGGGCCGGTCTTCGATCACCGTCTATGAGAATTCGAACTTCCGCGGAGCCTCGCGGGAATTCGTCGGCGAGGACCGCAACCTGGGCCGCACGCCTTTCAATGACCGGATCAGTTCGGTGCGCGTCCAGGGGCGGTGGGAAGTCTGCACCGACGCCGAGTTCCGGGGCCGTTGCCGTATCGTCGAAGGCGATATCCGCAATCTGAGCGGCGGCTTCAACGACAGCATCTCGTCGATGCGCCCGGTGCGGGGCGGTCGCTACTAGGCCGTCAGCACGAACTTGCCGACGTGATCGCCCGCCTCCAGCGCGCGATGGGCGTCGGCGGCGCGCTCCAGCGGGAAGGTCGCCTGCACCGGCGGCCGGACCGCGCCCGAGATCACCCAGGGCCAGACCGTCGCCTCCACGGCGGCGGTCAACCGGGCCTTTTCGTCGGCTGAACGGCTGCGCAGGGTCGAGCCGGTCAGCACCAGCCGTTTCAGCATCACCCGCATCAGGTCGATCTCGACCTTTGATCCCGACAGCGAGGCGATGACCACCCACCGCCCGCCGGCCTTCAGCGCCTTCAGGTTAAGTTCGGCGTAGTCCCGCCCCACCATGTCCAGCACCACATCGGCCCCGCCCGCCTCGGCGATGGCGGCCGCCAGATCGTCGGTTTTGGCGTCCAGGCTGACGTCGGCGCCCAGGGCGCGTGCGGCGGCGGTCTTGTCCGCCCCGCGCGAGGTGGCGATCACCGTCGCGCCGGCGGCCTTGGCCATCTGGATGGCGGTGACGCCGATGCCGCTGGTCGCGCCGTGGATCAGCAGCGTCTGGCCCGCCTTCAGCCCGCCCGCCTCGAACACATTGGCGAAGACGGTGAAGACCGTCTCGGGCAGGACCGCCGCCTGCACATAGTCCAGTCCGTCCGGGATCGGCAGCAGATGCCGGGCGTCCACCACGACCCTGTCGGCGTAACCGCCCCCGCCCAGCAGGGCGCAGACCCGGTCGCCGACGGCCCAGCGCGTCACGCCCTCGCCCACGGTCTCGACCTCGCCGGCGACTTCCAGCCCCATGATGTCCGAAGCCCCCGGCGGCGGCGGATAGACTCCATTTCGCTGCAACAGGTCCGGCCTATTGATTCCCGCCGCATGAACCCGAATCATCACCTCGCCGGCGCGGGCCACAGGGTCGGGCCGGTCCGCCGGCCGCAGCGCCTCGGCCGGTCCTGAACCGCCTTCGATCTCGATGACCCGCATAGTCGCTCCGCTTGCAATCGTCCGTGTCCGGGCGTTCAGATAGGCGCCCCGGCCGTGCGCGGCCATGGCAGAATGAAGAAAGGCGACGACGATGTTCGAGGATATCGAACCCCGCCCCCGGCGCGGCGAGGCCCTGACGGCCCTGGGGCGCGAAGATCTGGACCTCTATTCGATCGAGGACCTAGAAGAACGGATCGAGGCGCTGGACCATGAGATACAGCGCGCCCGCTCGGCCATAGAAGGCAAGAAATCCAAGAAGAGCGCCGCCGACGCCCTGTTCAAATTTGGAGCGTGATCGCGCAAGGATCGAAACCGTGGCATGACGGTTGCAGTCCTGACGACACGGGCGCCGTCCTTGCCCAAAGTCAGAACAAGCGTCCACTCTCGATGATGATGTCCACCATGACCCTGAGCGACACCCAGAGCACGGGCTCCAAGGCCGACCGCGGTCGCAAGGTGCAGGACTTCGCCCGCTCGGAACTGTTCGACCGCACCTTCCGCGAGGGGATGGAGCTGGTCGAGGAGACCGCCGCCTATCTGGACGGGGAGGGGCGCCGCGATTCCAAGATGCTGTCCCGCGCCGCCGCCCTGGCCTATGCCGCTGAGAGCATGAAGCTGACCACGCGCCTGATGCAGATCGCCTCTTGGCTGCTGGTCCAGCGGGCCGTGCGCGAGGACGACATGACGCCGGACGCCGCCTGCGAGCCGCGTTATCGCCTGAACGACCGCAAGATCGAGAGCGAACCCAGCCACGCGGAACTGCCCATCGCCCTGGTGGAATATCTGGTCCGGTCCGAGAAACTGTTCGACCGGGCGCTATATCTGGACCGCCGCATGTATCTGGACGTCCAGGAAGAGCAGCCGCAAAATCCCGTGCTCAGCCAGCACGGCCTGCTGGAAGCCGCGTTCAAGGGCTGAAGCGTATAACGCTGAACTTCTCCCTCCCCGCAGGGGGAGGGGGCGAAGCGAAGCGGAGCCGGGTGGGAACGGCACGGCGACGTCCCACGAACCTTTGTTTCAATCAAATGAGTGCGGCCTTGCCTAGCCGCCCCCACCCCGTCGCTAAGCGACGCCCCTCCCCCGAGGGGGAGGGAGAAGATTGTCCCCTTACGGCCCGACGTCGTTGACGTCGCGGCGGCCGTCGTCGACCGGTTTGGGCAGGCTGACGGCGATGCCCAGGGCCTGGGCCAGCTTGTCGTCGCGGCCATAGACGTCCTCGCGGAACGCCACCCGGCCCTGACCGTCCACGAAGGCGGTCCAATAGAGCAGGCGCACCGAGATCTCGCGGCCGGTGGTGACGCGGGTCGTCTCGCGCGTGTCCTGGGCCGTGTCGAACTGCGCCAGCTTGACCGGGTCGGGCGACAGCAGCAGCCGCGCGAACTCGACCGCATTCTGCACCCGCACGCAGCCGTGGCTGCGCTGGCGCATTGACAGGTTGAACGCCCCCTTGGACGGGGTGTCGTGCAGGAAGATGGCGTAGCTGTCGCGCAGCTCGAACTTCACATAGCCCAGTGCGGCTTTCGGCCCGGCGCGCTGGATCACCGTGCCGTTCTGAACATACATGTCGTTGGCGGCCAGATAGGCCGGCCCCTTGGGCAGGATCTCCCGGCGGGCGATGCTGGCCGGGACATACCAGGGCGGATTGGCGACCACCGAGGCGAAGGGCTTCTCCAGGCTGGGCGTCTGGTTTTCGGCCGAGCCGACGATGACGCGGTTGGAGTGGACCGGCTTGCCGTCCTTCCAATAGACCATGATGGCGGCGGCGGTGTTGACCTCGATCCGCTCGGGCGCGACGTCGCGCTTCAGCCAGCGGCGGCGTTCCAGGTTCAGGGCGATCTGGCGGGCGCGGTCCTCGGCCGAGGCCGACAGCGAACGCTGGGTCCCCGTGCCGATGCGGCCGTCGGCGCCCAGACCGTGGCGGACCTGGAAGCCCTGAACCGCCTGTTGCAGCTCCGACCCATAGGTCAGGCCCTCGGTCTTCAGCCGCGCGCCGTTCGCCGCCGTCAGGTCGCCTTCGGCCGTCAGCCGGTCGATCAGGGCCGGGATGCGCCGGTCGCTCATGTTCGGCTCGATCGTCGGGCCGGCCGGGAAGGCGGGCCAGCCGCCCTGGGCCGCCAGGCGACGATAACGGACATAGCCCGCCGACAGGTTCTGATAGCCGATGTCGGTCGGCGCCAGACCCTCGAACCAGTCCAGCAGGATGTTGCGGGCCAGGGCGTCGCTCAGGCCGCGCGGCAGGTCCACGCGGTTCTTCTGCATCTCCCACAGGTCCTCGACCGTCTCGGGCCGGACCTTGCCCTCGGCCAGGACGCGGCCATAGGCCAGGGCTGCGGCCGTGGTGCGCAGATCCGACGAGGCGGGATCGGCGGCCAGGCCGACGAAGTCGAAATAGTCGCCGGCCGACAGGCCGTGCCGCTCGGTCCGACCGGCGACGGCGTTGAGGGCGCGCAGCCGATCGGCGGTCCACACCGGCCGCCAGCCGTTCATTTCATAAAAGGCGCGGACGTCGGCCTGCTGGGTCTCGGGCAGACGCGAAATCTGGTCGTTGAAACTGTTGTAGAAGGCGGTCGCCTGCGAACCGCGCTGCACGGTCACCTGCTGCGCGCGCGCCGTGGAGGCGAGGGTCACGGTCGCCGTCGCGACGCCCAGACCCAGTTCCCGTCTATTCATAACCCGTCCGCTTCCCGATGGGTCGATCCCCGTGGATCGACGCCCTTGCTTCGCCGTATGTGCGAACGCCGCTTATGTTACCGATGTTCCCGGCAAACAAAAAGCGCCGGTCCCGGGACCGGCGCTCTTCATGAGCCGATTGCTGCCCAAATGCTGCAACGTGTCGCAGCCAGGACGCGCCTACTTCTTGATGAAGCCGGCGAACTTGTTGTTGAAGCGCGAAACGCGGCCGCCGCGGTCCAGCAGGTGGGCGTTGCCGCCGGTCCAGGCCGGGTGGGTCAGCGGATCGATGTCCAGGTTCAGCGTGCCGCCTTCCTTACCGTAGGTCGAGCGGGTCTGGTACGAGGTGCCATCCGTCATCACCACGGTGATGAAGTGATAGTCGGGGTGCGTATCGGCCTTCATTGGTCGTCGTCCGGTCTCTGGCGCGGTGACGATGCCGACCGTCGGTGCGCGTGAAATTGAGAATCCCGCCGAAAGAGTCAGCGGGAAAGAGCGGGGCGTTTACACCGGGGGGCGTTCCGGGGCAAGAGGCGGGCGCAATGACCGATCAAACCGCCGCTCCCGCCCGTTCCGCCGCCGTTTCGGGGCGCGCCTCCGGCGTCGGAACGGCCGAAGGCCGACCCAGCGCCGGGGCCCTTTTGATGGAGCAGATGTCCGAGGCGGGCGAGAAACGCGCCAAACGCCGCGACATTCGCCCCCTGGCCCGCCTGATCCCCTTCGCCATGCGCCACAAGGGCCATGCCCTGATGGCGGTCTTCTGGCTGCTGCTGTCCACCACCGCCTCGCTGGGGCTGACGGTCCTGGCCCGCGGGGCCATCGACCATGGGTTCGAGGCCGGCGGCGCCAATCTGAACCGGTGGTTCCTGCTGCTGGGCGCCAACGCCCTGTTCCTGGGCCTGGCCACCGCCGCCCGCTATTTCTACGTCACCCGCACGGGCGAGCGCGTCATCGCCGATGTCCGCAAGGGCTTGTTCGGCCGCATCCTGACGCTGGACCCGTCCTTCTACGCCCATATGCGCACCGGCGAGGTGCTGTCGCGCCTGACGACCGACATCGCCCTGGTCGAGACCCTGATGACCACCTCGGTCTCCTATGCCCTGCGCAACTTCCTGACCCTGATCGGCGGGGTCGCCCTGTTGTTCTTCGTCAGCCCCAAGCTGACGGGTCTGGTCATGCTGATCGTGCCCTTCCTGCTGGGCCCCATCTTCATCTTCGGCCGCCGGGTGCGCAAACTGACCGTCGCCTCTCAGGACCGGTTCGCCAACGCCGTCGGCTTCGCCGGCGAGAGCGTGGACGCCATCGAGACCGTTCAGGCCTTCGGCCGCGAACGCAGCGCCATCGCCCGCTTCGGCGCGGCCGTCGAGGACGCCTTCGCCGCCTCCCTGACCCGGATGCGGGCGCGAGCCTGGATGACCGCCCTGATCATCATCGTCATGTTCGGCGGCGTCACCCTGGTGCTGTGGCTGGGGGCGCTGGACGTGGTGGCGGGGGTGATGACGCCCGGCGCATTGCTTCAGTTCGTGCTGCTGTCGGTCTTCGCCGCCGGGGCGGTCGGCGCCCTGGGCGAGAGCTGGGGCGATGTCCAGAAGGCCGCCGGCGCCATGGAGCGGATCGAGGAGCTGATGCAGGCCACGCCCGACATCGCCCCGCCGGCCCAGCCTGTCACCTTGCCGTCGCCGCCGCGCGGCGAGGTGTCCATGTCCGCCGTCGGCTTCTCCTACCCCGGCCGTCCCGACCTGCCCGCCCTGAAGGGTTTCAGCCTGACCGTGCGGCCGGGCGAGACCGTGGCCCTGGTCGGTCCGTCGGGGGCGGGCAAGTCCACCGTCTTCCGCCTGCTGCTGCGCTTCTATGATCCCCAGACCGGCGTGGTCTCGGTCGACGGCGTCGACGTGCGTCAGGCCGATCCCGTCGCCGTGCGCGACCGCTTCGCCTGGGTGTCGCAGGAGACGCCGCTGTTCTCGGGTTCGGCCCTGGAGAACATCCGCTTCGGCCGCGAGACCGCCACCCTGGAAGAGGCCCGCGCCGTCGCCGACAAGGCCCAGGCCCTGGGCTTCATCGACGCCCTGCCGGAAGGTTTCGACACCCCCCTGGGCGAACGCGGCAAGAGCCTGTCGGGCGGTCAGCGCCAGCGTCTGGCCATCGCCCGCGCCCTGGTCCGCGACGCGCCCATCCTGCTGCTGGATGAGGCGACCAGCGCCCTGGACGCCGAAAGCGAACGCCTGGTCCAGATCGCCCTCGATCAGGCCATGGAAGAGCGCACCACCATCGTCATCGCCCACCGCCTGGCCACCGTGCTTCGCGCCGACCGCATCGTCGTCATGGACGACGGCCGCGTGGTGGAGGAGGGGACCCACGACCAACTGGTGGCCAAGGGCGGACTTTACGCGCGTCTGGCCGAACTGCAGTTCCGGGCCGGATAGACGCGCGGTCCGGCTACCTGGATCGCGCCAGGGCCGGGAAGTCGGTGAAGACGGCGTCCACACCCGCATCCGCGAAGGCGGCGGCGTAGCCCGCCATGTCGCCATGGTCGGCGAACCCTTCGCCCCGCCGCCGCTCTGCCGGGAGGAAGGCGTTCTCGGCCCGCAGGGTCCAGATCACCACCTTCAGCCCCGCCGCATGGGCGTCCGTGACCAGGGCGCTGGGCGCGGTCGTGCGGCCTTCGGCGTCGCGCGGCAGGACCAGGGTCATCTCCGGCGCGATCCAGTCGGCATAGGCGGCCATGGCCTTCAGGCCTTCGGGCGTGATCATCTGGGCGTAGGTCTGCGACAGCCGGTCCTCGGGCGCGCCGGCTGCGCTGACCAGTTGCGCCAGCGGGACGTCGGTCCTCTGCGACAGCCGCTCCAGCGGTCCGACCTCGAAACACTGGACGACGACGGGCGCGTCGGCGCCAGTCAGGCCCAGCCGCTCCAGTTCGCCCACGAAGGCGTCCTCCATCGGCAGGCCGATGGCGGCGAAATAGGTCGGGTGTTTCAGCTCGGGGGCCACGCCGATGGTGCGGCCGGTCCGGGCGGAGGCTTCGCGCGCGATGGCCACGACCTCGTCGAAGGTCAGGATGGGTTCTTGCCCGTCATAGGCGACATTGCCAGGCCGGAACTCGGGCAGCCGCTCCCTGGCCCGCAGGGTCTTCAGCTCGGCCAAGGTGAAGTCCTCGGTGAACCATCCGGTGATGGCCGCGCCGTCGATGGTCTTGGTGGTCTTGCGATCCGCGAACTCGGGCCGGTCGGCCACGTCGGTCGTGCCGCCGATCTCGTTCTCGTGCCGGTCGATGAAGACCCCGTCCCTGGACATCACCAGATCCGGCTCGATCACATCGGCGCCCTGTTCGATCGCCAGTTGATAGGCCGCGCGCGTATGCTCCGGCCGTTCGCCGGACGCGCCGCGATGGGCGATGATCAGGGGCTGGGCCACGGCGGGCGTTCCAACGAGCAGGGCGAGGGCGGTGACGATGGCGCGGATCATGCTCCTTGGATAGGGGCGCCGCGCGACAACCGAATGACGACGGCGTTTCTCCCTCCTCCTGCGGGGGAGGGGGGCGAAGCGCAGCGGAGCCGGGTGGGACGGGCAGGGTGAAGTCCCCCAGACCTGATCGCGCGCCAGCCTTGCCGCCCCCACCCCGTCGCTTCGCGACGCCCCTCCCCGGTCGGGGAGGGAGAGGCGGCTGTGCGACCGTCAGGACGCCTGCAGCACCTTGCGCAGCTGCGGATGCAGTTCGCTGTTGCTGGCCAGAACCGACACGCCCGTCTTGGGATCGCCGTCCGCCTCGATGGTGGTCACCGACCCGCCGGCCTCGGTGACGAACAGGATGCCCGCCGCCACGTCCCAGGGCTTCAGGCCGCGCTCGTAATAGGCGTCGTAGCGGCCGGCCGCGACCCAGGCGAAATCCAGGGCGGCCGAGCCCAGGCGGCGGATGCCGGCGACGCGCTGGCCGATGGCGTGGATGTCCTTGATGGCCTGGGCGTGGCCCGACTTGCCGATGAAGGGCAGGCCCGTGGCGACCAGGCTTTCCGACAGGTCGCGACGGCCGGCGACGCGGATCCGCTGGTCGTTCAGATAGCAGCCCTTGCCCTTTTCGGCCCAGAACAGCTCGTTCATCACGGGGTTGTAGGTCACGCCGGCCACGATCTCGCTCGAACCGTCGGGCGCCCTGCGCTCCAGCCCCACCGTGACGGCGAAATGCGGCATGGCGTGCATGAAGTTGGTGGTGCCGTCGATGGGATCGACGATCCAGGTGTGGGACTTGTCGGTCCCCTCGATCATGCCGCGCTCTTCACCCAGGAAGCCGTAGCCCGGGCGGGCCTTCATCAGCAGTTCGTACAGGGTGTCTTCGGCGCGCAGGTCGGCGGTCGTGACGAAATCGCCCGGCCCCTTCCGCGACACCTGAAGCTGCGACACCTCGCCGAAGTCGCGCAGCATGGGGCGTGCGGTCTTGCGCACCGCGTCGAGCATGACTTGGAGCAGGGCGGAAGCGAGGGCCATCGGCGGATCTCCTGGTCCGCATGTCCTGAAAAGGTCCCTTCTGTGGGGCCCGGACAAGCGGAGAAGTTCAAGAAGGGAACCGACCCTGGACCAGGGCCGGCTTTAGGGGGGGCTTAGTCCGCGCGGCGGACGTATTCGCCGCTGGTCGTGTCGACGATGATGCGTTCACCGGCCGACATATAGGGCGGGATCATGATCCGCACGCCGTTCGAGGCGATGGCGGGCTTGTACGAGGACGAGGCCGTCTGGCCCTTCACGGTCGGCTCGGTTTCGGCGACTTCCAGCACGACCTGATCCGGCAGCTCCAGGCCGATCGGACGCTCTTCGTGCATCTCGATGATCACCTTCATGCCCTCTTGCAGATAGGGGATGCGCTCTTCGCCGACCCAGTCCTTCTGCAGCTCGATCTGCTCGTAGGTGGCGTCGTCCATGAAGACCAGGCTGTCGCCGTTGTCGAACAGATAGGAGAAGTCCTTCTGCTCCAGCGTCACGCGCTCGACCTTGTCTTCCGACCGGAAGCGCTCGTTCAGCTTGTTGCCGGTCTCGAGGTTCTTGGCCTCGACGTTGGCGAAGGCGCCGCCCTTGCCGGGCTTGACGTGGCTGGCCTTGGTGACGACCCACAGGCCGCCATTGTGCTGCAGGACCATGCCGGGCTTGATGGTGTTGCCGTTGATCTTCATGGGGTCACATCGGGAATGGGGTTGCGCCCACGCGCCCGGATGGGGCGTGGCGAATAGGGCGCGATCCCTAGAGGAAGCCCCGGCAAAGGGCAAGGCGGCCTAATGCAGGCTGCGGCCGCCCGAGGCGTCGTCCGCCTTGCGATGAAGCAGATTGCCCATCCGCACGCCCGATCCGGTCGGCGCCGCCATCTTGCCCGCCCCTTCGTCCAGCTTGCGCGCCTCGTGGGCGAAGGCGGCGGCCAGGCCCGCCGACGACATGGCCGCCAGCACCTGTTTCCACATAGACGACGGGCGCAGGCCCAGCCAGACGGCGTTGACGGTCTGGGCCGCGACCCACAGGCCCATGGCCCTGGTCCGCTCGCGCGCCGGCGGGGCGTTCCAGACACGCACGGCCGACAGGGTGGTGGCCGAGAACACCGCAGGAAGGATCAGGCTGAAGGCGCCGTGGGGCTTTTCGGTGATCGGCAGGTCGCGGTCGCGAACCTGTCTCAAGGACCGTTTCGGCCTCAGCGCGCCAGAGGCTATGCCCGTCGCCAGCAAGGCGAACCCCACCGTCAGGGCGACGCCCATGGCCACATGCCCGGCGCTTCGCCCCTCGCTGTTCAGCAGGTCCACAGCCGCGTCGCGCACATCATCAATGGCGTCGTCGATATCCGTCATGGTCCGCTCCAGCTTGCCCGTCGAAATCTAATGGCCGGGACCGGACGCGGTTCCGTCAGACCTCTTCCGGCTCGACCGGTTCCATCTCGCGCGGATCGAAATCATAGTCCAGCAAATCGCCGGGGCGACACTCCAGAACGGCGCATAGTCGCGACAGGGTGCTGAAGCGAATGCCCTTCACCTTGCCGGACCGGAACAGGGAGAACTGGGTTTCGCTCAGGCCGACCTGGGCGGCGACATCGCGCGCCTTCAGGCCCTTGCGGACCATCAGATCATTCAGGGTCACGCGAACGGGCATTCAGATCATTTCGTCCATCTCGGCCTGCAGCAGGCCCGCCTGATCGATCACCCGTCCCAGAAGGAAGAGGGCGCCGCCGATCATGCCCAGGGTCATGCCGGCGACGTCGAAATAGGCCCAACTGCTCCGCTCGTCGCCCAGAAGCCGCATCAGATTGGTGACGCCGAACACGCTGAGCAGCCCGCCGAAGCCCAGCGCCAGCCCCACACGACGCAGGGCGGACGACAGGGTCGGCTGGATCAGCCGCCCCTTGGCCAACTGCCCCAGCGCCGACCCGATCGACCAGACGGCGAACAGGTAGAGAAGCGTCGGCGAGGCCCAGACGATCTCCCGAAGCAGGAGGGTGAGGTCTCTGTGTTCTCCGCGTGCGGCGAAGACCGCCGGCACGATCACATACATCAGCGCCAGGATCGCGCCGACGCTGCAAACCATGAAAACCGCGAGCCAGCGAAACTGCCGGCACATGCGGCGAAAACGGGCGAGATCGTCGGCGGCCATGGGCTTCCCTGCGGAGTTGAACCTGTCGTGTCTTTAATCTTGACTTAAAAACCCTCCTCGCGCAATTTTATCTAAGAGTTAAACGCGGGGTGGGTTATGGCGGCCATAGAGACAGTAGGGCTGACGCGCATGTTCGGCCGTCGTTGTGCGGTGGACTCGGTGTCCATGACGGCGCCCAAGCATGCGGTCTATGGGTTCCTGGGGCGCAACGGCGCCGGCAAGACCACGACGATGAAGATGCTGATCGGGCTGTTGCGACCCACCTCGGGCGTGGCTCGGGTCTGCGGCGTCGACGTCGCGCAGGATCGCAGGGGGGCGGCCCGCAAGATCGGCGTCCTCCTGGAGGCGCACGGCTTCTACGCCCACCTGTCGGGACGAGAGAACCTGGACCTCACGCGCCGGCTTCTTGGTCTTGCGGCGACCGAGATCGACAGGGTGCTGGAGGTCGTGGGCATGACGCGGGACGGCGGACGCCGGGTCGGCGACTATTCGCTGGGCATGCGTCAGAGGCTCGGCATAGCGCGCGCCCTGCTGGGGGCCCCGCCGGTGCTGATGCTGGACGAACCGACGAACGGGCTGGACCCCGACGGGATCGCCGACATGCGCCTGTTTCTGCGCGAACTGCCGATCCGCGCGGGGGCGACCGTCCTTCTGTCCAGCCATCTGCTCGGCGAGATCGAACAGACCGCCACCCACGTGGGCGTGATTCACGAAGGCCGACTGGTGGTCGAGGGCGAACTGGCCAGGCTGAAGGCCGAACTGGCGCCCGAGATCGGCTTGCGCGTCGATGACCCGGCGCGCGCGCGGGCGGTGCTGCAGTCGCTGGACCTGACCCTGAGCGAAGACGCGGAGGGCCTGGTGGCGCGGCTGCGTCCCGGCAACGATCACGACCAGGTCTGCGCTGCTCTGAACCGCGAACTGGTGGCCGCAGGCGTGGCTGTGTTCGCCATCGGCGCCCGCGCCCGTTCGCTGGAGGGCGTCTATCGCGCCGCTTCCGCCCTGTCCCAATCCCGCTTTGCGGAGTCCGTCTGATGCTCGCCGTTCTGTCCGTCGAAATCCGCAAGCTGAACCGGTCACTGGCCCTTGTGTTGGCCGCGACCGCTCCGGCTCTGATCGCCGTCTTCGCCTTTTCAATGCTGCTGCGGTCCGAGACGCCTTGGGAATGGGAGAGGTGGATCGGCAGCGCCACGGCGATCTGGGCCTATTTCATGATGCCCATGTGCGTCACCGCCCTGACCGCCCTGGTCGCCCATATGGAGCATGGGCCGCGCAGCTGGGATCACCTGCGCGCCCTGCCTGTGCCACGCTGGACCCTCTATGCGTCAAAGGCGGTCTGCGTGATCGGCCTGGTGCTGATCATGAGCGCGGCCGTGCTGGCCATGATGATCGGGGCCGTGATCCTCGGCGGCCTCATCAAGCCGGAGGCGGCGGCGGCAGGACGACTGGACCTCGCGGGTCATGCCTGGATCCTGGCCAAGATCGCGGCGGCCGCCGTTCTGATGATCGCCCTTCAGTTCTGGACGGCGATCCGGTTCGCCAGCTTCGTGCCCGGCCTTGTGCTGGGCATCGGCGGAACCTTCTTCGCCGTGGTGGCGACCTCGGCGAAAGAGGGCGTATTCATGCCCTGGCAGATGCCGGTGAACATCCTGGCGACCGAGGCGTGGCGCGTTCAGACCGCCTTGACCCTGGGCGGCGGTCTGGGTCTCGTCGTCCTCGCGGCGGCGGTGATCCACCTGGCCCGCCGCGAGGGCTGAGGATCGATCAGCCGCCGGTGGCGCTGTTGTCGGTGACGATTTCCTTCATGGCCGACTGCAGATAGTTCTGCGCGCCCATCAGTTCGATCAGCTTGTGCTGGTTCTCGAGGAAGTCGATGTGTTCCTCGGTGTCGGCCAGAATCTTCATCAGCAGGTCGCGGCTGACGTAGTCGCGGGTCTCTTCGCACAGGGTAACGGCGGCGGCGGTCGCGACGCGGCTGTCCAGCTCCAGTTGCAGGTCGGCGCCCAGGCATTCGATCGGATCCTCGCCGACCTTCAGCTTGTGCAGGTCCTGCAGATTCGGCAGGCCGTCCAGGAAGAGGATGCGTTTGATCAGCATGTCGGCGTGTTTCATCTCGCCGATCGATTCTTCGTAGATGACGTGCCCCAGGTGGGCCAGACCCCAGCTTTCGAACATGCGCGCATGCAGGAAATACTGGTTCACCGCCGTCAGCTCGTTGGTGAGCACCGCGTTCAGCGTGCGGAGGATAGCGGGGTCGCCCTTCATGGCCGTGTCCTTGGTCTTGCGACGGCGCCTTCGCCGTCTGTCGAGCGACGCAATACCACAGTAAAATCGACCCTGCTTATTTGCGAGTTCTTATCACTGCTTTGATAGTGCGAGTGATTTTCGGCAGCAAGCGAGGGGCTATTCAGCCGCCATAGCGAAGGCTTCGCGGCTGTCCTGGATCATCTGGCGCATCTCGCAGACGCATTTGGCGCATTGGGCCTGGCACTGGTGGCTGGCGAAGATGTCGCGCGGCCGACAGGCGCCGGCCTCGATGGCCTGGGCCACATCCCGCTTGCGAAGACCATTGCAGTTACAGACGTACACGAGAGTTCTACGCGTTCCACCGACTGAGAATGGTTCGCTATAGCACCCCTTAAGGCGATTGCAAGTCGTTCGCATGGGTGTGCGACGACGGACCCGTTGACGAATGGTCGCAGGAGGGGGAAGTCAGCCCCATGGCCAGAACCCCGACCGTTCCCGATCGCCCGCCCTGCCGGCTGTATCTGATCACCCCGCCCGCGATTCCCGATCTGGACGCCTTCGCCGCGACCCTGGACGAGGCCCTGGGCGCCGGCGACGTGGCCGCCCTGCAGATTCGGCTCAAGCCCGCCGACGACGCCGCCATTTGCGCGGCCGTTGAGCGGCTGGCGCCGGTCGCGCGGCGTCATGGGGTGGCGGTCCTGCTGAATGATCGACCCGATCTGGCGAAGGCCACGGGCTGCGACGGGGTTCATATCGGGCAGGAGGACGGTTCGCTGGCCGAGGCGCGGCGCATCCTGGGACCGGACGCCATGATCGGCGTGACCTGCCACGACGACCGCGACCTGGCCTGGGACGCGGCCGAGGGCGGGGCGGATTATGTCGCCTTCGGCGCCTTCTATCCGACCGACACCAAGACGACGGTCCACCGACCCGGTCTGGAGATCCTGACGGTCTGGCAGGAGACCGTCGAGACGCCCTGCGTCGCCATCGGCGGAATCACCGTCGAGACGGCGGCGGAGGTGGCGCGTGCGGGCGCAGATTTCATCGCCGTTAGCGCCGGGGTCTGGTCCTATGACGCAGGTCCAGCTTCAGCGGTTAAGGGCTTCAATCATAGATTGAATAATTAGCATGTGACCATGTTTCAGGGGATATTAGGAACCGCATGGTTTGATGGTGCGATTAATCGCCTCGAGACCCTGCATGACCCTGAGCCGTGTGCTCGACATCGATGTCGCGGCGCCGCCGACGCAGCCGTCGGGCGCGCGCATGCGCGCGGCTGAGCCGAGCAGCGGCGATGTCTTCGCCCACCCCTTGATTCCCGTGATGACCGGCGTGGCTGTCGCTGTTCTGGCGGCGGTGTCCATCGGCTGGGCCCATAGTCTGGGGCTCATCTCGGGACTTTGGGGCGTATGCGGGGTGGCGGTCGCCGTCTGGCTTCGGACCGGGCGGGGGCGGCGTCACGACGTGGCCTTCGCCACCGTTCTGATGATCAGCATCCTGATCGGCGAGTTGATCGCCGGCTACAAGCCCATGCTGTCCCTGCTGTTCGCCCTGGCGAACATGGTGGAGATCATCGGGGCGGTTCTTCTGGCGCGCCGCTTCGCCCCGACGCTGAACGTGTCCAGCCTGAACGGCGTGGCGCGGTTTCTCATTTGCACCGCGGCTCTCGCGCCGATCCCGGCGGGCGTGTTCGCGTCGATCGCCTTGGCGCCGTTCGGTTCGGGCGACGTGCTGGAGACGTTTCAGACCTGGTGGTTCGGTCATGCGCTGGGCTTGGCCGTCATAGGCACGCTCGGCTTGTCTCTGACCTGGTCCACCCTGGCCCGTCTCACCCGCCCCGGCGCGCTGTTGGAGGCCGGCCTGTTGCTGGCGGGCGTGCTGGCTGTCCAGTTCTTCGGCCTGACCGGCCGTGCTGAGATCGGTGTGGCGATGATCCCCTTGTTGCTCGGGGTCGCGGTCCGACTCGGCGTCGCGGGCACGGCCTTCAGCCTGCTGGTCGTCACCCTGCTGTCGGTCGGGGGCGCCATGCTCGGCTACGGTCCCCATATCGAGACCCTGAGCCGGTCGGAACAGGTTCTGGCGGCCCAGCTCCAGGTTCTGGTCGGCTATATGCCGATCCTGCTGGTCGCGGCTCTTCTGGAGGAGCGCGACCGTCTGTCCGAACGGGCGCGATCCGGGCAGGTCCGGGCGGAGCGAGCCTCGGAGGCCAAGTCGCGCCTGCTCGCCAATGTGGCGCATGAGATCAAGAGCCCGGTCGCCGGCGTGATCGGCATCGGCAATCTGTGGTCGACCGGCCAGCTCGGGCCTGTCACGCCCCAGCAGACGGAAATGGCGGACGTGCTGGTCAAGACCGCGCGCCAGGTGGAGGCGCTGGCCCACGACCTGCTCGATGTGGCGCGAGCCGAGTCCGGCGCGGTCAAGGTCGATCTGCGGCCGACCGATATTCCCGGCCTGCTGGAAGACGTCAGGCGCGCGGCCATGCTCAGGTCGGAAGCCCAGTCGGTGGATGTGCAGGTGGTCTGCGAGGGCGACGGTCTGGTCGCGGTGGCCGATTCCCAGCGACTGGCGCAGGTGATCGACAATCTGACCAGCAACGCCCTCAAATACGGCGGCTCGGGCGGGCGGGTGATTCTGCGGGCGCTTCGTGCGGACCAGCATATCCGCATCGAGGTGGTCGATTTCGGCCCGGGCCTGTCCTCGCAGAAGCAATCGCAGCTGTTCGAGCCCTTCAATCGTCTGGGACTGGAGCGATCCAGCGTGGAGGGCCACGGCGTCGGTCTGGCCATCGCCAAACGACTGGTCGAACTGCAGGGCGGCGCCATCGGCGTGATCTCGAGCCCCGGCGAGGGCGCGACCTTCTGGGTGAATCTGCCGCACGCCTGACCGCACGCTTGCGGTTCCTTCGGCGCCGGGTAATGGTCCGGCCATGGTCGTCATCGCTCTCGCCGTCGCTCTTGTGTCCGGGCAGGACACGTCCACGCCGCGCTCGGCCTCGGATCTGACGCGCGATCTCAACAGCGGACCGCCGTTCGCGACCTCCGCCCCGACCTCGGCTCCTGTTTCGGCCCCCGCGCAGGTCGCCCCTGCGCCTGCGCCTGCGCCCGTCCGGGTGGAGCCGGCCCCGCAGTCCAGACCAGCGCCCCAGCCCTCGACCTTGACCCGCGACCTGAACAGCGCGCCGGCCTCGACCGCCCGGCCCGTGACGCCCGGGGCCCAGACGCCTGTTGCCCAGACGCCCGCCGCCCAAACGCCTGCTGCCCAGAGGCCCGCTGCCCAGAGGCCGGTTACGCCGCCGCCTGCGCAGACCCCTGTCCGGTCTCCATCGACCGCCCCCGTCGTCCAGCGCCCCACCGCCGCGCCGACGCCTGCGCCGGTTCAGGCCAGTCCCGTGCGGCCCGCGCCTGCGCCGCCCGTCGGGCCTCAAGGATTGGACGCTGCGGCCATGGCCGCCTTGCCGTTCACGCTGGATCTGCCGTCCGGAACCGTGCTGACCCAGTCGCGCGCCGGCGCCGACGCCCGAATCTACGCCGTCCGTCGCGGGGACACGGTTCTGGTCATGATCTACGCGGGGCCGGCGTCGCAGTTTCCCATCTATGACGGCCAGATGATCCAGGCCGGCGGACGGGCCTCCATCGTCGTGACCGAGGGCGGACGCCGCCTGGCCATCGAGCATCTGTTTCAGCGTGCGACCGCGCCGCTGGAAATCCACGTCTGGGTGGCGTCGCCGGACGGCGCCGACCGCGAACAGGGCGAACGGATCGCCCAGTCGGTCGACGCCCGCTAGGCGATCTCAGTTTTCGGACCAGACCGCCATTTCGGTTCCCGCCGGATCGGCGAAGTGGAACCGTCGGCCGCCGGGAAAGGCGTAGATCGGCTTCAGGATCACGCCGCCCGCCGCCTGGACCTTGGCCTGCATGGCTTCCAGATCGTGGGCGTAAAGGATGGGCAGGGGCGTCTTGGTCCGCTCGGCCTGATCGGCGTCGAACCCTCCATCCAGTCCCTGGTCGAAGGCGGCGTAGGTCGGGCCGTAGTCGACGAAGGTCCAGCCGAAGGCCCGGCTGTAGAATTCCTTGGTTTCGGGCAGGCTGGCGGCGGGCAGTTCGAGGTAGTCCAGTTTTCCGTCTTCACGCACGGGTGATCTCCTGGGGTGCGGCGCCACCGACGAACCTCTCTTGCACGCCGCCCGGATGTGCGCAAACCTGCAAACGGTTCGCAGTTGCAGGAGTCGCTGATGATCGTGATGACGACGGGTCTAACCGGCCTGATGGCTCTGATGCGACAGGATGAGAAGACGGCCGCACGAACGGAAGAGCGCGCGCCTGTCCGCCCGACAGTGGTTTCGGACAGTCAAAAGCTGCGCGCCCGACCGGGCTGATCGACCCACCCCTCAGTCCTTGGCCGTCAGCCCACCTGGGCGCGGTGGCGCAGCAGGGCGTCGGCCAGGACGCAGGCGGCCATGGCCTCGACCACCGGCACGGCGCGAAGGGCGACGCAGGGGTCGTGGCGGCCCTTGGTGCGCAGGTCGGTCTCCTCGCCGTCGCGGGTGATGGTCTGGCGCGGCGTCAGGATCGAGGAGGTGGGTTTGAACGCCACCCGCGCCGTCACCGGCTGGCCCGTCGATATGCCGCCCAGAACCCCGCCCGCATGGTTGGACAGGAAGACCGGCTGCTTGTTCGGGTCCAGCCGCATCTGGTCGGCGTTGTCCTCGCCCGACAGTTCAGCGGCTGCGAAGCCGGCGCCGATCTCGACGCCCTTGGCGGCGTTGATCGACATCAGGGCGGCGGCCAGTTCGGAATCCAGCTTGCCGTACAGGGGCGCGCCCCAGCCGGCCGGCACGCCTGTGACCTCCAGCGCGACCACGGCGCCGATGGACGACCCGGCCTTGCGGATATCGTCCAGATAGGCCTCCCACGCGGACACGACGGCGCGCGACGCGGCGAACAGGGGATTGTCGTGGACGGCGTCGAAATCGATGTCTTCGGGGGCGATCCTGTGCGGACCGATCTGGACCACGCCGGCGCGGATCTTCACGCCGTCGCCCAGCACCTTGCGCGCGACGGCCCCGGCCGCCACGCGGCTGGCCGTCTCACGCGCCGAGGACCGCCCGCCGCCGCGCGGATCACGAACCCCGTATTTGGTCTGATAGGTGAAGTCGGCGTGGCCCGGCCGATAGGCGCGGGCGATCTCGCCATAGTCCTTGGACCGCTGGTCCTCGTTCTGGATCAGGATCGAGATGGGCGTGCCGGTGGTCACCGGGCCTTCGCCGTCGTCGAACACGCCCGACAGGATCTGGGCCGTATCGCTCTCGCGCCTCTGGGTCACGAAGCGCGAACCGCCGGGCTTGCGCTGATCCAGCCAGGGCTGGAGATCGGCCTCGGTCAGCGGGATCAGCGGCGGACAGCCGTCCACGACGCAGCCGATAGCCGGCCCATGGCTCTCGCCCCAGGTGGTCACGCGAAAGAGATGGCCGAAGGTGTTGTGCGACATGGCCGCACCTAATGGTCGAGGACGGCGGCGAGGTCCAGTGTCCGGGCGGCGTCGTGCAGTCGACGATCTCGTGTCCACAGCCGCGCGCCGGGCGTCAGGCGGGTGGAGGCGAGGAGATGAAGATCCAGATAGCCGACGCCAATCCCGAAAAGCCGGTTCTTTTCGATCAGGGTCAGCACCTCTTGGTGCGAGGCGGCGACAGCGGTCGGCAATCGCGAGAGTTGGTTGAGAAAGACGCGGCGGTTGGCGAGGTTTCCAGCGGCCAGTTCACCGATGATGGCGGGATGGCACAGGATGTCCTCGCCACGAAGCCGCTCAACCAGGGTCTGGTCTGTTGATCGCAGGTGCGCGATCCATACCGAACTGTCGGCCAGGATCATTCCTCGACCAATTCGGGGCGTCGCCGAGGCGCGGCTGTGGCTTTGGGGTCAGTTCCGCCCATGGCGGCCAGGCGACGCGCCGCCTCGCGGGCGACGAACGCCTTCAGGGCTTCACGAATGATCGCGGACCGCTCGGACAGACCGGAGTATTCCGCCGCCATTTCCATCAGTTCGTCATCGAGTGTCACGGTGGTCCGCATGGCGTGCCTCATCAAAAACGTCACCAGATGATGCGCTCAATGATGTGACGCTTCAAGATCAGGCCGCCAGACGCTCCGGCGCCCAGGCGCGGGTGAACCGGACCAGCATATCCTCGGCGGCCGAGGGCGCCTCCGACGACGGGGTCAGGGTCACGAACAGATGGCCCGCAAGATGGGGACCGCGCGCCGGCAGGCCCATGTCCTTGAACCGCACCCGCGCCGGCGCCGCCATCTCCGGCGTGATCCAGGCCGAGCGGGCGCCCGCATGGGTTTCGATCTCGACCCGGCCGCCTTCGTCCAGCAGGCGCGAGGGGGTGGGCCAGGACATGAACAGGTCGTCGCCCATGACTGAAAGCCCGTCCTCGGGTCGGATCAGCACCGCCAGATACAGGTCCGAACCGTCCGTCGCGCCGCCGCTCAGCCGCAGATGCTCGCCCGTGCGCAGGCCCGCCGGGACGGCGACCCGAACCGTGCGCGCGCCCAGCCTCAGTTCGACCCGCGCGCCGGCCAGGGCCTGCATCGGGCTGAGCCCCAGCACCGGCCGCGGCGCGGGGCGTTCGACGGGCGCGGCCAGGCTGGGACGGGCAGGGGCGTGGGCCTGGATCAGGCGGTAGGCGGCGATCACCCGCCGGAACCGTTCGGCGTCCCCGCCGGCCTGGTCCGGACGCGCCGCCTTCACCGCTGCACGGAAGGCGGCCTTCAGGGCGGCGGCGTCGGTCGCGCCGTGCAGACCCAGGATCGACAGGGCTTCGCGAACGGCGGCGGCGTCGGAGGTGGAACGGATGGCGCTCATTCCCGTACCGTTCGCGCCTTAGGGTCAATGCCGGGTTAACTTAACTTTTCGGGCTACCGCGCTTCGCGCCCCTTGAGGCCATTCATGTCGGGCTACCGCGCCTCGCGCGACTGGAGCCCGGGGGGCCGTTTTGATCCCGATCATTTCCACCGCCTCTGTCCCGCGCTAAGTCAGGCGCATGACCCCCCCCGTGATCCCGCCCAGCCCGTCGCGCGAAGAGTACGCGCGCGACTATGCCGCCGCCCTTGCCGCCAATGGCGACGAGACGATCTTTGACCGGGTCGAGCCCATCGGCCTGTTCGTCGAATGGCTGGCCGAGGCGGGGGCGCACGAGGTCAATGATTCCAACGCCATGACCCTGTCTACGGTGGACGCCGACGGCATGCCTGACGCCCGGATCGTCCTGCTGAAGGATGTGGATGGGCGCGGCTTCACCTTCTATTCGAACCGCGAGAGCGCCAAGGGTCTGGAGCTGGACGCCCGTCCGGTGGCCGCCCTGACCTTCCACTGGAAGTCGTTGCGGCGTCAGGTGCGGGTGCGCGGCCAGGTGCAGCCGGTCAGCAAGGAAGAGGCCGACGCCTATTTCGCCAGCCGCGCCCGCGAGAGCCGGGTCGGGGCCTGGGCCTCGGACCAGTCTCGTCCGCTGGACACGCGTGCGACGCTGGAAGGCGCCGTGGCGCGCGAGACCGCCCGGTTCGAAGGCGACGAGGTGCCGCGCCCCGAACGCTGGACCGGCTGGCGTGTGACGCCGCAAAGCGTCGAATTCTGGCGCGACCGTCCATTCCGCCTGCACGACCGGCTGCGCTTCACGCGCGACGGCGACGCCTGGAGCCGCGAACGCCTCTGGCCTTGATGTCGCGGCCGTTCGGCGCGAACGAAACGCTCTGGCTTCGGCCGCGTTAAGCTCGCTCGTCTCGGCCAAGGGTCTTCATGCGTTTTCTGTCGCTTCTGTTTGCGTCCCTGCTGCTTGCGGCCTGCGCCACCCATCCCGGCAAGGTCGATCATGTCCGGTTCGCCAGCGACGCCCGGTCCGTGCTGGCGACGACCCAGGCCGGGACGGTGCGCGGCGTTCAGGGCGCGGGGGTTCGCGCCTTTCTGGGCGTGCCCTTCGCCCGTCCGCCGGTCGGCGATCTACGCTGGCGCGCGCCGCAGCCGATCCAGGCCTGGACCGGCGTGCGCGATGCGACCCGGCCGGGATCGGACTGCACCCAGGCCATTGGGCGCAAGGCCATTCTGGGCGGGGGCGGCGGCCTCGTCGTGGGGGGCGAGGACTGTCTGTATCTGAACATCTATATGCCCGCCGGAGACGCCGCCGAGCTGCGGCCGGTGATGGTCTATATCCCCGGGGGCGCCTTCACTGTGGGCTCGGGCGTCAACTATGATCCGTCGAAACTGGCCGCCGATCAGGATCGGGTGGTCGTCACCCTGAACTACCGCCTGGGCGCCCTGGGCTGGCTGGCCCATCCGAAATTCCAGGCGGAGAGCGAAGGCTTCGGCGGCAATTTCGGCCTGATGGACCAGCAGGCGGCCCTGCAATGGGTGAATCGGAACATCGCGGCCTTCGGCGGCGATCCGGCCAATGTGACCCTGTTCGCCGAGAGCGCAGGGGCATGGACGGCCTGCTACCTGATGGCCTCGCCCAAATCCGAGGGTCTGTACCAGCGGGTCATCATGCAAAGCGGCGGATGTCTGGAGCCGTCGTCCCTGGTCAGCGCGGAGGAGGCGGCCAGGACCGGGGCGAAGTTTGCGGAAAACCTGGGGTGTGGCGGCTCCGATCAGATCGACTGTCTGAAGGCCCTGCCGGCCTGGCGGTTGGCGCGCGCGCCGTCCCTGCGGGCGGGGATCAATGGGCCTGGATCCTGGGGACCGGTTCATACCGACGCGACTGTGCCGGAAAACCCGGCCCTGGCGATCCATGAGGGCCGCTTCACCCGCGTGCCGGTCATCGTCGGCACGAACCTGGACGAGGGGCGGCTGTTCGCCAACGAGGTCAAGGACATGGATCGCTACCAGAAGGAGACGATCTGGATGTACGGCGATGTCGGCCCGCGCGTGCTGGACCGCTATCCCGTCGGTCCTGAGGGGCCGGCCTACGCCATCGCTGCGAACTTCACCGACCAGAGGTTCGCCTGTCCGTCCCAGGCCCTGCGCCGTCAGTTGTCCCGCTATGTGCCGGTCTGGGGCTATGAGTTCGCGGATCGCGGCGCGCCCTTCGTCCTGCCGGACTGGCTGGTCGGCCTCGACCTGGGCGCCTATCACGCCAGCGAACTGGCCTATGTGTTCGGGACCAGTTGGGTCTTCACCGATGTGAAGCGGTTCACCCCCCGGCAAAAGGCCCTGTCCGACCGGATGCAGAGGTTGTGGGCCGGTTTCGGCCAAGGCGACTTCGGCCCCGAATGGCCCCGCGTCGAGGGTGCGGGGCCGGTGCGGGTGTTCACGGCCCAGGGCGACCGACTGGATAAGGACTTCTTCGGCCGCCACCACTGCGACTTCTGGGACGGAACGCCTTTCGGCGCGGTCCAGTAGTCAGACGAACCGCACGGTCACGCCGGGCTTGACCTTGTCGGCCAGCATCCAGGCGTCCCAGTTGGTCAGGCGGACGCAGCCGTGCGAAGCGGTCTTGCCGACCAGATGCGGGTCGGGCGTGCCGTGGATGCCGTAGCTGGGCTTGTTCAGATCGATCCAGACCACGCCGACCGGATTGTTCGGTCCCGGCTGAACCACGACCTTGCGGCTTCCTTCGCCAAAGCTCAGCTTGGACGGGTCATAGGTATAGTTCGGATTGCGGGCGACGCCGTTGACCTTGACCGTGCCGGTGGGCGTCGGATTGTCGCCGCTGCCGATGGTGGCCGGGAAATAGGCGATCAGCTTGCCATCGGCGGCGAACGCCTTGACCGACCCCTCGGCCTTGTTGACGTCGATATGGTCCACCTCAGCCGGCAGGGGCGTGGTGTTCACCGCCGGAACCAGCAGGGTCTGGCCGACGCGGTTGAAGTCCGCGCCCGGGTTCATCGCCCTCAGCAGGCCCTCGGTCACGTGGAACCGCTCGGCCAGGGCTTCGACGATATTGGCGTAGCCCATGGCGGCCGCCTCGCCCTGGGCTTCCAGATCGGTCGGAACCACGCCGATATAGGGGCCGGCCACGTCCTCCTGGGTGATCCGATAGGTCGAGGTCACGGCGCCGATCCCCACGGCGCGAAGCCGGCCCATGATGTCGGCGTCCAGTTCGCCGGTGACGGGCAGACCCTGCGCCACCTGGAAGGCCGAGATCGCCTGACGCATGTTCGAGCCGGCCAGTCCGTCGATGGCGCCGGGCGAAAACCGCGCCCGTTCCAGCAAAATCTGGGCGCGGATCAGGGCCGGTTCCGGTTGAGCCGGATTCTGCGCCGTCGTCGGGGGCGCGTCGGGCGCGGGGGGCGAATAGGCGCTGTTCTCGATGGCGTCGCGCGACAGGGGCCCTGACTGCCCGACTTCGGCGGCGGGGGACGTCGCCGCATCTCGGTCATGGTCGGCGGGCGGGGAACAGGCGGCCAGGGTCAGGACGGCGAGACTGGAGGCGAGGCAGGCGAAACGGCGGTTCATTCGGGAGCTTTCGGAGGCGACAGACAAGGGCGTGGTGGCGTCGGGTTCAGTTCTCTTCGCCCGTCGCGGGATCGGTCGCGGTCTCGCCGGAGTTGCTGGAGCCTTCTGAGCCCTTGGGTTCGGTCGCGGGGCGCGGCGGTTCGCCGTCGTGGTCCGGACGCAGGTTTTCGTTCTCTACGTTGCGATTGTCGGGACGTGCGTCTGTCATCTGGGTCTCCTGGCGGAGCAGGCCTCCGCAGGGATGGCAACGCGCGCGGGGCGGCGGGGCTCCCGGCTGTGGCGATATCACCCCGTTCACCATGACGATGAACCATACCGAAACGGGCCATGGCGCATGGTTTCTGGAATGGACCTTGCTCCCAAGGGTCGCATGAGGACGCGCATGGCCGAAACGCTGCAGGTCGAGATCATGAGCGCGGAGGCGATGGACGCCGCCGCGATCGCCCTGTGGCGCGACTGGACGACGACCAATCCGGCCCTGACCAGTCCCTATTTCCGCTGGGACTATACGCAGATCGCCGCCCGCGTCTGTCCGGGCGCGGCCGTGGCCGTGTTTCGGCGCGGCGGGCGGATCGTCGGCTTCTTCCCGCATCAGAAACGCGGCGGATCGGTGCAGCCGCTGGGTGCGCCGATGAACGACTATCATGGCGTGATCGCCGCCGAGGGCGAGACCATCACGCTGGAACAGGTGGCGCACCTGCTTCATGCACGCCGGTTGAACGTCCCCGGCTGGATCGGCGCGGCCGAGACCGGCCAGGCGCGTGAGACCGTTCAGGTCGCCATGCCGGACGCCGGCTTCGACGCCTGGTACGCCGAGCGTCGCGTGACCTTCGGCAAATATTTCAAGGACAAGGAACGGGCCCGCCGCAGCCTGGAGGCCGAGCTGGGCCCCGTTCGGGTCGAACGCGGCCTGCACGACCCCGCCCTGCTGGACCAGTTGATCGATCTGAAGGCGGCCCAGTATCGCCGCTCGGGCCTGCACGACATTTTCGCCTGTGGCTGGACGCGCGACCTGCTCCACGCCCTGATGGCGGACCCCCGGCCTGACTTCGGGGCCTCGATGGCGGCCATGCATGCGGGGGACAAGCTGGTGGCGATCGAGTTCTCGCTACACGCTGGTCGGCATTATCATTTCTGGTTCCCGGTCTATGAGCCCAGCCTGGCGCGTTGCTCGCCGGGGATACTGCTGAGCATGGACACGATGCGGCTGGCCTCGGCCGAGGGTTTCCGGGTCTTCGACTTCGGGTTCGAGGGCGAGAGCTACAAGAAGTATTTCGTCAACGCCCGGCAGACGGTGCGCGAGGCGGTGGTGATGCGGCCCGGCCTGACCCAGGCCCTGGGCGACGCGGCGGTGGGGGTGCTGGACAAGGCGGGCGGCCGGGGCGAGGCGCTGCGGGCGTCGCTGCGCCGTCGCTGGTCCACCATCGAGGCCTGCGAGGCCTCGCCGGTCGGGCGGCTGCGCGGCGCGGCCGTCGCGGTTCGGTCCGCCGTCAGCAAGGCCGCCGCCCGCAAGAAGACGGCGCGCGTCGCCCATGTCTGAGGATAGGATCATGAGCGGCCGCCGCACCCGCTACCCCGGCCCCATCGCGGAGGCCAAGACCCATCCGCACAGCCTGGTGGAACAGGGCTTCGCCGAGGATACGGCCCTGGCCGCCGTGCTGGACCGCTATCCGGCCGAATTGTTCGACATCAATCTGTACGACTACGACGACGCGGGCCAGGTCAGCTTGCGCACCGGCGCGCGGGGGCGGCTGTCGGGCGAGGATCTCCTGGAGGCGATCAAACAGGGCCGGCTCTGGGTCAATCTGCGCGGGGTCGAGACGGCCTGGCCCGAATTGTGGGCGGCGGCGATGAAGGATTTCGCCGCGATCCAGGCGACCTATCCGGGCCTGCGAGCGGTGCGGAACGCGGGCCAGCTGATCCTGTCCTCGCCCAAGGCGCGGGTGCCCTATCATTTCGATGCGGCGGGGGTGGTTCTGTTCCACCTGCGCGGGCGCAAGCGGCTGTTCGTCTATCCGGGCGACGAGCGGCATCTGCCCGAGCGCAGCATGGAACAGGTCGTTGCGCGCCAGACGACGGAGGAACTGCCCTATGATCTGGCGTTCGAGAACGACGCCCAGATCATGGATCTGGAGCCCGGCCGCGCCCTGACCTGGCCCCTGTACGCGCCGCATCGTGTGGAGAACCTGGACCGGTTCTGCGTCAGCCTGTCGATGGATTTCCAGACCTGGCCGTCGCGGTTCAGAAACGGCGCACTGTTCACCAACGCCGTGATCCGCAGCCGGGGCGGCGAGCCGCGCCTCACCGACGGCATGGCGGCGCCGGAACTGGCGGCGCGCTGGGTGGCGTCGCTGGCTTTGAAACGAGCCGGGGCGATGAAGAGCCGGATCGCGACCTTCGAGCGCGACTTCCAGCCCGAGGTCGGGGTTGCGGACGGCGCGGGCGCCTTGAACGCCACCCGTTAATTCGAGTTCATGACCTCGAGTTAAAATGACTCGCGGGTCGCCAGCGCGCACCTTTTCCTCATATCCGGGAAAGGGAACGCCTCCATGAAAACCGCTCTGATCGCCGCCGCCGCCGTCGCCGCCCTGACGGGGTTGGCCGCCGCCGCGCCCGCATCGGCCGGCGAAGTCGAGATCCGCAACGCCGTGGCGCGCGTGGTCGTCATCGTCGAGGACCGCCAGGACATCGCCGTCGAGGTGACGCAGGGCCGGTCACGGCTGCCGGCCGTACAGGTGCGGCGCAACGGCCGTGACGTGGAGATCGACGGCGGGCTTCGCCGCAATGGCCTCTGGGGTCGTGGCGACGGCATACGCAACTGCAACTCGGGCCGCGCAGACGCAGCCCAGCCCGGCCAGGGCGCGACGGTCGAGGTGCGCGATCTGGGCCGCATCCGGCTGGAGGACGCGCCCCTGATCATCCTGCGCACGCCGCGGAACGTGGATGTCAGCGCCGGCGGCGCCGTATTCGGCGCCGTGGGACGCGGCGCGCGCTCGGTCGAACTGGACAGCGGCGGCTGCGGCGGCTGGACCATCGCCAATGTGGACGGCGACCTTGAGCTGGGCGTCGGCGGTTCGGGGTCGATCCGCGCCGGGACGTCGCGGACGCTGGACGCCAGCGTCGGCGGTTCAGGCTCGGTTTCGGCCGGCGGCACGGGCGACCTCAAGGTCGCCGTCGGCGGCTCGGGCAATGTGGAGGTCGCCAGCGCCAATGGTCAGGGCGACATCTCCATCGGCGGCTCGGGCGGGGTGAACGTCCGCCAGGGTCGGTTGGACAAGCTGTCGGTCGCCATCGGCGGGTCCGGGGACGTCCGCTACGGCGGAACGACCCGCGACCTCAGCGTCGCCATCGCCGGCTCGGGGAACGTCCGCGTCGCCGCCGCCACAGGCTCTGTGTCCCGCACCGTCGTCGGATCAGGGACGCTTCATATCGGGCGTTAAGACCCGTATCTCGCCGCGAGAGGAAAGGCCCCCGGTCGTGGAACCCTGGGGGCCTTTTTCGTGCGTCGATCCGGACATGAAAAAAGCCCCGGCGGATCGCTCCGCCGGGGCTCTTCTCATCCCGTGAGGGAGGCCGTTGCTTACAGGCCGCCCAGGACGCTCGTGATCGACGAGACGTTCAGGCCGGCGCCGGCGCGGTCACGCGCTTGCAGACCGCCGCCGAAGCTGTAGCGCAGGCCCAGCGACCAGGTGTCGACGTCGATCGAGTCGACGTCGGCGCGGGTATAGGCGGCGCCGACCGAGAACGGGGTGTTCTCGATTTCGTACTCGGCGCCCACGCCATAGGTCCAGGCGTCCACGTCGCCGCCGGCCACGTCCACGTTGTTGTAGCTGACGCCGGCGTTCAGGCGCAGGTTCGGCATGACGTAGAAGGCGGCGTCGCCGCCGACGGTCCAGATGTCGGCGTCGCTGTCGTCAGACGTGGTGTAGGCGACCAGGCCGGTCAGGGTCGCGTTGGACAGGTACTTCTGGGCTTCGGCGCCGACGGTCCAGACGGGATCGTTGCCCGAACCGATGTCGTTGGCGGCGACGAAGGCGCCGGCGCGGACGTCCGAGGTCCACATCTTGGTCAGGTGAGCGGCGGCGACGCCGGTGACGTCTTCTTCACCGAAGGCCTTGGTGTAGTCGACGGCGCCGTTCAGGGTCACGGTCCAGTCGGCGGCCGGCAGGGCGACCGTGCCGTCCACGGTCCAGACGTCGGCGTCGACGTCATCGCCGGCGACTTCGACCGACGGGTTGGAGTAGGTCACGCCGACCGAACCGATGGCGTTCTGGGCGAAGGCCGGGGCGGCGAACAGGGTGGCGGCGGCGGCCGAGGCGAGGAGGATCGTCTTCATTTTCTTTTGTCCTTAGCAGTCTGTGCCCGGGTGGAGGCCCAGGGAGGGCGGCTGCTACCAGCCGGCGCTAGAAGCTGAGCAATAAACCGTCGTTACATAAGTGTCTTGAAACTGACATGTGGCTCATCCGCCACGCCTTGTGGTCGAAATGTGTCACGCGCGCGCGTTTCCTGCGGCAAGGGGTTAACGAGCCGCAATCATATAAGGATATCCTTATATGTATTGACGGCTGCGCTTGATTGCGGTCATGTGCCCGGGTCGTGGTCTGCACGCGGTCTTCGGGGCGCGTGGAGCTAAGAGGGAAGCCGGTGTGAAACCGGCGCTGCCCCCGCAACTGTAAGCGGCGAGTCGAGGGTCCATCTCGTGTCACTGGCGTTCGCGCCGGGAAGGCCGGATCCGAGGCGTCGACCCGTGAGCCAGGAGACCTGCCCCGACAGATAACGTCCTCCGGCGGGGTGTCCGGTCAGGCCGCATGCGCGCCGCCGGACCCTGCACGTCCGCGTCGGCGTCGATGCGCCCCTGTCCGAAACCTGGCCACAACACAGGTTTCGAACGTCATGACCCGCCACACTGTCCAGGTCGCCACCCTCGGCTTTCCCCGCATCGGCCCCAAGCGCGAGCTGAAGACCGCGCTTGAGGCCTATTGGGCCGGCAAGATCGATGGGGACGCCCTGCTGTCCACCGCCGCCGAGCTGCGCGCCCTGACCTGGGCGCGCCAGCGCGATCTGGGCGCCGACATCGTGCCGTCGAACGACTTCTCTCTTTATGATCAGGTGCTGGACCTGACCGCCATGGTCGGGGCCGTGCCCGCCGCCTATGGCTGGAGCGGGGATCGGGTCGATCTGGCGACCTATTTCGCCATGGCCCGAGGGTCTGGGGCGCCGGGGTCCCGCGGCGGCGACAGTCCGGTCTGCGAACACGGTCATGTCCACGGCGGCGGTGAGGGCGCGCCGGCGATGGAGATGACCAAATGGTTCGACACCAACTACCACTATCTCGCGCCCGAGTTCACGGCGGATCAGGTCTTCCGGCTGGGCTCGACCAAGGCGCTGGACGAGTATCTGGAAGCCAGGGGGCAGGGGATCGACACCCGGCCGGTGCTGCTGGGGCCGGTCAGCTATCTGCTGCTGGGCAAGACGCGCGGGGCCGACTTCGACGTCCTCAGCCTGCTGCCTCGCCTGCTGCCGGTCTATGCCGAGGTGTTGCGGTCGCTGGCGCGCGCGGGCGCGACCTGGGTGCAGATGGACGAACCCTGCCTGGTCACGGACCTGAGCGACGAGGCCAAGGCCGCCTATGATCACGCCTATCGCGTGCTGGCCGATGTGACGCCGCCGATCAAGCTGATGTTGACCCCCTATTTCGGGGCGCTGGGCGACAATCTGCATACGGCGTTGAAGCTGCCGGTGCATGGCCTGCATCTCGACCTGATCCGCGCCTCGGAGCAACTGGCCCCGGTCGCTTCGGACATGCGTCCCGATCAGGTGCTGTCGCTGGGCGTCATCGACGGCCGCAATGTGTGGAAGGCCGATCTGAACGCCGTATTGGACCGGGTCGAGCCCCTGGTCGCCTCGGGCCGCCGGGTGGTGCTGGCGCCGTCCTGCTCGCTGCTCCACACCCCCATCGATCTGGAGCGTGAGACGGCCCTGGAGCCGGAGATCAGGAACTGGCTGGCCTTCGCCGTGCAGAAGGTGGCCGAACTGGCGACCCTGGCCCGCGCCCTGAACCAGGGCCGCGATGCGGTGAAGGCCGAACTGGACGCCTCGACCGCCGCCGTCGCCTCGCGCCGCACTTCGCCGCGCATCAATGATCCGAAGGTCCAGGCGCGCGCCGCGGACGCCGACCCCGCCCTGTCGACCCGCACCTCCAGCTTCGAGATCCGGCGCACGGTGCAGCAGCGGCGGCTGAACCTGCCCGCCTATCCGACCACCACCATCGGCTCCTTCCCCCAGACGGCCGAGGTTCGAAAGGCGCGCGCCGATCACGGCAAGGGCGTCATCGACGACGCCGCCTACGCCGCCTTCCTGCGCGAAGAGACGGCGCGGACGGTGAAATGGCAGGAAGACCTGGGTCTGGACGTGCTGGTCCACGGCGAGTTCGAGCGCAACGACATGGTCCAGTATTTCGGCGAGCAGTTGTCCGGCTTCGTCTTCACCAAGGCCGCCTGGGTCCAGTCCTATGGCTCGCGCTGCGTGCGGCCGCCGATCATCTATGGCGACGTGTCGCGGCCCAGACCGATGACGGTGGAATGGTGGCGTTACGCCCAGGGCCTGACCGAGCGGCCGATGAAGGGGATGCTGACCGGCCCGGTGACGATCCTGAACTGGTCCTTCGTGCGCGACGACCAGCCGCGCAGCGAGACCTGCCGCCAGATCGCCTTCGCCATCCGTGACGAGGTGATCGATCTGGAAACCGCCGGCGCCGTCGTGATCCAGATCGACGAGGCGGCCCTGCGCGAGGGCCTGCCGCTGCGCCGCGCCGACTGGGCGGCCTATCTGGACTGGGCGGTCGAGTGTTTCCGCATCACCGCCTCGGGCGTGCGGGACGAAACCCAGATCCACACCCACATGTGCTATTCCGAGTTCAACGATATCATCCAGTCCATCGGGGCCATGGACGCCGACGTCATCTCCATCGAGACCTCGCGGTCCAGGATGGAGCTGCTCGACGCCTTCTCCGACTATCGCTATCCGGCCGAGATCGGGCCGGGCGTCTATGACATCCACTCGCCGCGCGTGCCGTCGGTGGACGAGATGGCGGCCCTGTTGACGGCGGCGGCGGGCAAGCTGCCGGCGGACCGGCTGTGGGTGAACCCGGACTGCGGCCTGAAGACCCGCGGTTGGGCCGAGACCGAGGCGGCGCTGACCAATATGGTCTCGGCCGCGAAGGCCGCGCGCCAGGAGGCCGTAGGGGGATGAGCGTCACGCTTATAGACATGGTGTTCCCCGGCGACGCCAACCACCACGGCACATTGTTCGGGGGCGTCGGTCTGGCGCACCTGGACAAGGTCGCCTTCCTGGCCGCCGCGCGTCATGCGCGGCGGCACACGGTCACGGCCGGCTGCGAGCGGATCGACTTCGCCGCACCCGCCCGGATCGGCGAAATGGTCGAGGCGACGGGTCGGGTGGCGCGCGTGGGCCGAACCTCCATGGGGGTCGAGGTCGAACTGTGGGCCGAGGCGCCGGTCAGCGGCGAGCGCCGCCTGTGTACGCGCGGCGTGTTCAACATGGTGGCGCCCCGCGAAGCGGGGCAGGGCGACCTGCCGTCGGTTCCGGACAAGGGGGAGGAGCCGGGGGACGGCTGGCTGCGGACGGCGGAGATGGTCTTCCCGACCTGGACCAACCACTATGGCACCCTCTACGGCGGCGACGCCCTGAAGCTGATGGGCAAGGCCGCCTTCATCTGCGCCACGCGGCGGGCCAGGGGCGTCATGGTCATGGCGGCGTCGAACCGCATCGACTTCTCGTCGCCTATAAGAGAAGGAGACATGATCGAACTGGCGTCGCGCGTCACGCGGGTCGGCCGCTCCTCCGTCACTATAGAGGTGGAGCTGTGGGCCGAGGCGCTGTTGACCGGCGAACGACGGCGGTCGGCCGTGGCCGAATTCGTCATGGTGGCGGTCGATGAGGCGGGGCGATCTGCGCCGATTTCGAAGCCTGCGGCGACGCTGGAACCGGCCTGACGGAATCCTGTCGCCGCCACGGTTTCGCCGCTTGACGAAAATGGAATCGGTAGGCATAAGCCCCACTCTTGTTGGACCGGCTGTGCATCCCCGGATGCAGACGCGGTTCGCAGGAACGACCTGAGACCCTGTTCTTTGCAGTGACCCAGGACTTTAGCGGCCTTCGCAGGCGACTGCGTGGGCCGATCGTTTTTGCGGATTTGCGTTCCCTGAGGGCTCTATGCCCGAAGGCCTTCGGTCTTTGAAATGGTTCACAGGGACGCGGTCCTCCGACCGCATTGGAAGTAAGCACCGATATGGATCAAAGCATCCGCATCAGGCTCAAGGCCTTTGATCACCGCGTCCTCGATTTCTCGACGCGCGAGATCGTCAATACAGCCAAGCGCACCGGCGCGACCGTTCGCGGTCCGATTCCGCTGCCGACCCTGATCGAGAAGTTCACCGTGAACCGCTCTCCGCACGTCGATAAGAAGTCGCGTGAGCAGTTTGAAATCCGCACGCACAAACGCGTGCTCGACATCGTCGACCCCACCCCGCAGACCGTGGACGCGCTCATGAAGCTCGACCTGTCCGCCGGTGTGGACGTCGAGATCAAGATTTAAAGTAGAAAGAGGCGGGATCCGATGCGCACGGGCGTGATCGCCAAGAAGCTGGGCATGACCCGCGTGTTCGCCGATGACGGCGCGCACGTACCGGTCACTGTGCTTCAGCTCGACGGCTGCCAGGTCGTCGGCCAACGTACCCAGGAGCGTGACGGCTACGTCGCTCTCCAGCTGGGCGCTGGCACGAAGAAGGCCAAGAACACCAACAAGGCTCAACGCGAGACCTTCGCCAAGGCGGAAGTCGAACCGAAAGCCTATGTGACCGAGTTCCGCGTCGATGCGGAAGGTCTGCTGGATGTGGGCGCCGAGCTTTCGGCCGAACACTTCGTGGTGGGTCAGAAGGTCGATATCCAGGGCGAGACCATTGGTAAGGGTTTCGCCGGCGCCATGAAGCGCTGGAACTTCGGCGGCCTGCGCGCCACGCACGGTGTTTCGCTGTCGCACCGTTCGCACGGTTCGACGGGTAACCGTCAGGACCCGGGTCGGACCTTCCCTGGCAAGAAGATGGCCGGTCACTACGGGGCCGAAACCGTCACCACCCAGAACCTGACCGTCGTCCGCGTGGACGCCGAGCGTGGCCTGATCCTGATCAAGGGCGCTGTCCCCGGTCATGACGGCAGCTACGTCAAGGTTCGTGACGCCATCAAGAAGGCTCGTCCGGCCGACGCTCCGTTCCCCGGTGCGCTGAAGTCGAGCAAGTCTGCTGCTCAACCCGCCTCGACCCCGGCTGAAGAAGCCCCCGTCGAAGCGACCGAAGGCGGTGAAGCGTAATGAAACTCTCTGTCATCCAACTCGACGGCAAGGCCGCTGGCGACGTGGAACTGTCGGACGCCGTCTTCGGCATCTCCGACATCCGCGGCGACATCCTGGCCCGCACCGTCAACTGGCAACTGGCCAAGCGCCGCGCCGGCACGCACAAGGTTCAAACCCGCAACGAGAACTCTCGTACGGGCAAGAAGATGTACAAGCAAAAGGGCACCGGCGGCGCTCGTCACGGTTCGCGCCGTGCACCGCAGTTCGTCGGCGGTTCGCGCGCCTTCGGTCCGGTCGTTCGCGACCACGGCTTCTCGCTGCCGAAGAAGATCCGCGCGCTTGCTCTGCGTCACGCCCTGTCCTCCAAGGCGAAGTCGGGCGACCTGATCGTCGTCGACACCGTCTCGGTCAAGGAAGCCAAGACCGCCTCGCTGCGCGAGACGCTCGGCAAGCTGGGCTGGACCAAGGCTCTCATCATCGCGGGTCCGGAAGTCGACACGAACTTCGGCCTGGCCGCACGCAACATCCCGCACATCGACGTGCTGCCGAACGCCGGCCTGAACGTCTATGACATCCTGCGGGCTGACAAGCTGGTGCTGACCAAGGCCGCTATCGAGGCGATCGAAGCCCGCTTCAGCGATAAGGAAGCCGCGTAATGGCCGCTCAACCTACCGCCAAGCATTACGACACCATCCTGGCTCCGGTGATCACCGAAAAGGCCACGATCCTGTCCGAGCAGAACAAGGTCGTCTTCCGCGTCGCCGACACGGCGACCAAGGACGAGATCGCCGCGGCGGTCGAAAGCCTGTTCAAAGTCAACGTCCTGAAGGTCAACACCCTGGTTCAAAAGGGCAAGACCAAGCGCTTCCGGGGTATCCTGGGTCGTCGCGTGGACATCAAAAAAGCGATCGTGACCCTGGCCGACGGCCAGTCGATCGACGTCACCACGGGGCTCTGATCAGATGGCCTTGAAACATTACAATCCGACCT
Organism: Brevundimonas sp. GW821-FHT10E09; assembly: GCF_058809375.1. Lineage (NCBI taxonomy): Bacteria > Pseudomonadati > Pseudomonadota > Alphaproteobacteria > Caulobacterales > Caulobacteraceae > Brevundimonas > Brevundimonas sp. GW821-FHT10E09. Next base: position 54,166 of record NZ_JBXASO010000005.1, on the reverse strand, counting down.
CGCCGGGCCGTCGCGCCCTCGTGCTGGTCGACCGTTCGGAGCTCCACAAGGGCCGTCCGGAAAAGTCGCTGACCGAAGGCCTGACCAAGTCGGGCGGACGCGGGCAGGGCGGTCGCATCGCGGTCCGCTTCCGCGGCGGCGGCGCCAAGACCCTGTACCGCAAGATCGACTTCAAGCGTCGCAAGTGGGACATGGTCGGCACGGTCGAGCGTCTGGAATACGATCCGAACCGCACGGCCTTCATCGCCCTCGTGACCTACGAAGACGGCGAGAAGACCTACATCATCGCGCCGCAACGCCTTAAGGCCGGCGACACGGTGATCGCGGGCGAAAAGACCGACGTGAAGCCGGGCAACGCCATGCCGCTTCGTTCGATGCCGGTGGGTACGATCATCCACAACATCGAGATGAAGCCGGGCAAGGGCGCCCAGCTGGCTCGCTCGGCCGGCGCCTACGCCCAGCTGGTGGGTCGCGATCAGGGCTACGCCCAGATCCGTCTCGGCTCGGGCGAACTGCGCATGGTCCTGGACGGCTGCATCGCCACTGTGGGCGCGGTTTCGAACCCCGACCACATGAACCAGAACCTGGGCAAGGCCGGTCGCAAGCGTCACATGGGCTTCCGCCCGCACGTCCGCGGCGTCGCCATGAACCCGATCGACCACCCGCACGGTGGTGGTGAAGGCCGGACCTCTGGTGGTCGCACCCCCGTCACGCCGTGGGGTAAGGACACCAAGGGCACCCGTACCCGCAAGAACAAGGCTACGGACAAGTACATCATCCGTACCCGCCACGTTAAGAAGGCTCGCTAAGAATGGCCCGCTCCTCCTGGAAAGGCCCGTTTGTCGACGGGTATCTGCTCAAGAAGGCCGACGCCGTTCAAACGTCGGGCCGCAAGGACGTGATCAAGACCTGGTCGCGCCGCTCCACCATCCTGCCGCAGTTCGTCGGTCTGACGTTCGGCGTCCATAACGGTCAGAAGCATGTGCCCGTGTCGGTCTCGGAAGAGATGGTCGGCATGAAGCTCGGCGAGTTCGCCCCGACCCGGAACTTCCCGGGTCACGCGGCGGACAAGAAGGCCAAAAGGAAGTAACTGATGGCCCAGACCAAGAACATTCGTCGGGTCGCCCCGACCGAGGCCCGCGCCAAGCTGGTCAACGTGCGCATCAGCCCGCAAAAGCTGAACCTGGTCGCCGCATCGATCCGCGGCATGCCGGTTCAGAAGGCGCTGAACGAGCTGGAATTCAGCCGTAAGCGTATCGCGACCGACGTCCGCAAGGTCCTGTATTCGGCGATCTCGAACGCCGAGAACAACCACAACCTCGACATCGACAACCTGGTCGTCGCCGAGGCCTTCGTGGGCAAGAACCTGGTGATGAAGCGTTTCGCGAGCCGTGCTCGTGGCCGTTCGTCGCGCATCCTGAAACCGTTCAGCGAGATCACCATCGTGGTCCGTGAAGCCGGCGAGGCCGCCTGATGGGTCAGAAAATCAATCCGATCGGTCTGCGCCTCGGCGTGAACCGTACGTGGGACAGCCGTTGGTTCGCCGCCGGCGCCGACTATTCCCGCCTGCTGCACCAGGACCTGAAGCTGCGCGAGTGGCTGCGGGAACGTCTGGCCGCCGCCGGCGTGTCGCGCATCATCATCGAGCGCCCGCACAAGAAGTGCCGCATCACCATCTACGCCGCCCGTCCGGGCGTCGTGATCGGCAAGAAGGGCGCTGACATCGAGAAGCTCCGCAAGGACATCTCGGCCCAGACCGAAGGTGAAGTTCACCTGAACATCATCGAAGTCCGCAAGCCGGAAACCGATGCGCAGCTGATCGCCGAGAACATCGCCCAGCAGCTCGAGCGTCGCGTGGCCTTCCGCCGCGCCATGAAGCGCTCGATGCAGTCGGCCATGCGTCTGGGCGCCAAGGGCATCCGGATGAACGTCTCGGGTCGTCTGGGCGGTGCGGAAATCGCGCGGATGGAATGGTATCGCGAAGGTCGCGTGCCGCTTCACACCCTGCGCGCCGACATCGACTACGGCTTCTACGAAGCCAAGACGACCTACGGCATCATCGGCGTGAAGGTCTGGGTGTTTAAGGGTGAAGTGCTCGAGCACGATCCGATGGCCCAGGACAAGCGTTGGGCCCAGGAAGCGTCGGGTCCGTCCTCGAACGAAGGCCGCGAACGCGGCGGCCCCCGTGGCGACCGCGGTCCGCGTCGCGACCGGGGACGTGAGAACTAAGTCATGTTGCAACCGAAGAAGACCAAGTACCGCAAGGCCTTCAAGGGCCGCATCCACGGCTCGGCCAAGGGCGGCTTCTCGCTGAACTTCGGGTCGTACGGCCTGAAGACGCTGGAGCCGGAACGCATCACGGCGCGTCAGATCGAAGCGGCTCGCCGCGCGATCACCCGCCAGATGAAGCGCCAGGGCCGCGTCTGGATCCGTGTCTTCCCCGACCTGCCCGTCACGGGCAAGCCGGCCGAAGTCCGGATGGGTAAGGGCAAGGGCGCCGTGGACCACTGGGCCGCGCGTTGCCACCCCGGCCGCATCCTGTTTGAAATCGACGGCGTGACGGACGAAGTGGCCCGTGAAGCGCTCCGTCTCGGCGCCGCCAAGCTGCCGGTCCGCACCAAGGTCGTGACCCGTATCGACGCCGGCGTCGCCCATGTCGAGGTAGCCGCCTAATGACCAAGATCGCCGATCTGCGGTCGCAAACGACCGACCAACTGTCCGACGAGCTGCTGAAGCTCAAGAAGGAACAGTTCAACCTGCGTTTCCAGGCGGCCACCGGCCAAATGGAAAAAACCCACCGCGTGGGTGAAGTGCGCAAAGACATCGCCCGCATCTCGACGCTTCTGCGCGAGAAGCGTGCGGCCTCGTAAGGAAACGAATATGCCCAAGCGAATTCTCGAAGGCGTGGTCGTGTCCGACAAGGGCGAAAAGACCGTCGTCGTGAAGGTGGAGCGCACGCTGCTTCACCCTGTTCTGAAGAAGATCGTTCGTCTTTCGAAGAAGTATCACGCCCACGACGAAGCCAACGCGCTCAAAGTCGGCGACATCGCTCGCATCGTCGAGTGCGCCCCGAAGTCCAAGTTGAAGCGCTGGGAAGTCCTTTCCAACGCCTCCGCCTCGTAATCAGAAGGATCTGATCTTATGATCCAGATGCAAACTAACCTGGAAGTGGCCGATAATTCGGGCGCCCGCCGGGTCATGTGCATCAAGGTGTTGGGCGGCTCCAAGCGCCGCTACGCCTCGATCGGCGACACAATCGTCGCCTCCGTGAAGGAAGCCATCCCGCGTGGCCGCGTGAAGAAGGGCGACGTTGTTCGCGCCATCGTCGTGCGCACCGCCAAGGACATCCAACGCAAGGACGGCTCGGTCATCCGTTTTGACAAGTCGGCCGCCGTCATCGTCAACAAGCAGAACGAGCCTGTCGGCACGCGGATCTTCGGCCCGGTTCCCCGCGAACTGCGCGCCAAGAACCACATGAAGATCATCTCGCTGGCTCCGGAGGTCCTGTAACATGGCCGCCAAGATCAAGAAGGGCGACCGCGTCGTCGTCCTCACCGGCAAGGACAAGGGCCGCACGGGCAACGTGCTGAAGGTCCTGCCCACCGAAAACCGCGTCCTGGTTGAAGGCGTCAACATGGTTCAGCGCCACACGCGCCCGAGCCAGGCTGACCCGCAGGGCGGCATCAAGAACAAGGAAGCCTCGCTTCACCTGTCGAACGTCGCGATCGCCGACGCCAACGGCAAGGCGACCCGCGTCGGCTTCAAGATCGATGGGGACACCAAGGTCCGCATCGCCAAGACGACGGGAGACGTCATCTGATGGCTACCGAGAAATACACTCCGCGCCTCAAGGGCGAGTACCAGGCGCGCATCCGCCAGGTGCTGAAGGAAAAGTTCGGCTACACGAACGAAATGCAGGTGCCCAAGCTGGACAAGATCGTCCTGAACATGGGTATCGGCGAAGCCGTCGCGGACTCCAAGAAGGCGAACGCCGCCCTCAAGGATCTGACGGCCATCGCCGGTCAGAAGGCCGTCGCCACCAAGGCCCGTAACTCCATCGCCGGCTTCAAGCTGCGTGAAGGCATGGTCATCGGCGGCAAGGTCACCCTGCGCGGCGACCAGATGTACGAGTTCCTGGACCGGTTCATCACGATCGCGCTGCCGCGCGTGAAGGATTTCCGTGGTCTGAAGGGCACGTCGTTTGACGGTCGCGGCAACTACGCCACCGGTCTGAAGGAACACATCGTGTTCCCGGAAATCAACTACGACCAGATCGACCAGATGTGGGGCATGGACATTGTCGTCTGCACCACGGCCAAGACCGATGAGGAAGCCAAGGCTCTCCTCACCGAGTTCAAGTTCCCGTTCGTGAAGAACTGAGCGGGAAGGGAAGAGAACAATGGCTAAGAAGAGCGCCGTAAACCGCAACGAAGCCGTCAAGGCCCTGGTTGCGAAGTATGCCGCGAAGCGGGCCGCCCTGAAGGCGACCGCCAACGATGAAAACCTGCCGCTTGAGGAGCGTTTCGACGCGCGCCTGAAGCTGGCTGAACTGCCGCGCAACTCCGCGCCGAGCCGCATTCGCAACCGTTGCGAAGTGACCGGTCGTCCGCGGGCGTTCTATCGCAAGCTCAAGATGAGCCGGATTGCGCTGCGTGAACTCGGCAACCAGGGCCAGATCCCTGGCCTGACCAAGTCCAGCTGGTAAGGGGAGCGAACAGACATGATGATCAACGATCCCCTGAGCGACATGATCGCTCGCATCAAGAACGCGGCGACCCGCAAGCGTTCCAAGGTGCTGACCCCCGCTTCCCGTCTGCGCCAGCGCGTCCTCGACGTGCTGCAGGACGAAGGCTACATCCGCGGCTACAACCTGGTTCAGAACCCGGGTGAGTTTCCGCAGTTCGAGATCGAGCTGAAGTACTTCGACGGTCAGCCCGTCATCGCCGAGATCGCACGCGTGTCCAAGCCGGGCCGCCGCGTCTATTCGGCGATCGGCGATCTGAAGCCCGTCAAGAACGGCCTCGGCATCTCGATCCTCTCGACTTCGAAGGGCGTCATGTCGGACGCTTCTGCCCGCGACGCCAACGTCGGCGGCGAAGTCCTCTGCAGGGTCTACTGATATGTCCCGTATTGGCAAGAAAACCATCGCTGTGCCGAAGGGCGTGACTGTCACGCTCGACGGTCAGACCGTCTCCGTGAAGGGCCCCAAGGGCGAAAGCTCCTGGACCGTCGCCGAGGAAATCGAAGTCACGCAAGAAGGCGACGAGCTGTCGCTGGGCCTGCGCACGGACACGCAACGCGGTCGCGCGATGTGGGGCCTGTCGCGCACCCTGGTCGACAACATGGTCGTCGGCGTCACCACCGGCTTCGAGAAGTCGCTTGAGCTGGTCGGCGTGGGTTACCGCGCCGCGATGAAGGGCAACGCCCTGTCGCTGCAGCTCGGCTTCTCGCACGAAGTCGACATCGATCCGCCGGCCGGCGTCAGCTTCGCCGTTCCGAAGCAAACCGAGATCAAGATCCTCGGTTCGGACAAGCAAGCCGTTGGTCAGATCGCCTCGGTCATCCGCAAGCTGCGTCCGCCTGAGCCCTACAAGGGCAAGGGCGTCCGTTACGCGGGCGAAAAGGTCCGTCGCAAGGAAGGCAAGAAGAAGTAAGTCATGGCTCTTTCTCTTCGACAACAAGCCAAGCGCCGCTCGGAGCGCACCCGTCGCCGCCTGAAGGCCGTCGCCAACGGCCGTCTGCGTCTGTCGGTGTACCGTTCGGACAAGAACATCTCGGCCCAGATCATCGACGACGCCCAGGGCGTGACCGTCGCTTCGGCCTCGTCGCTGGAAGGCGGCAAGGGCAAGCGCGGTTCGGACACGGCTGCGGCCGCTGCGATCGGCAAGCTGATCGCCGAACGCGCCATCGAGAAGGGCGTCAAGGACGTCGTCTTCGACCGTGGCGAGTACATCTATCACGGCCGGGTCAAGGCGCTGGCGGAAGCCGCGCGCGAAGCCGGCCTGAACTTCTAAGGGACGCGAAGCATGGCGCATCAACCCCAGCGCGGCGGCGGCGGCAACGATCGCAACCGTCGTGACAACCGCAACGGTCCCGCTGTCGATGGTCCGGATTCCGACATCGTCGAGAAGCTGGTCCACATCAACCGTGTCGCCGCCACCGTCAAAGGCGGCCGCCGGTTCTCCTTCGCAGCCCTGATGGTCGTCGGCGACGGCAAGGGCCGCGTCGGCTTCGGTCACGGCAAGGCGCGCGAAGTGCCGGAAGCCATCCGCAAGGCGACCGAAGAAGCCAAGAAGACCATGATCCGCGTTCCGCTGCGCGAGAACCGCACCCTGCACCACGACGGCAACGGCCGTTGGGGCGCCGGCAAGATCATGATGCGCGCCGCCCCTCCCGGGACCGGCGTCATCGCGGGCGGTCCGATGCGCGCCGTGCTCGAAACCCTCGGCGTCCAGGACGTCGTGGGCAAGTCGACCGGCTCGTCGAACCCCTACAACATGATCCGCGCGACGTTCGAAGCGCTGAAGGTCCAGTCCTCGCCCCGTCAGGTCGCGTCCAAGCGCGGCAAGAAGGTCGCGGATCTGATGGGCCGTCGCAACGACGGCGCCTCGGCGCCCGAAGCTGTGGAGTCCTAATCATGGCCGAGCAAAAGACCGTCACCGTCAAGCAGACCGGTTCGCCGATCCGCCGCAAGAACGACCAGCGCGCCACCCTGGTGGGCCTGGGTCTGAACCGCCTGGGTCGCGAATCGACCCTCGTGGACACGCCTTCGGTTCGTGGAATGATCGCCAAGGTCGCCCACCTGACCGAGATCGTCGAAAAGTAAGACGAAAGACTCTCCCTCCCCCTCGGGGGAGGGCAGGTCGCGCAAGCGACCAGGTGGGGGCGGCTCGCAAGAGTCGCCTTTACTGCTGTTCGGGGAGCCGCTATAGCGCCCGACCTTGAGATATCCGGGACGGGCTCGCCGAGCCCTTCCCACCCGGTCGGCTCCGCCGACCACCCTCCCCCGAGGGGGAGGGAGACGATAGACTTTGAACGCCGAGTCCGGACGATGTCCGGGCGCTAGCACCCGAAAGGATCAGGCATATGAAACTGAACGAAATCCGCGACAACGAAGGCGCGCACAAGAAGCGCATGCGTGTCGGCCGTGGCCCCGGTTCGGGCAAGGGCAAGACCTCGGGCCGCGGCGTCAAGGGTCAGAAGTCGCGTACCGGCGTCAGCCTGCTGGGCTTCGAAGGCGGCCAGATGCCGCTGTACATGCGTATGCCCAAGCGCGGCTTCAACAACCCGAACGCCCTGAAGCTGGCCGAAGTGAACCTGTGGCGCCTGCAAGACGCCATCGACGCCGGCAAGCTGGACGCCAAGTCGGAACTGAAGGGCGACGCCCTGGTCGCCGCCGGCGTGATCCGTCGCGTGAAGGACGGCGTGCGTCTGCTCGGCACCGGTGAAGTCAAGCAAGCCCTGAACCTGGTCGTCTGGTCGGCCACCGCCGGCGCCAAGAAGGCCATCGAAGCCGCTGGCGGCACCGTGCTGGAACAACGTATCGAAGCCGAAGCCAAGGCCGCTGCGCGCGTCGAGAAGCGCAACGCCGCCAAGGGCAAGGCTCCGGCTCCGAAGGCCCCGCGCGGCGACGAGAACAAGATCTCGGCCCGCACCAAGCGCGCCGCGGCCAAGGCCTAAGCAACGCGTCGTCGCGGCTGGACTAGGCCGTGGCCTGATTACACCTGCGACGACGAAACAACGGAAGCGGCCCTCGCATGAGGGCCGCTTTCCGCCTATCTGACGACTCAGTCAGTCGTGGGGACGCATAATGGCTTCGGCCGCAGAACAACTCGCCGCCAATATGAACATGGGCTCGTTCGCGAAAGCGACCGAGCTGCACAAGCGCCTGCTGTTCACGCTGGGCGCCTTGCTGGTTTATCGCATCGGGACTTACGTTCCGATCCCGGGCATCAATTCGCAGGCCTTCCTGCAGTTCTTCCAGGACCCTTCGGGTCAGCGCGGCATCCTGGACATGTTCAACATGTTCTCGGGCGGCGCGGTCGAGCGGATGGCCATCTTCGCGCTGAACGTCGCGCCCTATATCTCGGCGTCGATCATCGTGCAGCTGATGGGCACCGTGTATCCGCCCTGGGAAAAGCTGAAGAAGGAAGGCGGCGAGAGCGGCCGCAAGCAGCTGAACCAGTACACCCGTTATCTGACGGTGTTCCTGGCCCTGGCCCAGTCCCTCGGCATCGCCGCGGGCCTGAACGCCCAGCCCGGCCTGGTCGACAATCCGGGGATCTTCTTCCTGGTCTCGACCGTCGTGACCCTGACGGGCGGCACCATGTTCCTGATGTGGCTGGGTGAGCAGGTGACGGCGCGCGGCGTCGGCAACGGCATCTCGCTGATCATCTTCGCCGGCATCGTGGCGGTCCTGCCGTCCACCATCGCCCGCATGCTGGGCCTGGCCCAGCAGGGTCAGATGTCCGCCTTCGCCCTGTTGTTCATCGCCGTTCTGGCCGTGGCGACCGTGGTCTTCATCGTCTTCATGGAACGCGCCCAGCGCCGTCTGTTGATCCAGTATCCGAAGCGCCAGGAAGGCAACCGGATGGCCGGTGGCGAACGCTCGTTCCTGCCGCTGAAGGTCAACACCGCCGGGGTCATCCCGCCGATCTTCGCCTCGTCCCTGCTGATGCTGCCGACCACGGTGGCCAGCCTGACCGCCAATGCGGACCTGCCCGACTATCTGGGCTGGCTGCCGCTGGTCACGTCGCAGCTGACGCACGGCCAGCCGCTGTTCATGGCCCTGTACGCGGCCCTGATCATCTTCTTCTGCTTCTTCTACACCTCGATCACCTTCAACCCGGAGGACACGGCCGAGAACCTGCGCAAATATGGCGGCTTCCTGCCGGGCATCCGTCCGGGCAAGCGCACGGCCGAGTATCTGGACTATGTCCTGACCCGTCTGACGGTGATCGGCGCGGCCTATATCACCGCCGTCTGTCTGCTGCCCGAGTTCCTGGTCGCCCAGATGGGCAACAGCCTCTACTTCGGCGGAACGTCTATCTTGATTGTCGTGTCGGTCACGATGGACACTGTGGCCCAGATCCAGTCCCAACTGCTGGCGCACCAGTACGAGGGCCTGATCAAGAAGGCCAAGCTGCGCGGTCGCGGCGGTCGTGGCGCGCCCACTCCGGTGCGGCGCTGAGTTGACTACAAGAAGCCTGGGGAGGGCCTACGCGTGAACTTGATCCTGTTCGGACCGCCGGCGGCGGGCAAGGGGACACAGGCCAAGCGGCTGGTCGAAGAGCGGGGCATGGTCCAGCTCTCGACCGGCGACATGCTGCGGGCCGCCATCGCCTCGGGCTCGGAACTGGGGCTCAAGGTCAAGGACGTGCTGGCGCGCGGCGATCTGGTGACGGACGAGATCGTCATCGCCCTGATCGAGGATCGCCTGCCCGAGGCCGAGGCCGCCGGCGGCGCCATCTTCGACGGCTTCCCCCGCACCGTGGCCCAGGCCGAGGCCCTGGACGCCATGCTGGCCAAGCGCGGCGCCCAGATCGACGCCGTGGTGCGGCTGAAGGTCGATGATTCCGCCCTGCTGGAGCGGATCGCCAAACGCTATGCCGAACAGGGCCGTCCTGACGACAATCCCGACACCTTCGTGGTGCGTCTGGACGCCTACAATCGCAACACCGCCCCGCTGCTTCCCTATTATGAAGCCCAGGGCAAGCTGACCGAGGCGGACGGCATGGGCTCCATCGACTCCGTCGCCAAGGCGATCGACGAAGCTCTGGCGTGACCAAACCGGGCGTCGGGCGTTAGACGACCGATGCCTGACGCCAAGACCCCTCATGAAAGAAGGCGCGCCCGCAGACGCTGGCGCGCCTTCGTCGTTTTCGTCGGAGTGGCCGGCGCCGAGCTGGGCCTCGCCCTGCTGCTGGGCCAGGTGAAGGGCAGGGCGCCGGAGACCTTGGGGACGCAGCCCCGCCCGGTCGAAGTCCTGCTCTATGAGCCGCCGCCGCCGATCTCGCTTGAGCCGCCTGCGCCGGAGATCGGGGGAGGCGCCCCAGCCGCGCCGTCGCGCATCCACACGCCCCCGCCGCTGAAGCAGCCACGTCCTGTCGAACTGCCCGCCCCGCCCAAACAGGCGCCTGAGCCGGCCCCGGTCGTCGGCGTCGCGCCCGCGGCTTCGCCGGCGGCCGGTTTTGGCCAGGGCGGGCAGGGGAGCGGCAGCGGATCCGGGGTAGGATCGGGCTCAGGGCCGGGCGCCGGCTCCACCCGGGCGCGGGTGCTCCGCTCTCCGCCCGTGTCGGAAATCCGCGCCAACCACCCCCGGGCGGCGCGCAGCCGATACGGCAATGCGGCCCTGTCCTGTGTCGTTCGCCTGGACCAGCGGCTGGAAGACTGCCGGGTGATCAGCGAGACGCCGGCGGGTCTGGGCTTCGGCGAGGCGGCCCTGCGCCTGGTCGATCAGTTCCGCGTCCTGCCCCCGACAGAGGGCGGCCGTCCGGTGGAGGGCCAGAGGCTGGTGGTGGGAATCGACTTCGGCAATCGGCCGCGTTGACGTCCGCACGCACGCCGGGCATTCAAGTCGCAGCGGCCTTCGCTTGTCTTCGATCCACCCAGGCGTTGACGCGATGTGAATCATCTGTATAAGGGCGCCTTCCCGCGAAGGGCGCCACGCTCCTGGTTTGTTAACCGGAGCGTTTGTTGCGTCTGACTAACGCGTATCTGGAGAATTTCGTGGCCCGTATTGCTGGCGTCAACATCCCGACCAACAAGCGCGTTGAAATCGCGCTTCAGTACATCCATGGCATCGGCCCCGCCGCCGCCAAGGACATCACCGAGAAGGTCGGCATCGAGCCGGCTCGCCGGGTGAACCAGCTGACGGACGCCGAAGTCCTGTCGATCCGTGAAACGATCGACAAGGATCATACGGTCGAGGGCGACCTGCGCCGCGAGACGTCGATGAACATCAAGCGTCTGATGGACCTGGCCTGCTACCGCGGCCTGCGTCACCGCAAGGGCCTGCCGGTCCGTGGTCAGCGCACGCACACCAACGCCCGCACCCGCAAGGGTCCCGCCAAGCCGATCGCCGGCAAGAAGAAGTAAGACAGACACATGGCCAAGGAACCGGGTCGCGTAAAGAAGCGCGAGCGCAAGAACATCACCTCGGGCGTCGCCCACGTGAACGCCAGCTTCAACAACACCATGGTGACCATCACCGACGCGCAGGGAAATGCGATTTCCTGGTCGTCGGCCGGTCACATGGGCTTCAAGGGCTCGCGTAAGTCGACCCCGTATGCGGCTCAGATGGCCGCTGAAGACGCCGGCAAGAAGGCGCAGGAACACGGCGTGAAGACGCTGGAAGTGAACGTCTCGGGTCCGGGTTCCGGCCGTGAATCGGCCCTGCGCGCGCTGCAGTCGGTCGGTCTGACGATCACCACCATCCGCGACGTCACGCCGATGCCGCACAACGGTTGCCGTCCGCCCAAGCGTCGTCGCGTCTAAGCGACACCGCCTAAAGCACCCCCATCTCCGTCGGCTCCACCATGGCCTCGTCGACAAGGCCGGAGTCTACGAAACCCGTTCGAGGGACAAAATGATCGAAAGAAACTGGCAAGAGCTGATCCGTCCCGAGAAGCCGCAGATCGAGATCGGTTCCGACGCCCAGCGCAAGGCGCGCCTGGTGGCTGAACCCCTCGAGCGTGGCTTCGGCGTGACGCTCGGCAACGCGCTCCGTCGCGTTCTGCTGTCCTCGCTGCAAGGCGCGGCCGTCACCGCCATCCAGATCGACGGCGTCGTTCATGAATTCTCGTCGCTGGAAGGCGTTCGGGAAGACGTGGTCGACATCGTCCTGAACATCAAGCAACTGGCGCTGCGCATGCACGCCGAAGGCCCCAAGCGCATGACCCTGCGCGCCACGGGTCCCGGCGCCGTGACGGCCGGCCAGATCGACGTGTCGGCGGACATCGAGGTCCTGAACCCCGATCACGTCATCTGCACCCTGGACGACGGCGCGTCGGTCCGCATGGAACTGACCGTCCAGAACGGCAAGGGCTACGTCGCCGCCGAGCTGAACCGTCCGGAAGATGCGCCGATCGGCCTGATCGCCGTCGACGCCCTGTATTCGCCGGTCAAGCGCGTCGCCTATCGCGTCGAGCCGACCCGTCAGGGCCAGTCGCTGGATTACGACAAGCTGCTGCTGGAAGTCGAAACCAATGGCGCGGTCACGCCGGTTGACGCCGTGGCCTACGCCGCGCGCATCCTGCAGGACCAACTGCAGATCTTCATCACCTTCGAAGAGCCCAAGAAGGCTGTCGAGCAGTCGGACGGCAAGCCCGACCTGCCCTTCAACCCGGCCCTGCTGAAAAAGGTGGACGAGCTGGAGCTGTCGGTCCGTTCGGCCAACTGCCTGAAGAACGACAACATCGTCTACATCGGCGACCTGATCCAGAAGACCGAGGGCGAAATGCTTCGCACCCCGAACTTCGGCCGCAAGTCGCTGAACGAGATCAAGGAAGTTCTCGCGACGATGGGCCTCAGCCTCGGCATGGACGTGCCGAACTGGCCGCCCGAAAACATCGAAGATCTGGCCAAGAAGTTCGACGACCAGATCTAAGTTCAACCCTCCGCCCGTCTCCCTCGGGAGAATGCCGGGGCGGTTAGAAGATTACGGTTCCAGGTCCCTGTTGGGATACCGGTTCCGGAGTAGGAGAGACCCAGATGCGCCACGGCGCCGCCCATCGTAAACTCGGTCGCACGACCAGCCACCGCACCGCCATGTTCGCGAACATGGCCGCCTCGCTGATCAAGCACGAGCAAATCACCACGACCCTGCCCAAGGCGAAGGAACTGCGTCCCTTCGTCGAGAAGCTGGTCACCCTGGCCAAGAAGGGCGATCTGCACGCCCGTCGTCAGGCCATCAGCCAGGTTCGCGACGTGCCGCAAGTCGGCAAGCTGTTCGAAACGCTCGGCCCGCGCTACAGCGAGCGTAACGGCGGCTATATCCGCATCATGAAGGCGGGCTTCCGCCACGGCGACAACGCCCCGATGGCCGTGATCGAGTTCGTCGATCGCGACGTCGAAGCCAAGGGCAAGGACTCCGGTCCGGTCCTGGCCTTCGAAGGCGACGACGAGGCCTGAGCCTTTCGTCTCTGACGAGACTGATGTTCGAAAGGGCGGCCGGAGCAATCCGGCCGCCCTTTTGCTTTGAGCGGACATGGGGCAAGAGGCGCGGATGACCGTCGCCATCGTCGAATACCGCCCCGACCACGCCGCCGCCTGGGCGCGGCTGAACGAGGCCTGGCTGGCCGAGGGCGGCTTCGCCATCGAGGCCAAGGACCGGCGCTCCATCGACGACCCGCACGGGGTCTTCATCGCCGGGGGCGGACGGATCTTCATCGCCGAACGGGACGGGGAGGCGGTCGGCTGCTGCGCCCTGATCCGTATTCCTGACGGCTTCGAGGTGTCGAAGATGACGGTGACGCCCGCTGCGCGCGGCCTGGGCCTGGCGCGGCGTCTGCTGGAGGCCTGTGAAGCGGCGGCCCGCGAGGCGGAGGCGACGCATCTGTACCTCGAGACCAACAGCGCCCTGACGCCGGCCATCGCCCTGTACGAAAGCTTCGGCTTCGTTCATCTGCCGTCCCGCCCGACCCCCTACGCCCGCGCCGACGTCTTCATGGAGAAGCGGTTCTAGCCGGTGAAGGCCTCGCCCAGGGCCAGGATCCATATGAGCAGAACGCACAGGCCGTAGACCATCTTGTCCAGGCGGGTGCGGCGGGGCGGGCGCGGCGGCGGGTCGAACTGAGGCATGACCAGTTTGGAGCCGATTTCCCTGGAGGCCGAAATCGATTAAGCGGGCAGGGGTCTGTGAGGGGAAGTCACATGAAGCCCGCCGCGCCGCCGCCGCTGAACGCCCTGCGCACCTTCGAGGCCTTCGCCCGCCACGGCAGCATGACCCGCGCCGCCGCCGAGCTTTGCGTCACCCATGGCGCAGTCAGCCGCCAGATCGCGGCCTTGCAGGCGTCCCTGGGCGTGGCGTTGGTGTCCGGCCCGCGTCACGCCCTGGTCCTGACCGAGGCGGGATCGCAGTTGGCCGAGCGCCTGACCCCGGCCTTCGGCGCTATCACCGACGCGGTCCAGGCGACCCGCCACGGCGCCGCGCGAGAGATCGAGATCTCCTGCCTGGGCACCTTCGCGCTGAAATGGCTGATCCCCCGCCTGCCGGGGTTTCTGGAAGCCCATCCCGAGGTGCGGGTGCGGTTGTCGGAATCCTACCAGCGGGTCGATTATCGGCGGGACCGGTTCGACGGCGCGATCCGCATCGTCGAGCCTGACGAGATTCACCCGCGCGCCCAGGCGACACGTTTTCTGCCCCAGCATCAGGGACCGGTCGGGGCCCCGGAGGTAATGGCGCGGCTGCCGACCCTGGCGGCCGTGGCCGGCGCCCCGCGGCTGCGCTCGGCCACCTTCCGTCGCGCCTGGCCGGCCTGGGCCGCCCTGGTGGGCCTGGACCTGCCCCCGGCCAGGGTGGAGCGCGAGTTCGCCCATAACCATTCGATGGTCGAGGCCGCCGTGTCCGGCATGGGCGTCGCCATTGCGCCCTGGGCCTTCGTGGCGCCGGACGTCGTGGCGGGGCGGCTGGCGGCGCCCTTCGGCTTCGTCGAACGTCCGTCCTGGTTCGCCTTCCTGCGCCCCGACGGGCGCCGGGACGCGGCTGTGGACGCCTTCCGCGACTGGGCGGTGGTGGAAGGCGCGCTCAGCCCCCCGCCGCCTATTCCTTCGACAGATCCTGACGCTGGAACCAGGCGATAGAGGCCGCGACCGGCACGACGCACCACAGGGTCAGGCTGGTGATCGCCTTCATGACCGCGCCTTCGGGCATGGGCATGGGGCCGGGAGAGACGGCGGCCTTCAGCGTGTCATAGGCCAGGCCGGGCAGAAGCAGCTGGGCGGCCCAGTCGGTCGGCGCCCAGCCGATCACGGGCGTCAGCGGCCCTCCCAGGATGGACTGGGCGAAGCCCAGGGCCCAGGGCACGAACAGGGCCGCCAGCAGCGAGCGACTAACCACCGCCGCCAGCAGGGCGATCAGGCCGTACTGGACGATGCGGATGAGGGACAACAGCCACAGCAGCAGGAACCGGCCCAGGTCGAAATCGGTCAGGTCGAACGCCATCGGCCGCCCGGTCACCACCGCCTGGGAGATGAAGAAGACGAAGGCGGCGATCAGCATGGCCAGCATGGCGATCATGGCCAGGGCCTTCATCACCCCGATCTTGCCCAGGATCAGCCAGGGCCGGCCGTTGCGGGCGCTGATCAGACGCCAGGTCTCCCAGCGATAGTCGCCGGCGTAGACGGTCGCCGCCGCCAGCAGCATGAAGGCCAGCAGCACGCCGTTCGCGCCGTAGGTGGCCGTGAAGCCCAGGGCGTCCGCCAGATTGACCGGCTGATTTCCCATCTCGGCAGGCAGACTGGCCTTGGCCGCCAGGGCGTCGCCCTTGGTCTTGGTGATGATGTGGAAGGCCACGCCGCCGATGATGAACAGCAGCGGCGTCAGCAGGACGCTGCAGAAGACCGCCGTCCGGTTGCGCGAGACGCGATAGGCCTCGGATTTCAGCGCATCAACCAGCATGATCGGTCTCCTTCACAGGCGCGCCCTGCACCCCGGTCCAGCCGGTCTCGCTCATGAAGACGTCTTCGAGGTCGGCGCCGATCCAGCGGGCCTCCTCGATCTCGACCCCCGCCTCGACCAGGGCGCGGATCGTCGCCGCCGCCTCGGCGCGCGGCACGGCGGCGATCAGGGCGTCGCCGTCCAGCGTCGCCCGGTCGCCCAGCACGCCCAGGGCCCTGGCCAGGGGCGTGACCGACAGGCGCAGCCGCTCGCCCGAGGCGGTCAGGTCCGAGACCCGCCCCTCGGTGATCACCTTGCCCTTGTTGAAGATGGCGACGCGGTCGCAGACGCGCTGGACCTCCTGCAACTGGTGGCTGGCCAGGATGACGGTCACGCCGTCGTCGTCGGCCAGGCTGCGGATCAGGGCCCGCATCTCCTGAATGCCGGGCGGATCCATGCCGCTGGTCGGTTCATCCAGGATGACCAGGTCGGGCCTGGTCATCAGGGCCGCCGCCACGCCCAGCCGCTGCAGCATGCCGACCGAGAAGCCGCGCACCCGCCGGTCCGCCGCCTCGGCCAGGCCGACCCGCTTCAGCCAGGCCTCGATCTCGGCGGTCGGCACGCCGCCGTGGGCGTAGCTCAGCCAGACCAGCACCTGGCGCGCCGTCATGAAGGGGGGAAAGCGCGGGGTTTCGATCATCGCGCCCATGCGCCGCGTCGCCGCCGGATCGCCGATCCGCCCGCCCATGACCGTGGCCTCGCCCGCAGTCGGGCGGATCAGGCCCAGCAGGGTGCGGAACAGGGTCGACTTGCCGGCGCCGTTCGGCCCCAGAATGCCATAGACCCCGCCGCGCGGGATCGACAGGGTCAGGCCGTCCAGGGCCCTGACCGTCCCATAGGTCTTGGTCAGGCCGCGGATTTCGATGACGGTTTCCATGAGGCGAGCTTGGCCCGCGAACGCCGTTCCGACAAGCCGTCGCGCGGTTGTCGTCCATTAAGTTTAGGCAATGGTTCCATGTCGCTTCGGAGTTCGCCCATGTCCCGCTTCCTGGTTTCCGGCCTGGCGCTCGTCGCCGCACTGGCGGTTGCGTCCTGCGCCGGGGCGCCGGCCTCGACCGCGCCGGTCACGCAATCCCCGGTCGTTTCGGCCGTTGCGACTCAGGCCGACCGTCCGGACCCGGTGATTCTGATTTCCATCGACGGCTTCCGCCCCGACTATCTGGGCCGGGGGGCGACCCCGGTCATGGATGGCCTGGTCGCCGGCGGCGCCTTCGGGCCGATGCGTCCGTCCTTTCCCAGCGTGACCTTCCCCAACCACTATACGCTGGTGACGGGCCTGCACCCGGACCACCACGGGATCGTCGGCAACCGCTTCACCGACGCCGAACTGGGCGTCTTCACCATGGCCAGCAAGGAGAGCGGCTTCTGGGACCAGGCCGAGCCGATCTGGGTCTCGGCCGAGAAGGCGGGCGTCCGCACCGGGACCATGTTCTGGCCGGGCTCCGAGGTCGAGATCCACGGTGTCCGGCCCAGTCGTTGGGAGCCCTTCGACCAGTCGATGTCGGGCGACGCCCGGGTGGACCGGATCCTGTCCTGGCTGGACCTGCCCGCCGATCAGCGGCCGAGGTTCGAGACCCTCTATTTCGACATCGTCGACAGCGCCGGTCACCGTCATGGGCCGGATGCGGCCGAGACCCGCGCCGCCGTCGCCTCGGTGGACGCCTCCATCGGTCGGCTGGTCGAGGGTCTGAAGGCGAGGGGACTCTATGACCGAACGCTTCTGGTCCTGGTGTCCGACCACGGCATGGCCGCCACCTCGCCGGACCGGGTGGTGTGGATCGACGACATCATCGATCCGGCGGCGCTCCAGATCGGTTATGGCGGCGCCGTCCTGACCGCCGACCCCGCGCCGGGCCGCGAGGCCGAGGTGCAGCAGAAGCTGGTCGGGCGTCACCCCCACATGGAATGCTGGAACAAGGCCGATGTCCCCGCCCGCCTGGTCTATGGCTCGAATCCGCGCGTGGCCCGGATCGTCTGCCTGGTCGAGACCGGCTGGCTGACCGCCACGCGCGACCGGCCCGTCACGCGGCCCGGCGGCGCCCACGGCTATGACAATCAGGCGCCCGAGATGCAGGCCCTGTTCATCGCCCACGGCCCCGGCGTCATCCCCGGCCGCCGCCTGACCGACCTCGACAGCGTCGATGTCCAGCCCTTCCTGGCCCGCATGCTGGGCGTCACCGCGCCCCAGGGCGACGGCCGGGCCGAGGACACCCTGCCGGTCACCACGCAGTAGAACCCGGCTCCGCGCGCCAGACCCTCTCCCGCTTGCGGGAGAGACCATCCCCGGCGTCCGCGACGGACCAGGGTCGGAGAGGGAAGACTTCTTCCAGAAGCCAGCAAGGGTCATCATCACTGCCGGAGTCGCCCCCTCCGTCACGGCGCTCTGCGCCGCGCCACCTCCCCCAAGGGGGGAGGAATGCGAACACCAAAATCCTCCCCCCCTGGGGGAGGTGGATCGCCGGCGAAGCCGGCGAGACGGAGGGGGGCCCGAACGGCCAACTGTCACAATGACGCTGGTCTCACTCCAATGATTCCAACCGCTTGTCAGTTTCTCGCCCCGACTTCCCCGCCAGGGTTTCCCCGTCCCTTATAATCACGCCCGGTCTCGTCGCTTGGAGGGCTCGTAAGGCCTGCGACCTTGCGGCGGCGAGAGCGGATGGAACGGGAGCGGGGGTGAAATCCCTCCGCGCCGGCGGCGTCTCAAAACGCCGCCGGAGGGTCGAGGGGGATACTCGGCCGCACTCGGGACGGTTCTTCGCAGGGACCGCCGACCCGTCGCAGGCTTATGGGGTTAGGCGATAAGACCGCCACCGCTCGGCGCCCCGAGCTTGCAGGCCAACCATTCGCGCGGGGCGTCAAACCTTCGTCGAAACGGTACTCAGAACACAAAACTCCGGGCGAAGGCCCGGCGCCCCGCCCAGCCCTCCGAACTTCGCAGCGAAAGCGCGAGGACGATCAGACCTGTCCTGAAAGGAGCCGTTGATGGCCCGTCCCAGACCCCGTCGTCCCAGACCCGGCCGGGGCCTGCCGCCGCCGGAAAGGCGCAGTCCTGAAGAACAGGCGGAAGACGACCGCCTGCGGGCGGAACTGGTCATCCAGTGCGCCCGGATGGACGCCATACTGGCCGACAAGTGGGCTGAGGCGGCGGAGCAGGTTCGCATCCAGGCCGAACGCGCCGCCGCCGGCGCCGTCTTCGCGGACGACGATCCCTGGTTTTAGGCCTCCAGCAGCGGCTGGAGCAGCGGATGGGCCAGGACCGGCGCGGCCAGGCGCACCACGGCCTGCGGATCCTCCAGCCGCACCGCCGCTGTGGCGTCGGCGATGATGAAGTCGGCATGGGTGCGCGACGGCTCGGTCAGCCGTTCGTGGCCCGGCCGCACCGTCGCCAGATACTGGGCCACGACCGAATCCGCCGAACGGCCGCGTTCGGACTGGTCGCGCAACAGGCGGCGAATGAAACGGATGTCGGACGGGGTGTCGACGAAGACCCGGATGTCGAACAGGGCCGTCAGTTCGGGGGTGCACAGCACATGGGTGCCCTCGACGATCACCACCTCGCTGGCGGGGATCGGCTCGCCGCCCGGCTCGCGGCCGTGATGGATGAAGGAATAGACCGGCGCCGTGACCGGCCGCCCGGCCTTCAGGTCCATCAGGTCGGCGATCATCAGGGCGTGGTCGCGCGCCGCCACATCGTCGAAGTCGAAGGTCGCCGCGTCGAAGCCGGGCAGGGAGGCCGCGTCGCGATAATAGGAATCCTCGCGCACCAGCACCGCCTTGCCCTCCGGCAGGGCCGAGACCAGGGCCTCGGCCAGGGTGCTCTTGCCGGAGCCGGAGCCCCCCGTGATCGCGATCAATATGGTCATGGCCGGCCTTCTAGAACGTCGGCGAAGCCTGCGCCACAGCGGCTTGCGCGAGCAGCCCCCGCCAGACGATCCGGGGACGATCCGTCGCGCCGGACCTTCCCTCGGTCACGTTGCTTATCGCCGATAACCAAGTTAGCGTCCGGGCAAGCGTCGCCTCGAGCAGACGCATCCATAGGAACAGGAAACGACATGCTGGGCTTGATGCAGGACTGGCCGCTGACGGTCGACAAGATCATCGACCACGCCAAACACTGGCACGGCGACCGCGAGGTGGTGACGCGCTCGGTCGAGGGGCCGATCGTCCGCACCACCTACGGCCGGATCCACGACCGGGCCCGGCGCGTCTCCAACGCCCTCAAGGCCTGGGGGATCGCGCCCGGCGACCGCGTCGCCACCCTGGCCTGGAACACCGACAAACATATCGAGACCTGGTACGGCGTCATGGGGATCGGCGCGGTCTGCCACACCCTGAACCCGCGCCTGTTCCCCGAGCAGCTGGTCTACATCATCAACCACGCCGAGGACCGGGTCATCTTCACCGACCTGACCTTCGTACCGTTGCTGGAAGCCATCCTGCCGCATCTGCCCAAGGTCGAGCGCGTCATCATCATGACCGACGACGCCCATATGCCGCAGACGACTCTGCCCAAGGCCGAGGCCTATGAGACGGTGATCGCAGGTCAGTCGGCCGAGGTGGTCTGGGGCGACTTCGACGAACAGACTGCCTGCGGCCTGTGCTACACCTCGGGCACCACGGGTCATCCCAAGGGCGTGCTCTATTCGCACCGCTCGAACTTCATCCATACCCTGCTGGGCCTGCAGTCCACCGTCCTGGGCGCCACGCCCAACGAGGTGATCCTGCCCGTCGTGCCGATGTTCCACGCCAACGCCTGGGGCATCGCCTTCGGCGGACCGGCGGCGGGCGCCAAACTGGTCATGCCGGGCGCCAAGATGGACGGCGCCTCGATCTACGAACTGCTGGAGAGCGAAAAGGTCACCTTCTCCGCCGCCGTGCCCACCGTCTGGCAGGGGCTGCTGGGCCATATGAAGCAGAACGACCTGCGGCTCTCGACGGTCAAGCGCGTGTTGATCGGCGGCTCCGCCGTGCCCGAAAGCCTGATCCGCGCCTTCCACGACGACTATGGGATCGAGGTGCTGCAGGGCTGGGGCATGACCGAGACCTCGCCCATCGGCACCCTGTCGAACATGACCCCCGAACTGGCGGACAAGCCGTTCGAGGAGCAGCTGAAATGGCGCATCAAACAGGGCACGCCGCCGCTGGGCGTCGAGCTGAAGCTCAAGAACGACGCCGGGGCGGCCCTGCCGCACGACGGCGTGACCTTCGGCCATCTGATGGTCAAGGGTCCGACCGTCGCCCGCGCCTATTTCCGCGAGGAGGGCGACATCGTCGACGACGAGGGCTTCTTCGACACCGGCGACGTGGCGACGGTCGACGACCTGGGCTTCATGCAGATCACCGACCGGTCCAAGGACGTGATCAAGTCCGGCGGCGAATGGATCAGTTCCATCGAGATCGAGAATATCGCCGTCGGCCATCCCAAGGTCGAACTGGCCGCCGTCATCGGCGCCGCCCACGCCAAATGGGACGAACGGCCGGTCCTGATCGTGCGGCTCAAGGACGGCGAGACCCTGGACAAGCAGGAGCATCTCGACTTCCTGCACGGCAAGATCGCCAAATGGTGGATGCCCGACGACGTGGTCGCCGTGGACGAGATTCCGCTGGGCGCCACCGGCAAGATCGACAAGAAGCTTCTGCGCGAGCGGATGAAGGACTACCGCTTGCCAGAGATCCAGCCTGGTTGAAGATCCGGAGCGCCGATGTCGTCGAAAAAGCCCGTCCCCGCCCTGATCCCGGGGTTGACCGCCCTGACGGCGGTCGCCCTGGTCCTGGTGGTCGCGGCCATGGCGGCGACCCTGTTCGGCGGCGTCGATCGAGCCGTCACCTATGACCTGCTGACCTGGACCGTGGCGCGAGGCCTGGCCTGGGTCGGGATGGCGGCGGCCCTGCTCGTGCTGGCCCTGGCGCTGCGAGACCTCGGCCGGCGCTGGATCTTCGCCGTCGTCGCCCTGGTCCTGGCCGGCGCGACCCTGGCGGTGTTTCTGCATCAGGGACAGCGGCTGGCCCAGCCGTCCCCGCGCGACATCAGCACCAATGTGGCCGAACCCCCGGCCTACAGTCGCCTGTCGGCCCTGCATCCGGACGCCTCCGGCGTGACCGGCCCCGAATCCTGTTCGGCCGCCCGTTCGATCCCGACCCAGGTCCTGGCCCAGCAGGCCGTCTCGGCCCTGGTCGACGCCGGCTTCCCCATCGTCCGCGCCTCGACCTTCGAGGTCGAGGGCGTTCACGAAGGCGCCTGGTTCGGCTTCGCCTATGACGCCGTCGTGCGCATCCGCCCCGGCCGCACCGACATCCGCGTCACCGCCCGCGACTCCCGCCCCGACGGCGGCGCGACCTGCCGCCTGACGAACAGGATCGTCACCGCCCTGGAAGAGGAAATCCGCTAGGCCAGGTCGAACACGGCCCTCAGACCCGGCTCCGGTTCCGCCGTCGCCGCCCCGTCTTCCACCAGCTTGATCAGATGGGCCAGGACCGACAGGGACGCCGCAGGCCACAGCCGCTGATCCACCGCCGCATAGAGCACCGGCACCATCTCCGCCACGCTCCGGTCCCCCGCCCGCAGCCGCGCCAGCACCTGGGCCTCCCGCTCCAGCCGGTGCGCGCGATAGGCGGCCAGGAAGGGGGCGGGCTGCGTCACCGGCGCCCCGTGCGTCGGCCACAGCGTGGCGAAGTCCCGGGCGATCACCGCATCCAGGCTGGCCATGTAATCGCGCATGTTTCCGTCCGGGGGCGCCACCACCGTCGTCGCCCAACCCATGACGTGATCCCCGCTGAACAGGGCGTTTTCCTCCCTCAGCACGAAGGCCATGTGATTTGACGCATGGCCCGGCGTGAACATCGCCTCCATCGTCCAGCCGTCGCCCTCGATGATTTCGCCGCCCGTCAGAACCTGATCGGGCGCAAAGACCGCGTCCTCATCCTCGTCCAGCCCGCCCGAGGCGTGCGTCTCCTGCGCCGGCGGCCGGGCGGCCAGGATTACGGCGCCGGTCCGCTCGGCGAAGGGGCGGGCGAGGGGGGCATGATCGCGGTGGGTGTGGGTCACCAGAACATGGCTGACCGTTCGCCCTTCGATAGCCGCCAGCAAGGCGCTCAGATGCGAATCGTCGAGTGGTCCGGGATCGATCACCGCGACAGTTGCTCCCGCCTGCGGCCGGCCCACGATGTAGGTCCCCGTTCCCGTAAAGGTGAAGGGCCCCGGATTTTCAGCGATCACCCGATGCACAAGCGGGGAGACCTGGTCCCGGCGCCCGTAGGCGAAGTCGAAATCAAGGACGAAAGGAATCACGGTCGATTGCTCCGAAGCTGGCCTGCGCCTTGCCTTAACGCCTCGGTAACCTCTGTCGGAGCGCCGGTCATGGCCCGTTCTATCGCCTTCGCTGTCTCAAATCGGCTCCAGCCCGTCGCGGCCGCCTTTATCTGTCTGATGGCGGCGCAGATGGTCACCGCCTCCTGCACGCCGGAGCCGGCGCCTTATGCAAGCAGGGTTGAGATTGAAAGGTAAGACGCTTGAACCGGGAGCGTTGCAAGCGGAGCAGCGGAGCGTGTAACTTCCCCAAACCCTTAATTTTATAAAAAAATGTCCCGAGTTGCAACCTATTTGAGCATCGTCTGGGTCGCCATGGTCGGATGCGACGCAATTGTGTTCCGATAACGACGCTTCGGCCCTCATGTGGCCATATTGCGACAGGTCCGCGACTAAAGGGTTACGGGGCTGTAATAGTCGTAGCGTGCCGCCTTAGCCTGATTAAGGTCCATCCTAATCTACGCGCATGGGGGCGTGGAGTTGTGCAGCTGGCGTCCATGTGTGGTGCTGGTTGCGTTATGGAGGACTTGATTTTGAAGATCCAAACCATTCGAGAGCGCCTGTTGGCGGGCACGATGATTGGGGGCGTGGCCCTGGCGGCTGCGGTCGCTCTACCCGTAGCGGCTGTAGTGTTCTCGCCGACGTCGGCGAGCGCGCAAGACTTTTCGTCCGGCACGCTTACTGGGGCGGTGACCGACGCATCGGGCAGCCCGGTTGCTGGTGCCTCGGTCGAGATTCGTTCGACCGCTCAGGGCTTTGTTCGGAATGCAACCACTGACGCGTCCGGGTCTTTCCGTGCCGCCCTGGTTCCGATTGGCTCATACGTGATCACCATAACAGCGCCTGGTTATGGTCCCATTGCCCAAAGCGCTAGCGTTGGGCTTGGGGGGGCTTCGGCCTATGAGTTCACCCTGGAGAGTGCGAGTTCTTCTGACGCCGCCAGCCTTGGTGAGATCGTTGTCACAGGCGCACGTCGCACACTCGATTTCAACGAAACGACCACCGGCCTGACGGTAGATTTGGAAGAGTTGGTTAAGACCACTCCGATCGGGCGGAGCATTGCTGCGGTGACGCTCTTGGCACCCTCGGCTGTGGCGGGCGATAGCACCTTTGGTGACGTTCCGTCGATCGGCGGATCGTCGGTCGCTGAGAACGCGTTCTATGTGAATGGTCTTAACATTACGAACTTCGATAATTATATCGGCGGCGCTACTGTCCCGTTTGATTTCTATCGTTCGGTGGAAGTTAAGACCGGCGGCTATGCTGCTGAGTTTGGTCGCGCAACAGGCGGGATCATCAACGCCGTGACGAAGTCTGGCTCCAACGAATTCATGCTCGCCCTTCACGGGAACTTCGCGCCAAATTCGCTTCGTGACCAGTCGCCGGACACTTTCTCCACCCGCAACCAATTTGCTGAATCCGACAGTTCCAGCGCAACGATCGAAATCGGTGGGCCGATCATTCGCGACCGGCTGTTCTTTTATGGTTTGACGGAATTCCGCGATAACGAGAGCGCTTCATTCGGGAAGTTGTCCAACTCAAAAACGGTAGACAAAACCGATGACCCGTTCTATGGCGCAAAGATAGACGCTTATATTACAAGCGATCATCGTCTTGAGTTTACGTGGTTCGATACCACGCGTGAAACCAACCGGACGATTTATGCCTATGATCCGTTGACCGACGAAGTCGGGGCTCAGGTCGGTAGTAATCTTTATCAGTATGGCGGCGAAAGCTGGATCGGACGCTACACCGGCACATTCACCGATTGGCTGACGCTGTCAGCCGCCTACGGCGTGACTGAGGATCGGAACGTCGCCCTCGCCGGCGACGTCGTATCCAACTATGCGGCTGATGTTCGCGATGGCACTAGCAATCGCGTGTCACAACAGACGTCCGCAAGCTTCACACCGGAGCGGGCAACCAAGCGAGAAGCATTCCGTGCTGATGCTGACATTTATTTCAACCTGCTGGGCGATCACCACGTTCGGGCCGGCTATGACCGCGAAGACCTGACCCTCACCCGGTTCACGGAACGCACTGGCGGCTATTCTCTATTCTACCGCAGGGCGGCTGCCGGAACGCTGCAGGCCCAAGGTGGGAATTTGGCACCTGGTCAAGACTACCTCGAAGTGAATGTGTATCGTTCGGGGGGCAATTTCGAGAACACGAACGAGGCCCTCTACATCCAGGACAGCTGGGATGTTAACGATCAGTTAACGTTGAATCTAGGTGTTCGTCTCGATAAGTTTGAACTGAATAACGCCGACGGTGACTCGATCGTTAGCTTTGACGAGGAGATCGGTCCTCGATTTGGCTTCACCTATGACCCTGGGAATGACGGACGTAGCCGGATATTCGGTTCTTATGGCCGTTATTACCTGCCTGTAGCTTCGAATACCGCATACCGCATGGGCGCATCGGAGCTGTATTACAGGGAGTATTTCTTGCTCGGTGGCTACACGCCTAACCCTACAAACCCAGAGGCAGTCGCTGCCTATGATCAGTTCGGACAACCTCTCGCTCTCGGTGCTCAAGTTGTTGGCTGGAATGGTGCTGCAATTTGCCCAGACGCTACGCTTGGAACCGCTGGCGTGCAGGGGTGTACAGTTACAGGCGACGGCACCGCTTCGAGCACCGAAAGTCTCATCGCCCAAAATCTGCAATCGACGGCGGAAGATGAGTTCATCATCGGTTACGAGCGTCGATTTGGAGATCTTTGGACGATGAGCGCGACCTTGGCTTATCGTGACCTGCTGCGGAACGCCGAAGATGTCGCCATCGATGCTGCTGTGAACGCTCTTTGCGAAGACGAAGGCATTGCTGGATGTGAAGACATTTGGTCCGGCTTCCACCAGTATGTGATCGTCAATCCCGGAAAGGGCTCGACGATAACCTTGTCTGATCCGCTGCCAGGCGAAACCGATGTCCGCACGGTGAACTTCTCTGCAGCGTCATTGGGTTACCCGGAAGCGACCCGTACCTACACCTCTTTGACTTTTGAGTTTGAGCGTGCGTTTGACGGCATCTGGGGTCTCAACGGTTCTTATACGATCTCGGAGAGCAAGGGTAACACCGAAGGCTATGTCAAATCGGATGTCGGTCAGGCTGATGCTGGCATTACTCAAGACTTTGACCAGCCCGGTTTGACAGACGGTGCGGATGGCTTGCTACCGAATCACCGCGGACACGTGTTCAAGGTGTATGGTTCCTACCAACTGACGCGGGATTTGTTGATTGGTGCGAATGTCAATGTCTCTTCGCCCCGTAAGTTTGGTTGCATGGGCTTCCACCCCACTGATGACTACGCATACGAGTATGGTGCGGCGTCGTGGTACTGCAACGGGCAGTTGACGCCGCGCGGAACTGTGGCTGAGAGCGACTGGACCAAGCAGATAGACGTTGCTCTGCGGTATAACGTTCCCGTCGGAATCCCTGGAGATTTGGTTCTGCGCGCAGATATCTTCAACATCTTTAACTTCAAGGGCGTCACTGATATTTACGAATTCGGTGAGTCCAATGGTGTTGGCGATGCGGACCCGAACTTCAGGGCCCCCATAGGCTATCAAACGCCCCGGTATGTTCGGATCGGCTTCGACTGGACGTTCTAATAACTACTGATGTGTAAGCTGGGCGGCGGACTTCGGTTCGCCGCCCTTTTTTGTGCGCCCCACTGGCGCCATTTTAGCCGTGGAGCGTTGGGCATACCACTCGCGCGCCAGCGCCCTCGCAACTGGAATACCATGCTGAAATTTGCCGCCGCCGCGATTGCGGCGACCCTGTCGTTATCGAATACCGCCTTCGCTCAAGATCAGGACGGGCCGATCATCACTGGAAATCGAGGCGCTGAAACGGTTGACGCCCTGAAGGTGCGCGAGGCCATCGCCTATGCCAATCCGCTGCCGCGCGGCGCGCCGACGCAGGATTATCCGCTGGTGGCCTGGTGCGATGCGCTGGTCACAGGCCATGCGGATCTGGGCGAGACCCTGACGGACCGTGCGCCCGAGGACGTCGAACTGGTGCGGTTGGGGCGGCTGGAGGAGCAGGACTTCCGCAGCGCTCTAGCGGCGGCGGAGCCGCGCCAGACGGCGGCGGCGAAGGCCGCTGCGCAGCAGGCGGCGGCGGCTGTGAAGGCTCAATGGGCGCCCCTGTTGGCCAGCGAGGACGAAGCGGCGCGGAGTCAGTCGTTTGGGCTGTTTTACGGTCTGCCGGGGCGTTGCGAGCATGCGGCGCGGCGTATTCGGAACAACATCACGACCCCGCCGGCGACCCCCGCCGAAGTCGGGCTTGAGGCGCCGGCGCCCGCCAACTGATCGGCGGATGATGGACTATGGAACGGCGGCCTGAGCTTCGGGTCAGGCCGCCGTTTCGCGTTTGGCGGCGTAGGGATCGTAGTTGAGGATGGGGGCCAGCCAGCGTTCGCAGGTCGCGACGTCCCAGCCCTTGCGGCGAGCGTAGTCTTCGACCTGATCGCGGTCGATCTTGCCGACGCCGAAATAGTGACTGCCCGAATGGCCGAAATAGAGGCCCGAGACCGAGGCGGGGGGCGTCATGGCGAAGCTTTCGGTCAGGGCCATGCCGGCGTTGGCCTCGGCCTGAAGCAGGCGGAACAGGGTGGCCTTTTCCGTGTGGTCGGGCTGGGCCGGATAGCCGGGGGCGGGGCGGATGCCCTGATATTGTTCAGTGATCAGGTCGTCGATGTCGGTCGCCTCGTCGGCGGCATAGCCCCAGAGCTGGGTGCGGACTTCCTTGTGCAGCCGCTCGGCGAAGGCCTCGGCCAGGCGGTCGGCCAGGGCGGTGGCGAGGATGGCGGAATAGTCGTCGCCGGCGTCCTTGAACCGTTTGGCGATCTCCAGCTCGCCATGGCCGGCGGTGACGGCGAAGGCGCCGATATAGTCCTCGCCCTCTTCGGCGATGAAGTCGGACAGGGCCAGGTTCGGCTTGCCGTTCGACTTCTTGATCTGTTGGCGCAGGGTGTGGAACCGGGCGATCTCGGCGTCCCTGCTCTCATCGGCGAAGACGATGACGTCGTCGCCGTCGGCGCGGGCGGGCCAGAAACCGACCACGCCCTTGGCCGTGAACCATTTCTCGTCGATGATCCGCTTCAGCATGAGCTTGGCGTCCTCGAACAGGTCGCGCGCAGCATCGCCGACGATCTCGTCGTCGAGGATCATGGGATAGCGGCCGATCAGCTCCCAACTGGCGAAGAAGGGGGTCCAGTCGATGTGGTCGGCGAGGTCCTTCAGGTCCCAGGCGTCGAATGACTTCACGCCGATGAAGGAGGGCTTGCCCGGCATGGGCTGGGCGGGGTCAGGGCGGAAGCGGTTCTCGCGCGCCTGGGCCAGGGTGGCGCGGGCCTTGACCTCCTGACCGCGTGCGTACTGCTCGCGGATGCGGATATATTCGTCGCGGGTGGCGGCCTCGTTCTTGGCGCGTTCAGTCTTGGACAGCAGGCCAGAGACGACGCTGACGGCGCGCGAAGCATCGACGACATAGGTGGTCGAGCCGCGGCGATAGGCCGGTTCGATCTTGACCGCCGTATGGGTGCGGCTGGTGGTGGCGCCGCCGATCAGCAGGGGGATGTCGAAGCCGCGCCGTTCCATCTCGGCGCCGACGAAGACCATCTCGTCCAGCGAGGGGGTGATCAGGCCGGACAGGCCGATGATGTCCACCTTGTGCTCGACGGCGGCGTCCAGGATCCGGTCGGCCGGGACCATGACGCCCAGGTCGATGACCTCGTAATTATTGCACTGAAGCACGACGCCGACGATGTTCTTGCCAATGTCGTGGACGTCGCCCTTGACCGTGGCCATCAGGATCCGGCCCGCCTGTTCGCGCGGCTTGCCGGCCTTTTCAGCCTCCATGAAGGGTTCAAGCCAAGCCACGGCTTGCTTCATGACGCGGGCGGACTTGACCACCTGGGGCAGGAACATCTTGCCCGAGCCGAACAGGTCGCCGACCACGTTCATCCCGTCCATCAGCGGACCTTCGATGACGTGCAGGGGGCGTTCGACGCCCAGGCGGGCCTCTTCGGTGTCCGCCTCGATGAACTCGGTGATGCCGTTGACCAGGGCGTGTTCGATCCGCTTGCCGACCGGCTGGTCGCGCCATTTGAGATCGACGACGCGGGCCTGACCCTTCTCGCCCTTGTAGCGAGGGGCCATGTCGACCAGCCGCTCGGTGTTCGAGACATTGGTCCGCTGGGGGCGGTTCAGGATCACGTCCTCGACCGCCTCGCGCAGCTCGGGGTCGATGTCGTCATAGACCGGCAGGTCGCCGGCATTGACGATGCCCATGTCCATTCCGGCCGCGATGGCGTGATACAGGAAGACGCTGTGGATCGCGCGGCGCACCGGTTCGTTGCCGCGGAAGCTGAACGAGACGTTCGAGACGCCGCCCGAGATGCGGGCGTAGGGCAGGGCAGCCTTGATGACCTTGACCGCCTCGATGAAGTCGACGGCGTAGTTGTCGTGCTCCTCAATCCCCGTCGCCACGGCGAAGATATTGGGGTCGAAGATGATGTCCTCGGGCGGGAAGCCGACCTCGTTGACCAGGATATTGTAGGCGCGGGTGCAGATCTCGATCTTGCGGGCGGCCGTGTCGGCCTGGCCCACCTCGTCGAAGGCCATGACCACGACGGCGGCGCCGTAACGCAGGCAGGCCACGGCCTGCTCGCGGAACTTGGCCTCGCCTTCCTTCATGGAGATGGAGTTGACGATCGGCTTGCCCTGGACGCACTTCAGGCCCGCCTCGATCACCTCCCATTTGGAGCTGTCGATCATCACCGGCACCCGGGCGATGTCGGGCTCGGCCGCGATCAGGTTGAGGAAGGTCCGCATGGCGACGGCGCCGTCCAGCAGGCCCTCGTCCATGTTGATGTCGATGATCTGGGCGCCGGCCTCGACCTGTTGCCGGGCGACGTCCAGGGCGGCCGAATAGTCGCCTTCGACCACCAGCTTGCGGAATTTGGCCGAGCCGGTGACGTTGGTCCGTTCGCCGACGTTGATGAAGGTGGGTCTCATGACTGTCCTCCCTCTCCCATTGGGAGAGGGCTTGAGCGCACGGCGGCGAAGCCGTCGTTCTGGCGCGAAAGGGTGAGGGATAGGCGGTGCGAGTTGGCCCACCGGCGAACCCTCATCCGGCCCTGCGGGCCACCTTCTCCCAATGGGAGAAGGAATGAACGCGTCGCCATCACGCCACCATCTCGAACGGTTCCAGCCCCGACAGCCGCAAGGCCACCGGGCGTTCCGGGATCGCGCGCGGCTTCAGCGGCGCGACCTCTTGGGCGACGTGCTTGATATGATCCGGCGTGGTGCCGCAGCAGCCGCCGACGATGTTGACCAGACCGGAGGCCGCCCATTCCTCGATGAAGTGGGCGGTCTCGTGCGGCTCCTCGTCGTACTGGCCCATGGCGTTGGGCAGGCCGGCGTTGGGGTAGGCGGCGACCAGGGTGTCGGCGACGCGGCTGAGTTCGGCGATGAAGGGCCGCATCAGGTCAGCGCCCAGGGCGCAGTTGAAGCCGACCGCGAAGGGCTTGGCGTGACGCACGCTGTTCCAGAAGGCCTCGGCCGTCTGGCCCGACAGGGTGCGGCCCGAACGGTCGGTGATGGTGCCGCTGATCCAGATGGGCAGGGCGTCCATGCCCTCGTCCTCCAGGTCCTTGATGGCCTTGATCGCCGCCTTGCAGTTCAGCGTGTCGGTGATGGTTTCGATCAGATAGAGATCGACCCCGCCCTCGTTCAGCGCCTTCACCTGATGGCGATAGGCCTCATAGACCTGGTCGAAGGTCACGCTGCGGGCGCCGGGGTCGTTCACGTCGGAAGACATCGACAGCATCTTGTTCAGCGGGCCGATGGAGCCGGCGGCGAAGCGCGGCTTGTGCGGCTCCTTTTCCGTCCAGCGGTCGGCGGCGGCGCGGGCCAGTTTGGCGCCTTCCAGATTGATGTCCCACACCGCCTGGGCGTCCAGGGCGTAGTCCTCCTGGGCGATGGTGGTGCCTGAGAAGGTGTTGGTCTCGGAGATGTCGGCGCCGGCGGCGTAATACTGGTCGTGCAGGTCCGAGATGATGTCCGGGCGGGTGATGCAGAGGATGTCGTTGTTCCCCTTCATCTGCTGCGCCTCGTCATAGCCGTTGGCGGCGACGAACCGGTCGGCGCGGAAGTCGGCTTCGGACAGGCCCCGACGCTGGATCATCACGCCCCAGCTCCCGTCGAGAACGAGGATGCGTTCCTTGGCCGCCGCATGCAGGGCGGCGATGCGTTCGGCGCGGGTGAGGGGAGAGGTCATCAGGCGGCTGCCTTCTGTTCACGCACGCCCAGCACGCGGCAGATCGCATAGACCAGATCGGCGCGGTTCAGGGTGTAGAAGTGGAAGTCGGAGAAGCCTTCTTCGTGCAGGCGGGCGCAGGTTTCGGCGGCGACGGAGGCGGCGAGCAGTCGGCGGGTTTCGGGATCGTCGTCCAGTCCGTCGAAGTGAGCCTTCAGCCAGTCGGGGATGCTGGTCCCGCAGGCGCCGCACATGCGGGTCAGGCCGGCGAAGTTGGACACGGGCATGACGCCGGGGATCAGCGGAATGGTTACGCCCGCCGCCCGCACCCGGTCGCGGAAGCGCAGGAAGGCGTCGATGTCGAAGAAGAACTGGCTGACGGCGCGGGTGGCGCCGGCGTCCACCTTGGCCTTCAGCACATCGATGTCGTGGTCGATGGAGGGGCTTTCGGGGTGTTTTTCGGGATAGGCGCCCACCGTGACGTCGAAACCGCCGACGCGGCTGATGGCGGCGGTCAGTTCGGTGGCGTTGGCGTAGCCGTCTGCGCGGGGCTGGTAGACGCCGCCGATGCCGCCGCCGCCGGGCGGGTCGCCGCGCAGGGCCACGATGTGATCGACGCCGATGCTCTTGTAGCCGGCGATGACCTCGTCGACCTCGTCGCGGCTGGCCTCGACGCAGGTCAGGTGGGCGGCGGGACGCAGCGAGGTCTCGGCGATGATGCGCTGGACGGTGCGGTGGGTGCGTTCGCGGGTCGAGCCGCCGGCCCCATAGGTGACGGAGACGAAGGCCGGATTCAGCGGCTCAAGGCGGCGGATCGCCGTCCACAGATTGGCTTCGGCCTCGTCGGTCTTGGGCGGGAAGAATTCGAAGGAGACGCGAACGGCGTCGTGGTTCGAGCCGGCGCGGGCGACCGGACCCAGCGGCGACAGCAGCAGGGCGCGGGCTTCGGCGAGATTGGTGGAGGACGCGGCCATCATGCGGTCTTTCTGGCCTGGGCCAAGGATGCGTTGACGGGACGTTCCGCCGTCCAGATCGTCACGGTCAGGCCCTCATTGTCGGGCGGCAGGGCGATCGGCGGGGAGGGCGTCAGGCCGCTGTCGGTCAGCCAGCCGTTGATTTCGTGGTCGGCGAAGCCCAGGCGGCGATGCTGATGCGCCTCGCGCATATGTTCGAAATCATGGGGCGCGAAATCGACGATCACCAGCCGGCCGCCGGGGCAGACCAGGCGCGCGGCCTCGGCCACGGCGGCGAAGGGGTCGGCCAGATAGTGCAGCACCTGATGCACGATCACCAGATCGGCGCTGCCGGCGGGCAGGCGGGTGGCGAAGATGTCGCCATGACGCAGTTCGACCTTGTTCAGCCCGGCCTTGGAGACATTGGCGCGGGCGATGTTGAGCATGTTCTGGCTGAGATCCAGCCCGACCGACATCTTGGCCTTCTTGCCGAACAGGGTCAGCATGCGGCCGGAGCCGGTGCCCAGATCGACGACCCGCTTGAACGGGCCGGGGCCGACGGCCTTTTCCAGGGCGGCCTCGACGGCGGCTTCGCTGACATAGAGGGAGCGAAGACGGTCCCATTGGGGGGCGATCTGTTCGAAATAGCTTTCGGCCGCCTGTTCGCGATCCTTGCGAACCTCGTCCAGGCGACGATGGTCCGCCTCCCCGGCGTCGTCGGCCAGGATGTCCAGAACAGTGTCGATCAACCGGCGGGCGTGGGCGTCGTGGGACAGGCGATAATAGACGCGGGCGCCGTCGGGGAATCGTTCGATCAGGCCGGCGTCGGTCATCAGTTTCAGATGGCGTGAGACGCGCGGCTGGCTCTGGTCGAGGATGCGCGACATCTCCATGACCGAAAGCTCCTCGCCGGCCAGCAGCGACAGGATGCGCAGACGGGTCGGCTCGCCGGCGGCGCGCAGGGCTTCGACAGTCTGGTCGGCGGTAAGACTCATGAGATCATATAAGGATATCCTTATATGATTATGCAAGTGAAAACCGCCTAGAGGACGGGCGTTTTCAGTGGTTCCCCGGCGAAATGCGCCTGAAGGTTCTGCATCAGCAGCATCAGCATGCCCTGAACGCCGGCTGTCGTGGCGCCGGCGGTGTGAGGCGTCAGGACCATATTGGGTACGTCGGCCCAACGGTTTGGATCGGTCGGCTCCTCTGCGAAAACATCAAGGGCGGCTTGGCCCAGGGCGCCGGATTTCAGCGCGGCGATCAGGGCGTCCTCGTCGATCACCTGGCCCCGCGAGACATTGATCAGCAGGCCGTCGGGGCCGAGCGCCTCAAGCACCTCGCGCGAGATCAAGCCGCGGTTGGTTTCGTCGGCCTTGCAGGCGACCACGAGGATGTCGCTCTGTTTCGCAAGGCTGAGCAGAGATTCTGCCCGGGGCCATTCGGCGTCGCGGGGGCGGGGGCCCCACCACGCCACCTCCATTCGGAAGGGCGCGCAGCGAGCGGCGACGGCCTTGCCGATGGCGCCCAGGCCGACGACGCCGACCTTCTGGCCTCGGACAGAGGGGGTGAGGGGGCGGGTCTCGGCGGTCCAGTCGCCGGACCGGACCTGACGGTCGCCCGAGACGATCTGGCGGCGGGCGGCCAGGATCAGGCCCAGGGCGTGGTCGGCGACGTCCTCGTGATTGACGCCGGGCGCGTGGGTGACGGGCAGGCCACGCGCGCGGCACCAGTCGATGTCGATGCCGTCATAGCCAGAGGTGAAACAGGCGATCAGGTCGAGGTTGGGCAGGCGTTCGATCAGCGCCTGGTCCAGCGGGGCCTCGCCGGCGACGATCAGGGCGCGGATGTCATGGGCGGCCTCGATCGGCGGGCCTTCCCAGAAGCGGTAGACGTCATAGGCGCTCTCCAGGATCGGCGAGAGCGGGGCGAGATGCCGCTGCATGATGAGAACGGCGGGGCGTTGGGTCATGGTCGGACCTCCACAATGGCCTCGCCGTCGGTCAGCCGAGCGACGACGCTGGTCCAGTCGCGCCGCACGATGGCGTAGAGTTCGTCGTTCGAACAGTTTCCGAGGTTGAGGTGGACCAGTGGCTGACCGCTGGCGCTAAGCTGCGCCAGCAAAAGAAAGTCCTTGTCCTTGCTGACGACGACCGCCCCCCGTGACGCCGCCAAGGCCCAGATTTCCCGGTCGCCTGCCGTGGCCAGCCCCATCAATCTGACGTGTTCGACCTCATGATCGAATGCTGTGATCGCATCGATCAGGCGGACGGGCAGGTTCTGATCGAGCAGGAATTTCAAGCTGCAGCGGCCGCCACCGAATGATCGAGCGCCTGCGCGGCGTAGGCCAGGGCGGCCCGCAGGTCGTCGGCTTCCAATTCCTCGTAGTCGGAAAGGATCTGGGCCTCAGTCATTCCGGAGGCCAGCCACCCGAGAATGTCATGCACGGCGATACGCATGCCCCGGATGCAGGGCCGACCGGCGCGTTTGCCGTCTTCGATAGTGATGCGGGACAGAAGATCATCGCTCATGTCCCGCATCCTATCACAGATCGATCAGCGGCCGAACTTCTGGTGCTGGATGCGCTTGGGGATGATGCTGTCGGCGCCCAGGCGACGCATCTTGTCCTGTTCGTAGGCTTCGAAGTTTCCTTCGAACCATTCCACATGGCCGTCGCCTTCGAAGGCGAGGATGTGGGTGGCCAGACGGTCCAGGAACCAGCGGTCGTGGGAGATGACCACGGCGCAGCCGGCGAACTCTTCCAGCGCCTCTTCGAGGTTCTGCAGGGTTTCGATGTCCAGGTCGTTGGTCGGTTCGTCGAGCAGGATCAGATTGCCGCCCGAGGCCAGGGTCTTGGCCAGGTGGACGCGGTTGCGCTCACC
The DNA here is from genome assembly GCF_058809375.1 of Brevundimonas sp. GW821-FHT10E09. Classification (NCBI taxonomy): domain Bacteria; kingdom Pseudomonadati; phylum Pseudomonadota; class Alphaproteobacteria; order Caulobacterales; family Caulobacteraceae; genus Brevundimonas; species Brevundimonas sp. GW821-FHT10E09. The sequence continues at coordinate 19,105 of NZ_JBXASO010000005.1, read as the reverse complement.
GCCCGACAGCTGGCCGACCTTCTTCTGCTGGTCGCCGCCCTTGAAGTTGAAGCTGCCGACATAGGCGCGGGTGTTGATCTCGCGCTTGCCGACCATCATCACATCGGTGCCGCCGGAGATGGCCTGCCAGATGGTCTCGTCCGGTTTCAGGTCGTCGCGCGACTGGTCGACATAGGCCAGCTTGACCGTCTCGCCGACCTTGATCGTGCCGCCGTCGGGGGTTTCCTGACCGGTGATCAGCTTGAACATGGTCGACTTGCCGGCGCCGTTGGGGCCGATGACGCCGACGATGCCGTTGGGCGGAAGCTTGAAGGTCAGGTTGTCGAACAGGGTCTTGTCGCCATAGGTCTTGGCTAGGCCTTCGACTTCCAGCACGACATTGCCCAGGCGCGGCCCGGGCGGGATCTGGATGTGGGCGTGGGTCTGGGCGCCGCGCATCGATTCCTGCTCGTCGACCATCCGCTCATAGGCGGCCAGACGGGCCTTGGACTTGGCCTGACGGGCCTTGGCGCCGGAACGGACCCATTCCAGTTCGCGGGTGAGGGCGCGCTGGCGGGCTTCGGATTCGGACTGTTCCTGAATGACGCGCTTGGTCTTGGCTTCCAGCCACGAGGAATAGTTGCCCTCGTGCGGGTGGCCCTTGCCGCGGTCCAGCTCCAGCGTCCACTTGGTGACGAGGTCCAGGAAGTAGCGGTCGTGGGTCACCAGGATTACGCAGCCGGGGAAGTTTTCCAGGTGGTGCTGCAGCCAGGCGACGGATTCGGCGTCCAGGTGGTTGGTCGGTTCGTCGAGCAGCAGCATGTCGGGCTTGGACAGCAGCAGGCGGGCCAGGGCCACGCGGCGCTTCTCACCGCCGGACAGGTTGGCGACCTCCCAGTCGTCGGGCGGGCAGCGCAGGGCGCCCATGGCCATTTCGATACGGCTGTCGATGTCCCAGACGTCGCCGGCGTCGATCTTCTCCTGGAGGGCGGTCATCTCCTCCATCAGCTCGTCGGTGTAGTTCTCGCCCAGTTCGGCGGCGACGGCGTTGAACCGGTTGACCCACTGCTTCTCTTCGCACCAGGCCTCGACGTTCTCGCGCACGTTCAGGGCGGGGTCGAGCTGGGGCTCCTGCTCCAGATAGCCGCGTTTGATGCCGTCGGCGGCGCGGGCCTCGCCGGTGAACTCGTTGTCCAGGCCGGCCATGATCTTCAGCAGGGTGGATTTACCCGAGCCGTTGACGCCGACGACGCCGATCTTGGCGTCGTTGTAGAAGCTGAGCCAGATGTTCTCGAAGATCTTGCGGCCGCCGGGGAAGGTCTTGGTCAGACCCTGCATCTGGAAAATATATTGCTGCGCCATGAGGTGCGGTTTCGCCCTTCGGGTTTCGTCGGATTGGGAGGTTTGGGCGGATGTAGCGATCCTGGCGCCAGAGAGCAAATAAGGCGAGCGGCGAACGACGGCGCCTCCGCCGTTTTCGCGGCGGAGTTGGAGGCCCTTTGGAAGCGGAGGGCTGGGCGGGGCGCCGGGCCTTCGCCCGGAGCCCTGGCGGGAAAGTCGGGGCGAGAAACTGACAAGGGGTTGGAATCATTGGAGTGAGACCAGCGTCATTGTGACAGTTGGGGCCGTTCGGGCCCCCTCCGTCTCGCCGGCTTCGCCGGCGATCCACCTCCCCCAGGGGGGGAGGATTTCGGTGTTCGCATTCCTCCCCCCTTGGGGGAGGTGGCGCGGCGCAGAGCGCCGTGACGGAGGGGGCGTGTCGCGTCGGCGTCGTGGTGAAATTGCCTTGAGCGGGCTTCCATTCGGAGATCGAGACGTTAGACCCCCCTTATGTCGAATGCCTCCCCTATAGCCGAAGCCGTCGCCGCCGGGCGTCAGGCCGTGGCGGTCGATACCGTCATGATCGCCAAGATCACCGACATGGCCGGTGATTTCGCCATCAATCTGACGATCGCCGCCCTGATTTTTGCGGCGACGGTGATCGCGGCCAAATGGTCGGCCCGGCTGGCGCGCAACGCCCTGTCGCGGGTCGGCGCCTTCCGGCACGACCAGACCGTGCTGAGCTTCGCCGTTCAGGTCGTGCGGGTGGTGGTGTTCATCATCGGCATGATCGCCGTGCTGCAGCGGCTGGGGGTGCAGACCACCTCGATCATCGCGGTGCTGGGGGCGGCGTCGCTGGCCGTGGGCCTGGCCCTGCAGGGGACCCTGTCGAACGTGGCCTCGGGCATCATGCTGCTGGTGCTGAGACCCTATCGCGTCGGCGACGTGGTGGACGTCGGCGGCATGGCCGGCACGGTGCAGCGGCTGGACCTGTTCACGACCCAGTTGTCGAACGCCAACAACCACAAGATCGTCATTCCCAATTCCAAGGTTCTGAGCGATCCCCTGACCAATCTGACCGGTCAGCAGACGCGGCGGATCGAGATCAATTTCGGCGTGGGCTATGGCGACGACCTGAACAAGGCGCGTTGCGTCCTGGCCGACATGGCGGCGGCGCACGAGAAGGTGCTGGACGACCCGCATCCGTGGACCGGGGTGACGGGACTGCTGGACAGTGCGGTGCAGGTGACCCTGCACGCCTGGGTCAAGGTCGAGGACTGGTGGCAGACCCAGGCCGATCTGATGCAGGGCGGCAAGGAGGCGCTGGACGCCGCCGGGATCGAAATTCCCTTCCCGCATCAGGTCGCCGTGCCCTATGGCGATGAAGATGTCATGCCGGTCGTCCGTGTACGGACGGTAGAAGACGGCGGGCATGACGTGAAGGTGAAGACGCGCTGATGCGATACGATTTCGGATCCGACAACACCGCCGGCATGGCGCCGAGCGCCGTCGAAGGTCTGGCGCGGGCCAACGCCGGATACGCCCGGTCCTATGGTTCAGACGAGATCACGGCGCGGGCCGCCGATCAGATCCGCCAACGGCTGGACGCCGACGCCGAGATCCGGTTCGTCTTCAGCGGCACGGCGGCCAACGCCATCGCCCTGTCGATGCTGGCCTTTCCGTTCGAGGCGGTGCTGGCGCACAACGCCGCCCATGTCTGCACCGACGAGACGGGGGCGCCGGGCTTCTTCGGCCAGGGCGTCGGCCTGATCGGCCTGCCGGGGTTTTCGGGGCGGATCGATCCGCTGGCGCTGAAGGCGCAACTGGCCGAGCCCGAGGTCGGCCATCGCCAGCCGCCGGCGGCCCTGTCCCTGACCCAAGCGACCGAGTACGGCGCGGTCTATACCGAGGAAGAACTGCGCCATCTGATCGAGCCGGTGAAGGCCAGGGGATACGGCGTTCATATGGACGGGGCGCGTCTGGCCAACGCCGTCGCGGCCGGGTTCGACCTGAAGGATATTCCGCGCCTGGGCGTGGATGTGCTGGTGTTCGGCGGGGCCAAGGCAGGGGCGAACTGCGTCGAGGCCCTGGTCCTGTTCGACAAGAGCCTGGCGCGGCGGCTGGACAACCGGCTGAAACAGGCGGGGCAGGTGGCGTCCAAGGCGCGGCTGCTGGCCGGGCCGATGCTGGGCCTGCTGGAAAGCGGCGACTGGGAATCGGGCGGCGCCCACGCCAATCTGATGGCGAAACGGCTGGCGGCGGGGGTGGCGACCCGCTCGCCCTATGTCCTGGCCCATCCGGTCGAGGCCAATACGGTGTTCGTGCGAATGCCGGCCGAGGCGCACCAGAGGCTGAACGCCCTGGGCTGGGCCTGTTATCGGTTCGACGACGGATCGGTGCGGTTCGTCTGTTCCTGGGCGACCCAGGCAGAGGCCGTGGACGAACTGATCGAGGCGATCGCGGGCCTGAACTGAGCCCTTGTCGCGCGTGCGGCCTTTCCCCGGTCGCATAGTCTGTCCATATGCGGATCATGGCGATGCGCGGAGAGCGCTCCGGCGGCCGGCGCGACCCTATGGTCAAGGCGCAACAGGCGGGGAGCATGCAGGAAAAGACAGAGGGTCCCCCGACGCTGCAGGCGTTGGCGGACCTGGTGCGGCTGGTGGGCCGGTCGGGCGCGCCGCAGCTGCGGGTGCGGCTGGTCTCGGCCGTCGGTCTGACGCTGGCGGGCAAGGCGCTGGGGGTGCTGGCGCCCCTGATGCTGGGTGCGGCGGTCAATCGGCTGGCGGCGGGGCAGGGGGCGGCCGTGGCGGTCGGCTGGGGTTTTGCAGCCTTCGCCGTGGGCTGGGCCATAGTGCGCTTCCTGTCGTCGGTGGCGCCCCAGGTGTCGGACGTGGTGTTCGCCCCGGTCCGGTCCGCGGCGCAGAGAAAGACGGCGGCCGAGGTGTTCGCCCATGCGCTGAGCCTGTCGCTGGATTTCCACCAGACCAAACGCTCGGGCGCCCTGTCGCGGACCATGGATCGCGGCTCGCGGGCGGTGGATTTCCTGTTGCGCATCCTGGCCTTCAACCTGGTTCCGACCGGGGTGGAGCTAGCGCTGGCGGCGGCGGTGCTGGGCGGCAAGTACGACTGGCGGTTCGCGGCGGTCGCGGTGGCGGTGGTGGTGGTCTACACGATCGCGACCTTCGCCCTGTCCAACTGGCGGCTGGAACATCGCCGGGTCATGAACGCCGCCGATTCAGAGGCGGCCGGCGTCTCGGTCGACGCCCTGCTGAACTATGAGACGGTCAAGTCGTTCGGGGCCGAGAGCCGGGCGGCCCAGACCTATGACCGGGCCCTGGGCGACTACGCCCAGGCGTCGCTGAAGGCCAACAGTTCGCTGGCCCTGCTGAACGGCATCCAGGCCCTGATCATGAACCTGGGTCTGGGCGTCATGGCGGTGATGGCCGGGTTCGAGGCGGCCGCCGGGCGGATGGGGCCAGGGGATGTGACGGCGGCGGTGCTGATCATGATCTCGCTGTATGCGCCGCTGAACATCCTGGGCTTCGCCTATCGGGAAATCCGCCAGTCCTTCATCGACATGGAGGAGATGCTGAAGGTGACGCGGCTGACGCCCCAGGTGGCGGATGCGGCCGACGCCGTCCCTTTGCCGCGACCGGTCGATGCGCGCGGGGCCTCGGTGGAGTTCCAGCAGGTCGGCTATCGCCACGACGCCCGGACCAGCGGGCTGGAGGACGTCAGCTTCGTCGCCGCGCCGGGCACGACCACGGCCCTGGTGGGGCCGTCGGGAGCGGGCAAGTCCACCATCGTCAAACTGGCGCTGCGGCTGCTGGATCCGCAGGAGGGGCGGGTCCTGATCGACGGGCATGACGCGCGGACGGTGACCCAGGCCTCGTTGCGGGCCGCGGTGGCCCTGGTGCCGCAGGACGTGGCCCTGTTCAACGACAGCCTCTACGCCAATATCGCCTTCGCCCGGCCGGACGCCGATGCGGCCCAGGTGTGGGCGGCGGCGGCGGCGGCGGAACTGTCCGACTTCATCCAGGGTCTGCCCGACGGGATGGAGACCCGGGTCGGGGAGCGGGGGCTGAAACTGTCGGGCGGAGAACGCCAGAGGGTGGGCATCGCACGCGCCCTGCTGGCCGATCCCTGCATCCTGATCCTGGACGAGGCGACCAGCGCCCTGGACAGCCGCACCGAGGCGGCGATCCAGAAGACCCTGCGTCGGGTCAGCCAGGGGCGGACCACCCTGGTGGTGGCGCACCGGCTGTCGACCGTGGCCGACGCCGATCAGATCCTGGTGCTGAAGGCCGGGCGGATCGTCGAGCGGGGCGCGCACCATGAGTTGGTGGCGCGGCTGGGCGGGGAATACGCCGCCCTGTGGCGCAAGCAGACACGGGCGGGCAAGGCGGCTCAGGCCGGGGACTGAGGCGACATCGGCAGTTTGCGTTTCAGGACTTCGCTCAGATTGGCCATGATGGCGATGCGGGCCTCGGCCGTGCCGGGGGCGTCCGGGGTCAGGCTGAGCAGCAGTTTCATCGCCTGGGCGTGGACCGTGGCGATGCGCCAGTCGAACCCGCCCTGGCGCGGCGCGGCGTCCAGCAGGTCGCACAGACCCTTGGCCGCCGTGCACAGGTCGTCCAGGGCGAAGGGGCTGGCGGCGTCGATGACCTGGCTGGAGGCGGCGTAGGCGCTGTCCAGACGCAGGGCTTCGGGGATGTCCGGCGTCGGGGGCGCCAGCAGGGCGCCGATGTTCTCGGATATGATGGCCAGGGCCTGGTCCTTCAGCCCATCCAGATTGGCCTTGGCCTGGGCCAGGGCGACCCCGACGCTGACGCCGCCGGGACGATCCACCATCTCCGCGAGACGGGATTTGCGCTGGACATGGGTGATGACCGTCATGCGAACTCCATGGTCTTCTTGCGGATCATGTCGGCCCGCCGTTCTTCGCCGTCATAGTCGTCGTGCCGGAACCGGCGATCCGGTCCCAGATAGTCCCCGACCTCGAGGAAGGGCCGGCTGTCGCGCGCGACCCACAGGATCCGCTCCAGCAGCATGGCGGCGCTGAACGGCTTGGTGACGACGAAATTGGCGCCGCAGTCGCGCGCTTCGGTGACCCGCCCGCGCCGAATATGGCTGGCGGTCATGATCACGGGCGTGAAGGCGTTGGGGTTGGGCCCTGACCGACGCAGCCAGCGCACCAGTTCGAAACCGTCGATGTCCGGCATGTCGGTATCGACCAACAGCAGATCGACCGGCTTCTCCTGAAGAATGCGGCGCGCCTCGGCGCCTCTGCCGACCGTGAAGGCGGGGCGAATGCCGAAACCGGCCAGGGCGCCCGCCGTCAGGGTCAGGGAGAAGGGCGAATCGTCGACGACCATGGTGATGGCGCCGCTGAGGTTGAAAACCGCGCTTTCTCGAAGAGAATCGCCCTGTGTCGCCATGATTGGTTAGATTTCGCCCCGGTCAGGGGAGAGCTTCACCTGATTTCATGGATTCGGGGTTAACGCCGTTCGGTCAAAGCGCGCCGATGGCGTAGAAGCGGTCGGCGCGCTGTTTGCGGATCTGCTGGGGCGACAGGCCTTCGAAGGCCTTCAGCTCCTCGGCCAGGACGTCGCCGACATTGGCCATGGCGGCGGCGCGGTCGGTGTGGGCGCCGCCGACGGGTTCGTCGATCAGCCGGTCCACGATCTTCAACGCCAGCAGGTCCGGGCCGGTGATCTTCATGGCCATGGCCGCGTCCCTGGCCCGGGCGCCGTCGCGCCACAGGATGCCGGCCGCGCCTTCGGGCGAGATGACGGAGTAGATCGAGTGTTCCAGCATCAGCACGCGGCTGGCGGCGGCGATGGCGATGGCCCCGCCTGAGCCGCCTTCGCCCGCGATGGTGGCGATGGAGGGGACGCCCAGGGTCAGGCAGCGTTCGGTCGAACGGGCGATGGCCTCGGCCTGGCCGCGCTCCTCGGCGCCCAGGCCCGGATAGGCGCCGGCGGTGTCGATGAAGCTGAGCACCGGCAGGCCGAACTGTTCGGCCAGGTCCATCAGGCGCACGGCCTTGCGATAGCCTTCGGGCCGGGCCATGCCGAAATTGTGGGTGATGCGGGTGGCGGTGTCGTGGCCCTTTTCCTGGCCCATGATGACGACGGGCCGACCGCGGAATCGGGCCAGACCGCCCAGTATGGCCTGATCATCGCCGAACTTGCGGTCGCCGTGCAGCTCGTTCCAGTCGGTGAACAGGCTCTCGACATAGTCAATGAAATGCGGCCGCTGCGGATGGCGCGCCACCTGGGTCTTCATCCAGGGATCGAGACCGGCGTAGGTCTTCTTGCGAAGCTGTTCCGCCTTCTTGCGCAGGCCGGCGATCTCGGCGTCGAAGCCGCCCGAGGTTTCGGACAGGGCCGACAGTTCCTCGATCTTGGCTTCCAGATCGGCGATCGGCTTTTCGAAGTCGAGATAGTGCGTGGCCATAAAGGCGTCCGGGACTGCAGGCGGGAAAACCGCCCCTAGGGAAGGCGGGGGAAACTAGAGAGGTCGAGGCCGCCGGGCAAGCGGGGTTCAGAGCCGCTTCCTTCTCCCATGGGGGGAAGGTGGCCCGCAGGGCCGGATGAGGGCCTGTCGGTGGGCGAGTTCGCACCCATACCCCTCACCCTTTCGCGCAAGACCGATCGCTGCGCTCTCGGGCGCTCAAGCCCTCTACCGCTGGGAGAGGGAAGGGAAGAGCCGCGACTGTGAAACGTGCTGCAGCCTCGAACCTAATGAGGGTGTCGCCGACAACGTTCATATTTTCGGCCAGAAGCTCTGCAGCGAAATGCCGGGCCAGCACTTCGAACTCGGTCAGCGTCGCGGTTTGGATCACGAGGCCAACGATGTTGGAGTCGCTGAACCAGACTTCGGCCTCGGGGTCCCAGATCGCCTTGACGTAGAAATCCTCGCCCATGGCTCGAATATGCGCCGTCAATCATCCCGCGCCAAGGGGTGGTTTTGCTGGACGACCTGGGCCAGGCGGTCGGTGGCGACGTGGGTGTAGATCTGGGTCGTGGCGATGTCGGCGTGGCCCAGCAGGGTCTGGACGACGCGCAGGTCGGCGCCGCCTTCCAGCAGGTGGGTGGCGAAGGCGTGGCGCAGGACGTGGGGGCTGACGCGGGCGGGGTCGATACCGGCGCCCAGCGCCGCCTCGTCCAGCAGCTGGGCGAACCGGCGCGGCGTCAGATGGCCGGTGCGGCCGGACGAGGGAAACAGCCAGGGGCTGTCGGGCGCCGCGGGTTTTCGCCCATCTTTGCCCTTGAGCTTGGCGTCGCGGGCGGTCAGCCAGGCCTTGATCGCCTCGCGGGCGGCGGCGTTCAGGGGGGCGAGCCGTTCCTTGCCGCCCTTGCCGCGCACGATCAGATAGGCGGGGTCGCGACGCACCGCATCGACCTTGAGCCCCAGCAGCTCCGAGACCCGCAGACCCGAGGCGTAGGCCATCTCGACCAGGGCGACCAGGCGCAGCCCTCCTGCGGCGTCGCGGGCGGCGGCGGCGGCCAGCAGACGGTCGATCTCGTCGCGGCTAAGCAGCTTGGGCAGGGGGCGGCCTTGCTTGGGCGCGTCCAGGCGGCGCGACGGATCGTCCGTGCGCCAGCCTTCGGCCAGGGCGAACCGGTAGAACTGGCGCGCCGAGGAACGACGTCGGGCGGCGGTGGCGGCCGACAGGCCGCGCCGCGACAGGTCGGCGAACCAGACCTCGAGCGCCTCCTGGTCGGCCTGCATCAGGCCGCCGGCCTCGGCCAGGGCGGCCTCGGCGTCCGCCAGGTCGCGGCCGTAGGCGGACAGGGTGTGGGGCGAGGCGTCGCGTTCGACCGCCATCATCTCCAGAAAGGCCTCGATCTGGGGCGTCATGACGCGATCCGGTCCCTGGGCGGCTGGCGCGCGGGCGGGCTTGGTGTAGAGGTTTGATCGATCATGCCTGCCCGTTCCGCCGCCTTCGCCGTCCTTTCGACCGTCCGTTCCGCCGGAGCCGCCGGATGAGGCGGCGCGCGAATCCGGGCCCGAGCCGCACCATAGCCCTGGTCGGGCTGATGGGGGTGGGCAAATCGTCGGTGGGGCGGCGGCTGGCCAACCGGCTGAAACTGCCCTTCGCCGACGGCGACGTGGAGATCGAATCGGCGGCCGGGATGACGGTGTCCGAAATTTTCGCCGCCCTGGGCGAGGAGGAATTCCGCGCGGGCGAGGCGCGGGTGATCCGTCGCCTGCTGGAAGGGCCGCCCATTGTCCTGGCCACCGGCGGCGGGGCGATGATGAATGCGGAAACCCGCGCCCTGCTGAAGGAACGGGCCGACACGGTCTGGCTGAGGGCCGATCTGGCGGTGATCGCCGAACGGGTGGCGCGGCGCGACACCCGGCCGCTGTTGCGGGGCAAGGATCCGCTGGCGGTGCTGACGACCTTGGCCGAAGCCCGCTATCCGATCTATGGCGAGGCGGATGTGACCGTGGACGTGGGCCAGGGCTCGCACGGCCAGGCGGTGGACGCCATTCACAAGAACCTGCGCCGGCACTGGCGCCACAGACGGCGCGCGGAGACGAGGCGATGACGATCATTCCGGTCAGCGGCGGGGCCTTTGCGGCCTATGAGGTCGTGGTGGGGCGTGGGCTGCTGGCCCAGGCGGGCGAACGGATCGCACCCCTGGCCAGGGGACGGACCGTCATCGTCACCGACGAGACCGTTGCGGCGATCCACGCCGCGGCCCTGACCGCGTCCCTGTCGGCGGCGGGCGTCAAGAGCGAGATCGTGGCCGTGCCGGCGGGCGAGGCCTCCAAGTCCTTCGCCGAGCTGGAGCGGGTGCTGGACCGGCTGCTGGAGATCGGGCTGGACCGCAAGGACGTGGTGATCGCCCTGGGCGGCGGCGTGGTCGGCGACCTCGCTGGACTGGCGGCGGCGCTGTACATGCGCGGCGTCGACTTCGTGCAGATCCCGACGACCTTGCTGGCCCAGGTCGATTCGTCGGTCGGCGGCAAGACGGCCATCGACACGCCGCGCGGCAAGAACCTGGTCGGCGCCTTTCATCAGCCGCGTCTGGTGCTGGCCGACATCGACGTTCTGGCGACCCTGCCGGCGCGGCAGGTGAAGTCCGGCTGGGCCGAGGTGCTGAAGCACGGGCTGATCTGCGACGCGGGCTTCTTCGACTGGCTGGCGGGCGAAGGGTCGGCGGGCGCCGAGGGCGATCCGGCGGCGCTGGAACGGGCCGTGATCCGCTCGGTCGAGATCAAGAGCGCCGTGGTTGGCGAGGACGAGAAGGAGGCCGGGCGTCGCGCCCTGCTGAACCTGGGCCACACCTTCGGTCATGCGGTCGAGACGGAAGTGGGGTTTGACGAAGACGCCCTGGCCCATGGCGAGGCGGTGGCTTTGGGCTGCTGCATGGCCTTCCGGTATTCGGCGCGCGAGGGCCTGTGTTCGGCCGAGGATGTGGCGCGGGTCGAGGCGGTGGTCGCGGCGGCGGGCCTGCCGACGCGTCTGGATCAGGCGGGCGTGTTCGGCGCCGACCGGCTGCTGGCCCTGATGGCCGGCGACAAGAAGGCCGAAGGCGGGGCCCTGACCCTGATCCTGGCGCGCGGGATCGGCCAGGCCTTCGTGTCCAAAGGCATGGACGCGGACAAGGTGCGCGCCTTCCTGATCGAGGAAGGTGCGACGGCGTGATGCGGATCGTCCCGGTCCCGCTAGAGGATCGGTTCGTGCGGCTGGAGCCGTTCGAGGACGGTCTGAAAGACGAGGTTCGTGCGGCGCTGAACTGCGATCCCGAGGCCTGGGCCGCCATGGTCGGCTCGGCCCAGGGCGCGCATTTCGACGGCTGGTGGGACAGCGCCCTGACGGCCATGCGGTCCGGGACGCGGATCGCCTATGCCGTGCGGCGGCGTTTGGACGGGGCGGTGGTCGGCACGACCAGCCTGTACGAGATCAACCCGGCCTATCGTCGCTGCGAGATCGGCTCGACCTTCTATCGGCCTGAGGCGCGGGGCGGGGCGATCAATCCGGCCTGCAAACGGCTGTTGCTGGGCCATGCGTTCGATGCAGGCGCCGTGCGGGTCGAGATCATCACCGACGCCGTCAACGCCCGAAGCCGGGCGGCGATCCTCAAACTGGGCGCCAGGGCCGAGGGCGTGCTGAGGAAGCACAAGATCACTTGGACAGGGCGTGCGCGTGACACTGCGATGTTCGCCGTGATCGACGAAGACTGGCCCGAGGTGCGGGACGGGCTGGATCGAAGGCTGGCGGCGCTGGCCTAATCCACCGCTCGGCATTGCGTCGGCTGGCGGCCCTGGACGGACCAGGTGGCGAGGACGCCCTTGCCACGCAGATCGACGTTGGAGGCGCGGTACCAGATGCCGTCGGCGGCGCGTTCCTGGTACAGGTCGATGGCCTCGCCGGACGAGTTGCGGATGGTCGCCATCTGGCGCGGATTGTCGAAGTCAACCGACAGGCGTTCGCCGTTGTCGCACAGATAAACGGTGTGGACGACGCGGTTCAGGGTGCGGTCCTGCACCTCGGCGCCGGTGCGCTGGCGGGCGGTCTGGGCCTCGATGGCGCGTTCCTTGACCTCGTCGCCGGTGCTGGGGGCCTTGTCGGGATCGGGGCCGCAGGCGGCCAGAAGCGCCAGGGCGGCGACAAGGGCGGGGGCGGCCAGGCCGCGGTGGACGAGGGACGACGGCGGAACCGGCTTGAACAAGACGCTTATCCTCACAACGGCGCCGCTTGGCGCGCCGGTCTAACGTGCGCCGCTCGCGGCCGTTCCCCTCCGTTGACGGAAGAAGGATTTGAGCAGGCCGGACGACTCGTCAGCCAGAAGACCCCAGTCCGTCGTCGGGCGCCAGTGGCATGTGGGCTGTTCGAACAGGCGGGGGCCGTGGAGCACGGCGCCGCCCTTCGGATCGTCGGCGGCCCAGACCACGCGGCCGATTCGGGCATGGCTGATGGCGCCGGCGCACATGGCGCAGGGCTCCAGCGTCACATAGAGGGTCAGGCCGGTCAGTCGGTAGTTGTCCAGCGCCGTCGCCGCGCGCCGCATGGCGACGATCTCGGCGTGGGCGGTGGGGTCGTGCGCCGCAATCGGACCGTTGGCGCCGGTCGAAATTACCTCACCTGAGGCAGGATCGACAAGAATTGCGCCCACAGGCACCTCTCCTGCGTCCGCCGCCGCTTGCGCTTGGTCCAGCGCCATGCGCATGAACCGCTCATCATGGTCCGCCATACAGACGACAACGACAAGAAGCCCCGCGCCCGTCAAGACGAACGGTCGCCCCGGCCCTTTAAATCCTCCGGTCCTCGCAAGAGCGGCGACGGGAAGACCTCCTTCGGCGACAAGCCGCGCAGCCCTCGCGAAGACGGCCCCAAGCGGTTCGGCGACAAGCCGGACCGGGGAGATCGGCCGCGCGCCGGCAAGGACGGCAAGCCGTCGTCCAATGCGGGCAAGAGCGACACGCCGCTGCGCGCCGAGCGAATCGCCAAGACCATGGCCCGCGCCGGCATCGCCTCGCGCCGCGAGGTCGAGCGGCTGATCGGCCTGGGCAAGGTGGCGGTCAACGGCCGCATCCTGGACACGCCCGCGACCCTGGTGACGCGCGACGACGTGATCACGGTCGACGGCAAGCCCATCGGCTCGACCCAGGCGACGCGGGTCTGGCGCTATCACAAGCCGGCCGGCCTCTTGACCAGCCACAGCGATCCGACCGGACGGCCGACGGTGTTCGACGCCCTGCCGGCGGGTCTGCCGCGCGTGATCTCGGTCGGACGGCTCGACCTGGCGACCGAGGGCCTGCTGCTGCTGACCAATGACGGCGAACTGAGCCGGGCGCTGGAGCTGCCGGCGACCTCGCTGGTGCGTCAGTACCGGGCGCGGGCGCGGGGCAAGATCACCCAGGAACAGCTGGACAAGCTGAAGGACGGCGTGACCGTCGAGGGCGTCTCTTACGGCCCCATCGAGGCGACGCTGGACAAGGCCAAGGAGTCCAAGTCCGAGGATGGGCGCGCCCCGGCCAACCTGTGGATCTCGGTCTCGATCACCGAGGGCAAGAACCGAGAAGTCCGCAAGGTGCTGGAGTCTGTCGGCCTGACCGTCAACCGTCTGATCCGCCTGGCCTATGGCCCGTTCCGTCTGGACGTCCTGCCCATCGGCTCGGTCGAAGAGGTCGGGCCGCGGGTGATCCGCGAACTGCTGGCTGAGTACATCCGGCCCGAGAACCTGCCGACCGGCAATACGGTCGAGACGCCCGCGCCCATCCCCGGCCGTCGGGTGTCGACGCCGATCGTCAAGGGGCGGTCGGGTTCGGCCATGTCGGACCCGTCGCGCAAGCCCAGCCGCGTCCGCGCCGCCGAAACGGCCCAGACCGATGCGATCGAGCGCCGCGAGCGGCCGCCGAAGAAGGAGGGCTGGGCCAAGGCTGCGCCCAAGACCGGCCATCCGAAGAAGAGCTTCAAGCCGCGCGAGGGGGCGCCGACCGACGGCGAACGCCCGGCCCGCACCTACAAGCCGCGCGAGGGGGTTCCGGCCCGCAGCAGCGACGGGCCCAAGCGCGAGTACAAGCCGCGCACGGCGGGCGCCGACGCGGGCAAGCGGGAGTTCAAGCCGCGCGGGTTCGGCGCAGCCTCGCCCAGCGGACGCGAAACCCGCCCGCCACGGACCGGCGGCGGCAAGCCGGCCGGGCCTTCGGGCACCAGCGGCCGCGCACCGGGGGGCAAGCCCCGCACGCCGCGGAGCTGAGGCTTGCGGATCGTCGCGGGAAGCCTGAAGGGCCGGGCCATCGTCGCGCCGGAGGGGCAGGGCACGCGCCCAACCTCGGACCGGGCGCGGCAGGCTGTGTTCAATGTGCTGGAACACGCCGCCTGGGCCGAGAGCCTGAACGGCGCGCGGGTCATCGACCTGTACGCCGGATCGGGCGCCCTGGGGTTCGAGGCGATCAGCCGGGGGGCGGGCTTCTGCCTGTTCGTCGAGACCGACGACGGGGCGCGGGGCGCGATCCGGGAGAACGCCGACGCCTATGGGGTGATGGGGCGCACCCGCGTCCATCGGCGCAGCGCCACGGACCTGGGCGTGCGGCCCGGATCGGACGGCGAGGCCTTCGACCTGGCCTTCCTGGACCCGCCCTATGGCAAGGGGCTGGGGGAGCAGACGCTGGCAAGGCTGCTGGAGGGGAACTGGCTGACGCCGGGCGCCCTGGTGGTGTTCGAGCGCGGGTCGGACGAGCCGGACATCGACACGCCCGGCTATGAACGGCTGGACGCGCGCGATTATGGCGCAGCGCGGGTGCTGTTCCTTCGAAGGGAACACTGATACCCAAGATCCCGGATGGCGACGGAGGGTGTCATGTCTGGATCTGTTGTTCGACGTACGGCTCTGGGCCTGGCCCTGGGTGCGGGCCTGGCGCTCGGCCTGGCGCCGGGATTGGCGTTGTCGCAGGCGCGGACGACGTCCTCGCCGATCGCCGGCTTCCCTCACGCCAAGGTCTATGTTCAGGACGGCGCCGGGCCCAGGCCGGTCGTGGTCATTCTGCACGGGGCCGAGGGCGGGACGGAAGCCGGCGACCGATATGGGCCCATCCTGGCCGCGCTGGGCTATGCGGCGGTGGGCCTGCCCTATTATTCGCCGGACTGGGCCCAATACGGACCCCCCAAGGCCCTGCCGGAGATCGCCGGCAGCTTCGTCGACATCCGGGTGGATCAGCTGGCGGACCTGCGGGAGGCGCTGCGGGGGACGCCCGGGGTCGACGTCGAACGGTTCGGCCTGTTCGGCGCCTCCAAGGGCTCGGAATTCGCCCTGATCGCGGCCAGCCGCTATGACTGGATCGACGCCGTCGTCGCCTATACGCCCACCGACGTGGTGTGGGAGGGCTGGGGCCTGGAAACGGTCGAGGCCCAGGGCGTGCGGTCGTCCTTCTCGTTCGAGGGGCGGGCCTTGCCCTTCATGCCCTATCGCGGCTTCATCGAGGGACTGCAGGCCGGTCCGGGCAAGGCCGACCTGCGCGCCATCCACGCCAACGGCCGCGCCGACAATCCGCAGAAGGAGGCCGAGGCGCGGATTCCGGTCGAGGACTACGCCGGCGCCCTGATCCTGATCGCGGGCGGCCGCGACGCCCAATGGGATTCGGCCACGGCGGCCGCGAACATCGCCTTGGCCCGCGCCGAGGCGGGTCTTCAGGTCACGACCCTGATCTATCCCGAGGCGGGGCATGATCTGGTCGGAGACGGCGGCCCGCGCGAAAGCCCCCTCAGCGGCGGATCGCCCGCGGCCGACGCCGCGGCGCGCGCCGACGCCTGGCCCAAGGTGGTCGGCTTCCTGGCCGAGACGCTTCAACCCTGAGCGTCAGCTGGGCTCATGCCCGGTCGTCGGCCTCTGGTTCCGAGGGGTCCATCTCCAGCGCCTCCAGCGCCGCCTGATGCGCCGCAATCCGACGGCGGCAGCGGCGGGCGTGGCGCAGGTAGTAGCCGATGCAGATCACCAGGAAGCCGAACATCCCGGCGATGACGGCCCCGGCGGGTCCCCGTTCGGGATCGACCGTCGTCTGGATGACCCCCAGGAAGATCATGGCCGCCACGCTGATGGCGACGCCGGACAGGGCCCAGCGGTAGCCGGTGCGGGCCTGGCCCAGGGCGAAGCGAAGCCCGGCCTGGGGCGTCTCGGTCAATAGGCCGGGATGATCGCGTCGCGCCCAGACGGTCAGGCCCAGGGCCACGAGGACGAAGACCAGGCCGGCCGCAAGCGGGGCCAGGGGAATGCCGCGATAGGCGCCCCAGCCCACGACCCCCAGCACGACGACCCCGCCGCCCATCTCCACCCAGAAATTGAGCCGGGCCAGCCGGTCGCGGCGGCGCAGCGACCGGATGAAGCCGGCGTCCAGCCGGGGTTCGGGGTCGGGGGTCTCGGTCCAGGCCTGGGTCAGGTCGGTCCAGTCGTCATCAGGGCGGGTCATGGGCGGACCTCTTGGGACGGTGTGGGGTTCAGCGCCTCACGCAGCGCCGCCTTGGCGCGGGTCAGGCGGATGGAGACGGCGTTGGGGTTCAGGCCCAGCATGTCGGCGATCTCGGCCGGGGCGAAGCCTTCCAGGGTCAGAAGCGCCGGCTGGCGCAGCGACAGGGGCAGGGCGCGCACAGCCTGGCCCAGACGGTCGTGCAGATCCCGCGTCTCGGCCGCCTCGTGCGGGGTGGGGGCGTCTGAAGGGGCGGCCTCGTCCAGTGGCTGGCGGCGCGGCTCGGCCGCC
Source organism: Brevundimonas sp. GW821-FHT10E09 (assembly GCF_058809375.1). Lineage (NCBI taxonomy): Bacteria > Pseudomonadati > Pseudomonadota > Alphaproteobacteria > Caulobacterales > Caulobacteraceae > Brevundimonas > Brevundimonas sp. GW821-FHT10E09. The sequence continues at coordinate 2,593 of NZ_JBXASO010000005.1, read as the reverse complement.
TCGCGGGCCACATGGGTGACGGCGCGGTTGTGGGCCACCCGGGCGATGAAATGGCGCAGGGGCGCCTCGCCCCGGTGCTTGGGCATGGCGCGCCAGACGGCCAGCAATATGTCCTGCTCCAGCTCGCGCCGCCGCTCGCGATCCGCCTCATAGGCCGAGGCGATGCGGCGCAACATGCCGCCGTGCTCGGCCAGCAGGGCTTCGAAGGTCTGGTCGCGTCCCAAGCGCGGCGGTCTCCGTGAAAAAATCGTCGGTCGGGATGAAAGACTCAAGGAAGGGCCGAGACTTTCAGGTCAGGCGTCGAAAAACAAAGGAGTTCGCCATGACGATCGAGACCGGGACGATAGAGACGCCGAAAAAGGGCGTTCTGACGCGCGGCAAGGGGTTCCTGAAGGTGCTGGCCCTGCTGCTGCTGGTCGGGGCGATCTGCGCCTGGATCGGTCTGGGCATCGGCCTTTATCTGGATGTGGATCGCGGCGCGCGCATCACCCTGGCCATTGTTGCGGCGGTGACGACCGAGGCCCTGTTCTGGACCACGGCGGCCCTGCTGGGGGTGTCGGTGGTCGAGGCGCGCAAGCGGATCTGGCGCAGGATCACGGGACGGGGCCGCGACTGATCGTCGAAGCCGACGGAGGGTGCGACCGCTTCGGGCGCCGGCCGCGCGGCAAGCCCCCTCCACCACCGCGCGAAGAGGCGCGGCGGTCCCCCTCCCCCAAGGGGGGAGGAATGCGAACGGTGGCGATGACCGAAATCCTCCCCCCTTGGGGGAGGTGGCGCGGCGCAAAGCGCCGCGACGGAGGGGGCCCGTCTAGCTCTTGAGCCGCAACCCGATCCCCTCCAGCACCCCGGCCATATCCGCCAGCACATCCCGCGCCGGTATCCGCAGCACGGCGACGCCCCTCTGGGTCAGCCAGTCGGTGCGGCGGGCGTCATGCCGCGCCTGATCGGGCGTGTCATGGCTGGACCCGTCGATCTCGACCGCCAGCCGGGCCGCGTCGCAGTAGAAGTCGAGGATATAGGGGCCGATCGGATGCTGGCGCCGGAACCGCGCCCCGCACAGCCCGCGTTTGCGCAACGCCTGCCACAGCAGGACCTCGGGCAGGGTCAGGCTGCGGCGGAGTTCACGGGCGCGATCCAGGGTTTTGCGCGGTGCATCCATGGCGGGAATGTGCGTCGAGACCCGGTGTGCGGCAAGCCCCCTCCACCACCGCGCGAAGAGCGCGGCGGTCCCCCTCCCCCAATGGGGGAGGAATGCGAACGGTGATGACGACCGAAATCCTCCCCCCTTGGGGGAGGTGGATCGCCGGCGAAGCCGGCGAGACGGAGGGGGCGCGGTCATTCGCGCGTGCGGCGCAGTCTCCCGGCCAGCTGTTCCGCCGCCGCCGTCACCTCGGCCCAGGTGACCTCGAACCCGGCGTCGTCGCCGAAATAGGGATCGGTCACGGCCTGGCCCTCGCGGCCGGGCACGTGGTCGAGCAGCAGGCTGAGTTCGGCGACGGCGTCGGCGGGTCGGATCCGGCGCAGATTGGCCAGGTTGTCGTGATCCAGGGCGATGACGTGGGTGAACCGACGGAAGTCCGCCGGCGTCACCTGCCGGCCCTGATAGCCGGAAATATCGATCCCATGTTTGCGCGCCACGGCCTGGGCGCGCGGATCGGGCGGATGGCCGACATGCCAGTTCCCCGTGCCGGCGGACTCGACGATCAGATCGAGGCGCAGGCGTTCAGCCTCGGCGCGGAGGGCGGCCTCGGCGAGGGGCGAGCGACAGATGTTGCCGAGGCAGACGAAGAGGATGGAGGGCATGGGGACTTCTAGTTGAATACGAAACATCCCATACTAGCCTTTTGAGGAGAGGCTCGTGGGCAAAAGATGGATGGGTGTAGCAGTCTCGGGGACGAAGGCCGTTCTCGTTACCGCGATAGAAGAGTCGGGTAGGCCGCTTGAGATCGTAGCGGACGACACCGTCGATCTCCACAGCGGTGATCGCGCCGCTGCTTACAAGATCATGCACGACCGGGTGTCGGATCGGGTGGCCCATAACAAGGTCGATGAGGTGTTCATCAAGGCAAGCGCTTGGACTACGGGCATGAAGCTCTCGCATCTTGAAGCGGCTGAACTGCGCGGCGTGATTATCGCTGCGGCAGGCACTAGCGCCAAAGTACATATCGTCTCATCAGCGCAGATCAGTAAGACGTTCGGAGCGCGTAAGTTCGACGACTACGTGAAGGACAAAACTTTTTGGCCGACAAGAGTTTCCGGGGTGAAGCTTCGCGAGGGTAGTAAGGCAGCCGCTCTTCTTATGATCGCTGCGCGGGGTTAGGAATGGGCAATCTGCTTTCCAAGTTGAAAATTGGACGGTTCGTTGGGGCCGGCCATTTCGGTCAGGTCCACGAGGGCGATGACCCAGTCCATGGCAAAGTCGCCGTCAAGCGCATCGTCCGGAAATACGACGATGACGACACGCAATGGGATGCTCGGAAGGCCGGTGCGCAGGAAGAGGCTCAGAACCTCAAGAATGTCAATCGGCGTCTAAAAGGGACCCCCTATCGGCGTGCAATAGGGACCCCCTTTTGAGGTTCGGGATGGACGTCAC